>JBCDAK010000242.1:0-6420 GCA_039185545.1 Actinomycetota bacterium
CGCTCGGCGCCGACCTCGTCGAGGAGCTGGTACTCGCCGTCGAGCCAGGCGATCGACATCGTCGCCTCGAACAGTGGGTCGACCGGGAGGAGCGCCGCCGAGAACTCGTAGCGCTGGCCGGGCAGGATCCCGACTTCGTTCCCGAACAACCCGTACCGACCGGGGTCGCCGATCACCAGGACCTCGCTGCCGTCGACACCTCCGCTCGGCAGCACCCGCTCGCGGCCGTCCTCCTCGTCGTCGGGGTTGTCGAAGAAGTTGTCGCCGATGAACCCGGAGGCGAACCCGGCGTCGGCGACGAGGTTGCAGGCGAGGGCGGCCGCGGCCCCCGACGGCGTGGTGCTCGGGATCGACTCCGGGATGGGCGTCGTGGCGGCGTCGTCCTGCTCGGGGTCGACGTCCGGCCCGACTGCCGCCGCTGCGACGTCGGCGGGCGTCGTCGTGTCGGTCGTCGAGGACGACGTCGTGGTCGGCATCGTGGTCGGCGTGACGGTCGTGAAGGGGGCCACCGTCGTGTCCGTCGTGTCCGTCGTGTTCGTCGGGTCGTCGAGGTCCGTCGGCGTCGCGCCGGCCGTCGCCGGGGACCCCGCCGGCTCGCCCTCTCCGTCGCCGCTCGAGCCCAGCGCGAACACGACGACACCGCCAGAGAGCGCGACCACGCCGGCGGCTGCGGCGATGGCGCCGACGCGGCGCACGCTCGGCGTCGCCGGGGCGTCGTCCCGGGCGAGGGCGGATGCGAAGTCCTCGACCGACGGCCATCGGTCGCCAGGTGACTTCGAGAGGGCGCGCGAGATCGCACGCGCCGGACCGGCCGGGACGTCGGGTCGCAGCTCGTCGACGGGTGTGGGAGGCGTCGAGAGCTGATGGTGGAGGGCGGCCGCCACCGATCCGTCGCTCGGGAACGGCCACGACCCGGTCAGCATCTCGGCGGCGACGATCGCCAGCGAATACTGGTCCGCCGTCGGGGTCGGCGTCTCGCCGCGGATCAGTTCGGGTGCCAAGTACCGGGGCGTGCCGGCGAGCTCTCCCGTCGCCGTCACGGTCGCCACGGCTCCGTCGTGTCGTCCGAGCCCGACGTCGATCAGCACGGCGGTCGGCCCGCTGACCATCACGTTCGACGGCGACACGTCGCGATGGGTGATGCCGGAGCGGTGGAGCGATGAGAGTGCCGCCGCGAGGTCGACGACGACGGCGCGGGCTCGGGTCATCGAGAGCGGTCCCTCGATGCGGAGGATCTCGTCGAGAGTCCGCCCGTCGACCCATCGTGAGGCGACCCAGGTGCGGCCGTCGTCGGTGCGTCCGGCGGCGATCGGCACGGCCAGATTCGGGTGATCGACGAGCCGGCCGAGATCACCCTCGCGGTCCACCCGCCGCTCGTGGCCAGGAGCGGCGATCTTGAGCGCGACGAGTTCGTCGCGTTCGAGCCAGCGCGCGCGGACGACCGTGCTCGTGCCGCCGTGCCGAGGCTCGCCCAGCACCTCGAACCCGGGGATCGGGCTCACACCCTGGGTCTCCACCGATGGAGATCTTGGCCGCTCACGAGACCGATCGGGTGTCGGCCCCAGCGTCTCGAGCCGACGGCCAGCGCTCGGGTCGCGTCAGGCGGTGAGTGCGTTCTGCCAGTCGACGGTGTCCGCGACCGAGTTGAACGTGAAGACGTGGAGTGACTCGATGTCGAGCCGATCGGCGTCGCCGGCCAGCGGTGCGAGGAGCTCGGATGGGTCGTATCCGCCCGGGGCGACCAGCTTCGTCACGGCCGACGAGTTCTTCGACAGGAACCGCATCGACGCACCGACGCCGAGGCGCATTCCGACCTTGAGCAGCCGGGTCCGGTCGACGACACCGGCCACACCGAGCCGGACGGGCAGGTGCAGTCCGCGGGCGCGCTCCGCGCTCAACCACGACACGATTCGTTCGGTGTCGAAGCACATCTGCGTCGAGACCCAGGCACCGACGCCGGCCTCGTCGACGAGCGCCTGTTTCGCGTGCAGCTGCTCGGACGCGACCTCGGCCGAGATGATGGGGTGACCGTCGGGGTATCCGGGCACGCCGATGCGATCGACTCCGGGATCGGCGGCCAGGAAGTCGCGCAGGAACCCGTGGGCGCCCTCGTACGGTCCGGCAGCCTCTGGTGCGTCGCCGGCGATGACGAACACCTCGTCGAGTCCGAGCGATCGCACCCACGCTGCGAGTTCCGCGGCGTGCGACGGGCTCGTCACGAGTCGGGCTGCGATGTGCGGGATGACGTGGAATCCGTCGGCGACGAGTCGCTCGGTCCGTCGCTGTGTCTCGGCGATCCCGGCGGCGGGTGAGCAGGTGACCGTCACGTTCGCAGCCGGCGGAAGTGCGGCGATCGCGCCGTCGATCGACGTCATCGGGATGATCTCGAGGTGGGCGCTCGCCGCCAGCGCGGCGAGTGTCTCGGCGGTGGCGACGTGCTCGTACTCGCGCTCGAGGAGGTCACGTCGACGGAGACGGCGGAGGAGGTGGTTCATGGTCTCTCGATCACTCGTGGCTGTCAGGGAGTTCGGCCGATCGCCGCTCGACGTACTCGGTGAGTTGGTCGGCGATCGCGTCGTCGAGCGGGGGCGGTTGGTAGTCGGCGAGTTGTTGCTTCCAGATGGCGTTCGCCCGCGTGGCGGCGTCGAGACCGCCCTCGTCGGTCCACTGCTCGAAGCTCGAGTTGTCGGACGTGGTGGTGCGGTAGAACGCGGTCTCGAAGTTGTGCAGCGTGTGGGCGGTACCCAGGTGGTGCTCGCCAGGCGTGTGGACGAGGAGTTCCTCCATGGCCTGGCCGTTGTCGGTGAGGTCGAGGCCCTGCGCGAACGTGGCCATGGCGCCGAGTTGGTCGCAGTCGAGGATGAACTTCTCGAACCCGACGGCGAGTCCGCCCTCCATCCAGCCGGCAGCGTGCAGGACGAAGTTGACGCCGCCCATCACCGTCGGGATCAGCGTGGCCATCGACTCGTTGGCCGCCTGGGCGTCGGGGAGCTTCGACGCACACAGAGCGCCACCCGAACGGAACGGCACACCCAGCCGTCGGGCGAGCGCAGCGACGGTGTAGAGGACGATCGCCGGTTCGGGGGTGCCGAAGGTGGGCGCTCCGGTCTGCATCGACATCGAGCTGGCGAACGATCCGAAGACCACGGGCGCACCCGGCCTCACGAGTTGGACGTAGGTCATCCCGGCGAGCGCCTCGGCGAGCGTCTGTGCCACCACGCCGGCGGAGGTCGCGGGTGCCATGGCGCCGGCGAGGATGAACGGAGCGATGATGCACGCCTGGTTGGCTGCGGCATAGACGTCGACCACGTCGAGCATCGACGCGTCCCAGACGAGCGGCGACGACGCGTTGATGAGGCTGGTCATCACGGTGCGATCGGCGAGGTCGCCGCCGAACGCGATGCGGGCCATCTCGACCGAGTCGGCCGCACGCTCTCCGGCCGTGACCGACCCCATGAACGGCTTGTCGGAGTACCGCACGTGCGCATCGATCATGTGGAGGTGCCGCTTGCTGACCGGGATGTCGACCGGCTCGCACACGGTGCCGCCCGAGTGGTGCATGTTCGGCGCGACGTATGCGAGCTTCACCAGGTCGCGGAAGTCGTCGATGGTCGCGTAGCGGCGTCCGCGATCGAGGTCGAAGGCGAACGGCGATCCGTAGTTGGGCGCGAACACCGTCGCGTCGCCACCGATCTTCACGTTGCGGTCGGAGTTGCGGGCGTGCTGCGTGTACTCGGCCGGGGTGGTCGCCTGGACGAGCTGGCGGCACATGCCGCGCGGGAAACGGATCCGCGTCCCGTCGACGTCGGCCCCGGCGTCGCGGAATCGTTCGACGGCGCCGGGATGGTCGCGGATCTCGACGCCGACGGTCTCGAGGATGGTCTCGGCGTTGTGCTCGAGCAGTTCGAGGCCCTCGTCGGAGACGATCTCGACCGGAGCGATCTTGCGGGTGAGGAATGCCGCGGCCGACATGGACGAGGCGCTCCGCATCTCGCGTCGGGCAGCGCGGCCGCCCCCGCGTCGGCGTACGGGAGCTCCGCTCATGCGTGGGCCCTCGCTCGACGTTCTGCCACGAGGCGGGAGGCGGTCTCGGCGGCGACCGCGGCATCGCGACAGTACGCGTCGGCGCCGATCGCCACCCCGAAGTCCTCGTTGAGGGGAGCTCCGCCGACGAGCACGATGTGGTCGTCGCGGATGCCCTTCTCGACGAGTGTGTCGATGACGACCTTCATGTACGGCATGGTCGTCGTCAGCAGGGCCGACAGCCCGAGGATGTCGGGGCGGTGCTCGTCGAGTGCGGCGAGGTAGGTGTCGATGTCGCAGTTGATGCCGAGGTCGTGCACCTCGAATCCCGCGCCCTCCATCATCATCGCCACGAGGTTCTTGCCGATGTCGTGGATGTCGCCCTTGACGGTGCCGATCACGATCGTGCCGATCGGCTCGGCGCCGGTCTCGGCGAGGAGCGGCCGGAGGATCTCCATGCCCGCCTTCATGGCGTTGGCCGCGAGGAGGACCTCGGGAACGAAGAGGATCCCGTCGCGGAAGTCGACGCCGACGATCCGCATGCCCTCCACCAGCGCGTCGTTGAGCACTCGGTCGGCCGTCCACCCGCGTCCGAGGAGGATCTCCGTCCCCTCGACGATCTCCTCCGCGAGTCCGTCGTACAGGTCGTCGTGCATCTGGACGACGAGGTCGTCGTCGCCGAGATCGGACAGGACGATGTCGTCGTCCCCGATCGCATCTCCTGCTGCGGTTGCGTCGTCGCTCACATCGTCTCCATCCGTGCTGGCCCCCGGCTCTGCTCGATCTGGACGACGAGATCAGCGACCCCCATCACCGACTCGTCGATTCCGACATGCGGATTCGTTCCGCGATGCGGAACGATAGCACGGAGCGAGGACGGCCCGCGTCAACCAGCGAGACGTTTCCGGGTGCCGATCTCGCGGGGCGGTGGGGTGTCAGCCGGCGAGGGCTGCGTGCTCGTCGGTCATCCGGCCGGCGAGGCGGTCGGAGATCTGTCGAGCGGTCGCCACGACGCGAGCGGCGATGGCGGCTGCGTCCCCGTCGACGGGGAAGCGATACGAGGGTCCGTGCGCATGGATGGCGGCGATGACCGTCCCCGACGGGTTCACGATCGGCGCGGCGACCGAGTTGATGCCCTCCGACATCTCCTCGTACACCCAGGCGAACCCGACCTGTCGGATGTCGGCGAGGCGCCGTTCCACCTGGGCCCGATCGGTCACGGAGTTGTCGGTCCACGCCTCGAGGGGCCCGTCGAGCAGTTCCACCTGCACATCGGGCTCGGCGTGCGCGGCGAGGACCAGTCCGGACGGAACGACGTGGAAGTCGATGGTCTCACCCGACCAGTCGCGCACCTGAACGTCGTGGTCGGTCTCGACCTGGTCGTAGTAGTAGACGACCCGTTCGTCGAGCATTCCGAGTCCCGCGGCCTCGCCGATCTCGTCGACGAGCTGCTCGAGGTAGGGGCGGGTGACGGCGATGAGGTTGCGTCCCGGGCTCGCCGAGGCGGCGAGGTCGACCACCAGGTCGCCGAGTCCGTACACGCCGAGGAGGTCGACCCGTTCGACGGCTCCCACGTCGACGAGCGTGGTCAGCAAACGCGAGACGGTGCTCTTCGGAAGATCGGTCGCCTCGGCGATGTCGGAGACGCCCGCGGGCCCCGCCGCGAGCGCACGCAGGACGGCGAACGCTCGCTCGACGGATTGGACGTTCGACAAGTTCGATCAGCGCTCCACGCCCGAGCATTCCCGCCCGGACGACGTCATTGCAACTCGGTGCGACCGAATCAGCACATCCGGTGCCGGGTCCGAAACGTGCTGTTTCGCGCCGATCATGCGTCGTTGGATGCGGCGGTCATGACAGTCCGACGATCTCTCCGTCGTCGTCGAAGTCGATGCGCGTGGCGGCCGGCGACGAGCTCAGTCCGGGCATGGTCCGCATCTCGCCGCAGATCGGATACACGAAGCCGGCTCCGACCGACGCCCGGGCCTCGCGCACCGTGAGGGTGTGTCCGGTCGGCGCACCCTTGAGCGACGCGTCGCCCGAGATCGACAGATGGGTCTTCGCGATGCAGACGGGGAGGTTCCCGAATCCGTTGCGTTCGTAGTTGGCGAGCTGCTTCGAGGCAGCGGGCGTGTACTCGACCCGCTCGGCGCCGTAGATCGTGGTCGCGACCTTCTCGATCTTGTCGGTGAGCGGGTCGGTGTCGGCGTACAGCGGCAGGAACGACGACGGTTGCTCGCACGCCTCGACCACGGCGTCGGCGAGATCGGTGGCGCCGCGGTCGAGGCGTGCGAGCAACCGTCGTCGTTCCTGCCGCTGTACGCCGACACCGACCCGCTCACCGACAAGATCGAGAAGGTCGCGACCACGATCTACGGCGCCGAGCGGGTCGAGTAC
>JBCDAK010000243.1:0-6403 GCA_039185545.1 Actinomycetota bacterium
TCCCGGACGACCGGTCACGCAGTGCATCACCGTGCAGTACACCGGCACGGTTCTGCCGGTGTCGTTCTCGCTGAGCGCCGAGACCGACGGCGACATCGCCGAGTTCGTCGAGATCGTGATCGAACGCGGCGACAACGGCGCCTTCGACGCCTGCGACGGCTTCGTGCCCGACGAGGAGGTGTTCGTCGGACGGCTGGACGACCTCGTCGACGACGAGGTCCAACTCGGCGAGTTCCGCAACGAGAACGAGACCACGTCGTTCCGCTACACGTTCGATCTGGCCGACGAAGCCGATGCGGCGGGACGATCGGGAACGGTCGACTTCGTGTGGGAGGCGGTGCCGTCGTGATCACCGACGTCGTGACCGCATCGCCGGCGTCGGGTGCCCCGCCTCGGGACGACGAGACCTCCTGGACGCGACGGGTCCGGCGACTCGCGCTCGTCGCCCTGATCGTGCTGGTGATGGCGGGGCCCGCGGTCTTCGTCGCCCTTCGTGCGCAGGACGGCTCGGCCAACTTCGCCGACGACGAACGACTCGGCCGCAACCGATTGACGGCGGCACGACTGGACATCGAGCCGGGCGATCGGACGGTTCCGATCGTGACCCGGAACCTCGCGCCCGGCGACACGGCGACCGGCACGATCGAGTTCACGAACGCGGGAACCCTCGACCTCCGCTACTCGGTACGCGTCGGTGCGGCGAGCGGTGCCGACGCCCGCGCACTCGCGCCGTGGATGACCTGGCAGTTCATCTGGATCGATGCCGGCCAGCCGTGCCCTCGAGCCGCGTCGAACGGTCTCACGCTCGACGGCGCGCAACTCGTCGACGGCCGCTTCATCAGCGGCGACAGCCGAACCGGAGGCGATGCGGGGGACCGCATCCTCCGCATCGGGGAGAGCGACGTCCTCTGCATGCAGGCGACGCTCGCCCTCGACGCACCGAACTCGGTCCAGGGCGTGACGTTGCGTCACGCGTTCATCGCAGACGCAGAACAGCTCGATCCGAGTCCGAACGCGGACGGCGAGTCGTGAGTCTCCGACGCGCACTCCGCCTGTTGTTCCGTGGCGTGCTCGGCGCCTGCGCGGGCGTCGTGTGCGTCGCGGTCGTGGCGGTCGGCGTCGCTGCGATCCAGGGCTATCGACCGATCGTGATCACGACCGGGAGCATGGGCGAGTCCGCCCCGCCCGGCAGCCTCGTGGTGGCGCGCCCCGACACGTCGGTCGAGGTGGGCGACGTCCTCGTGATGCGAACCGATGGACGCGCCACGGTGACGCACCGCGTCGTGGATCTCGCCGAACAGCCGACCGGGATGGTCGCCGTGACACGCGGAGACGCGAATCCCGACATCGACCCGGTCCCCTATCGGCTGGGCGAAGAGGAGCTCACCGCGCGCTGGGTCGTTCCGAACGCCGGCGACTGGCTGCTGAGCATCCGGTCACCGATCATCGGTCTCACTCTGCTGATCGGTGTGGTCGGTGGACTGGTGTTCCTGGCGCTCCGCCGAATCTGGAAACCCGGCGAGAGTCTCGTGCCACCCGAGCCCGGGTGGATTCCCCCGCCTCCTCCGCCTCCGACGCCACAGCGCGTTCTCGTCGCCCGGCGCCGCAAGCAGACCGCCGCAGCGCTGGTGGCGACGGGTGCGTTCGCGGTGACCGGCACGATCGTCTACGCGCTCTACACCGGTGTCGACTCGGTGGCGGCGAACGCCTTCTCGACGCGTCCCTGCTTCGATGCGCGACTCGGGTCGGTCCAGACGGGCCAGCACACGAACGATACGGCCGGCACCGACGTGGTCCCCATCACGGTCGTCGACCCCTCCCGCAGCTTCCTGCTGATGTCGACGTCGAGCGACAGCGACGAACCCGACGAGTCGATGGTCGCCGGGCGGCTCGCGTCGGCGAACACGATCGAGTTCGTCCGGAACACGAACGACACCCCACCCGCCGACATCGTGATCGAGTGGTCGGTGGTCGAGTACGACTGCGGTGTCTCGGTGCAGCGCGGGACCGAATTCTTCGACGGCGTCGCCTCGCAGATCGACGTCCCGATCTCGTCGGTCGAGCCGTCGTCGTCGTTCGCTCTCCTCAGTCAGGGCACCGAAGCGGGATCGGGCGCGTTCGGCGGGGCCGATACCGCGGCGATCGAGCTGACCGGTCCGACCAACCTCCGCATCACGGCGGGATCGCCACCCAACGTCGCGTCACCGTTCTCCTGGCAGGTGATCACCTTCGACGGCGCGGACGTCGTCACCCAGCAGATCGCCGCATCCGTCACCGGGACGGACTCCGTCGTCAACGTGCCGATCCCGACGACGGTGACGCCGACGTCGACCGCGGTGTTCGTCTCCGCCCGCTACGAGAGCCCGGGGATCAACATCGGCGATCGCACGTTGCGAGCCCGACTGGTCGACGGGGACACCGTCGAGCTGTCGCGTTCGGTCGTCAACGGCGAGCTCGAGGTGGTCGTGCAGGTCGTCGAGTTCGCCGACGGCACCACGGTGCGGCACGGCGTCATCGATCTGGCGGGTTCCGAGTCGGTCGGTACGGTCTCGATCCCGCCCGTCCAGCCGAGCCGCTCGACGGTCACGTCGACCGCGATGCTGGGCGGCGGCCTCGGCGGCGGATCCACGGCTCACCTCGCCGACGACACCGTGGGCGAGGCGTCGGGCCGTTTCGTGCTCCTCGACGAGCGCACCGTCGAGGTCCGCAGGGACTCGACCACCAGCGAGGCATCGTTCGCCTGGCAGGTGATCACTTGGAACGGTCCCAACTGGGCCGATCTCGACGCGCCGTTCCGCCGCCGGATCGACGTCGGTGCCGGCTCGGTCGTGACGCCGACCGGGTACACCACCCCTCTCACCTTCGACCACGCGTCGTTCGTGACCGGCGGGCTCTCGCTCAGCGACGGCAGCGACCTGCGGGTCTGGCGCCACGACGGCGTGTCGTGGACCGAACTCGATCGCGTGCTCGACGACGACACCGTCTGGAACGCGGCGGACACGACCTTCTGGTTCCGCACCCAGGAGGCGATCGCCGCCGACGACACGGTGAGCTACTGGCTGTACTTCGGCGACGACACCCCTGCGCCGCCACTCGAGGACCCGTCGAACGTCTGGCTCGCCGTCGAGGGATTCGACGACGGCACGCTCGGCATCTTCGAAGACCGGACCGGCGGCACCGCCTGGTATGACGACGACCCCTGGACGCGGCGGATCGTGATCGACATCGACGGGACCGGACTCGCCGCGCCGGTCGTCGACGCTGCGGTTCCGGTGCGGGTCACCGACACCGACCTCACCGCGAACCTCCAAGCGGACGCGGACGACGTCCGGTTCACCGCCGCCGACGGCACGACCGTGCTCGCCCACCAGATCGAGACGTGGGATCCGGGATCCGACACGCTGACCGCGTGGGTGCGCGTGCCGAACGTCGCTGCCGGTGGGACCACGCAGATCCACCTCTACTACGGATCGGCCGGGGCACCCGACCAGGCCGAACCCCGGGCGCTGTGGGCCGACGACCGGGCCGCGTGGCTGCTCGCGGCCGACCCGGCGACCGATCACCCCGCACTCGACGACGAGAGCGTGGGCCAGCGCGATGGCGTGGCACTGGGCGACACGGCGGCGGCTGCGACGACCGAGGGCACCGGAGCGTCCCTCGACGGCTCACTCGACCGCCTCGAGTCGCAGCCGTTCGTCACCCCGGACGCACCGTTCACCGCGAGCGTGTGGTTCCGAGCCGACACCATCGCGAGCGACGCGGTCCTGATGAGCCAGGGTGACCCGGCGGCCGGAGGCGTGTTCGAGATCCGAGTGGAGCCGACCGGCATCCCCGAGGCGACGGTCGCCATCGGGGGGACGCCGCTGAACCTCTTCGGTGGGACGATCACGACCAGCGGGTGGCACCACGTGACGCTCACCTGGGACCGGAGCGATGTGCGACTGCACGTCGACGGCAGCGAGGTCGCCACCCTCCCCGCGTCCGGGTCTCTCGTCCAGCCCGGCCCGATCCCGGTCGTCCTCGGCGGCGACGCAGCCGGATCGACGACGCTCGACGGCACGATCGGACACGCCCAGATCTCGGACTCCGCCTGGACCGCGGAGCACATCGAGCTGACCGCGTCGGCGCTCCTCTCACCCGGCGCCACCGTGAGCGGCGGATCGCCGAGCGGCGGGACCTGGTTCGAACAGGGCACGTGGTCGACGCGGTGGCCGGTCGTCGTCGACGCCGACCGGGTGGCCGGGCCGCTCACGGACTATCCACTCCTGGTCCGCCTCACCGATGCGGCGCTGGGGAGCGCGGCGCAGGTGGATGGCGACGACCTCGTCGTCACCGCGGCCGACGGCGTCAGCCGCCTCGACCATCACATCGAGAGCTGGAACGCGGGGACCGGTGATCTGACCGCCTGGGTGCGGATCCCGACGCTCGACGACTCGAGCGACACGACGATCTTCCTCTACGCGGGGAACGGCACGGCGATCGACCAGTCCGACGCTCAGGGCGTCTGGGGCGACGACGCCGATCTGATTCTCGGGACCGGCTGATCGTCAACGAAGCGTCAAGTCATGACGCTCGCACTCATGTCGCTCTCTTGAGGTGCCGATGGCACTGCCACAAGACGAGCACCTGAGGAATTCAGGGAGGTTCCACGGCGGAACGCACTCGATCAGAGGACACGGAACCATGACCACCACCTTCCCCGCACCCGACCCGGCGACCCGCGCCGATGGCCGCCGGCGCCGCACCTTCACCCCGCTGCGCGTGGTGATGTCGGCCGCGGTCGTTCTCCTCGCCGCCGGCGCACTCACGATCACGTCGCTCGCGCTGTTCACCGACACCGCGACGGTCACGAACAACACGTTCACCACCGGCACGGTCGACATCAACGCCACCCCGGCGACCGCCGTGGTCTCGGCGGCGGCCATGGTGCCCGGCGACCAGGACACGGCGCCGCTGACCGTCTCGAACGACGGGACCATCGACCTGCGGTACGCCGTCGAGTCGACGACCACGGAAGACGTCCTGGCCGCCGAGCTCGTCCTGACGATCAAGAGCGGCGTCACGTCGTGCACCGACGCGAACTGGACGGCCACCGGGACGACGCTGTACAGCGGTCAGCTCGGATCGACCGCGACGGACACGATCATCGGCTCGGCTGCCACGGGCGCCGACGCCGGGGACCGCACGCTGACCGCGGGCACCAGCGAGGTGCTGTGCATCAACGTGACCCTGCCGATCTCCGCCACGGTCGGCCAAGGCGTCACGACCACTGCGACGCTCGAGTTCCTCGCCGAGCAGACGGCCAACAACCCGTGATCCAGGGTTCGCCCTGATCCGACCCGCCCGCGATGCCCAGAGAGGGACCGCCCCCCGCTCGTCGGCAACCACCCCGACCGATCCGTGACCCTCGGACGCGCACGCGCCGACCACGGATCACCGAGTCACATCCACTGCGCGTCATCGTCGCCCTGGCGACGATGCTGGCGTCGCTGGTTCTGATCACGCAGTTCAACAGCGGTGGCGCGAGCAAGGGCAACCTGCTGTTCGCCACCGGCGACGGAACCACGACCGGCGGAGAGGACGCGGCACGTCAGGCGTTCTTCGAGGGTCTCGGATGGACGGTCACGGTCATCGACGGCGATGACGCCGGCGCCGCGGCACTCTCCTCCGCAGCTGCGGCTCACGACGTCTTGTATGTGTCGAACACACTCTTCACGGGCGTTGGGGACATCCGAGCACTCGACATCGGCATCGTGTCCGAGGGGGCCGCTGCGTGGCGCGATCTGACCTACGACTCGGGCTTCGCCGTGAGCACGGTCTCAGCGACCCAGGTCAACGTGATCGACGACTCGCAATACGTCACGACGCCGTTCTCCACCGGCAACCTGAACGTCTTGTCCGGGAGCGACAGCTTGGGCTTCTGGAACACGTCGGCCCGGCCACTTCCGGCGCCCGCGGTCGTGCCGGTCGAACGAGTCGGGAACGCCAGCAACGAATTCCTCGTCACGTTCGAAGCCGGCGACGCGCTGTTCTCGAGCAACACCGCTGCCGATCGGCGGCTCCTCGGTGGCTGGGGAGCGACCGATCAGGCGCTGTGGACGTCCGACATGGAGACCCTCGTCGAGAGGAGCCTCGACTGGGCCTCGTCGCTCTCGGAGACGGACCCTCGGCCGCGACTGCTCTTCGTGACCGGTGACGGCGGCGTCGCGTCCGGAGACGATTCCGCACGACGGACGTTCTTCGAGTCACAGGGATGGCGCGTCAGCGTCATCGACGACGACGCCGGTGTTCCCGCGCTGACGACCGCCGCCGACGCCGCGGACGTCATGTACATCAGCGACACGGCGTCGAACGCCGTCGGCGCCTCGATCCGCGATCTTGCGATCGGGGTCGTCGCCGAGGA
>JBCDAK010000244.1:0-6296 GCA_039185545.1 Actinomycetota bacterium
CAACGGCGTGAGCCGATCGCTCGACAGCCGGAGGTCGTGGAAGCCCGTCCGGACCGCCTCATGGGTGGTCAGCATCCAGGCCCGATGACGCTCGAGCCACACGACCGGACCCTGGCTCCGCAGCGAGGCGAACACGGCGTGTGGATCGGCGATCGCCTCGGGCGAGAGAAGGTCGACGTCGCTGGTCGGGGCCTCGGGTGCGGTCACCGGCTCACCCCTCGGGGCCACGCAGCAGAGCGATCACGCACGCGTTCGCGTCGACGCCCGCAGCACCGCCGCCCATCGTCTCGAGCATCGCGACCTGCGCGCCCTCGACCTGTCGGTCACCCGCCTCGCCGCGCAACTGCCACACGAGCTCGGCCGTCTGGGCGAGTCCGGTGGCCCCGAGCGGATGGCCGCGAGACAGCAGTCCACCGCTCGGATTGACCGGCGACCGTCCACCGATCGCGGTGTGACCGGCGGCCGCCAGTTCGGCGCCCTGTCCCGGTTCGGCGAGTCCGATCGCCTCGACCGTGAGCACCTCGCCGATCGTGAACGCGTCGTGCACCTCGAACACGTCGACATCGTCGAGTCGTACGTCGGCGGTGTCGAGCGCCCGGCGGGCAGTGTCGCGCACCGTCTCGAACCCCCACGGCTCCTCCGACCCCGAGGTCCACCACGTTCCCGACGCCCGTTCGCTCGAGAGGATCTCGACGTCGCCCGGCTCGTACGCGGTGACGATCGCGGCCCCTGCGCCATCCGACATCGGGCAGCACTGCAGGAGCGTCAGCGGGCCCGCGATCGGCCGACTCTCGAGAACGTCGTCGAGCGTCGGCGCTCGGTCGCCGAGGTGCGCCCGAGGGTTGAGCGCTCCGGCCGACTTGTTCTTCACCGCGACGTGGGCGAGCAGGTCGGGATGGACGTCGTGACGTTGCAGATATCTCTCGGCCTGCAGCGCGTAGAGCGCGGGCATCGCGAGTCCCGTGCGTCCCTCGGGGTCGGACGGCTCGGGCACGATCGGACCCGAGAACTGCGTCGACAGCTGCTCGACACCGAGCGCGATCGCCACGCGACACCGCCCCGACCTGACCGCTTCGTACGCCTCGTGCAGTGCGACCGTCCCACTGGCGCACGCCGCCTCGATCGCGAACGCGGGGACGCCGCCGAGCCCGACGCCGGCGAGCACACGATTGGCGAGTCCGGGAGCTCCGAACACCGACCCGACGAAGGCCAGCTCGACATCGTCGGGCGCGATCCCCGCGTCGTCGAGTGCCTCGGTCGCCGCCGCCCAGCCGAGCTCCTCGATCCGTCGCTCGGGGAAGCTGCCGAAGTCCGACGTTCCGACGCCCCGGATGCCGACACGCCGGTCGCCGGCGCTCACGACCCCGCCTCGACCCGCTGGACGACGACGTCGCCGTCGGGCGCGCCGGTCACCCGCACCGTCGACCCGACCGGCGGCGTGTCGGGTCCGTCGACGTGGGCGAGCACCCGCGGCCCGCCGTCGAGATCGACGTACGCCAGCGCGAAGGGCGGTCGACGATCGCCGACCCGGATGTGCACGGTCGTCGCCGACCACACCGTCCCACGCGGTCCGAACGTGGCGTCGACAACCTCGTCGAGGCAGCGCTCGCATCGTCCACCTCGGCGAACCGAGGCGTGGCCGCACGACGGGCACCTCGAGCCGAGGACCACGTCATCGATGACGATCGGGCGCGGGTCGGCGGGCGTCGGAGGTGCGCTCACGAGCCCTATGCAACCAGGCGACGACGCTCGGCCACCGAGCGGGGCTCGACGGGTTCGTGGGCCGGACTGCAGCCGCGGGACACTGCGGACGTGACGCAGACGAGAGGGGAGCGCCGATGGACGTCCGTGGACTGATGCGCCAGGCGGCGCGCCTGAACGCCAAGCGGCTCGCGGTGATCCACGGCGACCGGCAGCTCACGTTCGACGAGGCATGGTGGCGCGGACTGCGGATGGCGAACGCACTCCTCTCCCTCGGTCTCGAGCCCGGCGATCGGGTCGGCGTGTTGGAGGACAACAGCATCGAGGCGCAGGACTTCTTCGCCGGAGCCACGGCGGCGAACCTCGTCCGGGTCCCGCTGTACGCCCGCAACTCGCGCGAGTCGCACGTCCACATGCTCACCCACACCGGATGTCGAGCGGTGATCGTCGCCGAGCACTACGCCGAGGAGATCGAATCGATCCGCGACGAGCTGCCGACGGTCGAGCACGTGATCGTCCGTGGCCGTCACGACGGAGCGACGTACGAGAACTGGCTCGCCGGTTTCTCCGACGCCGAACCCGACGTCGAGATCGACCCCGACGATTGGTACATCATCCGCCACACCGGCGGCACGACCGGGAAGTCGAAGGGTGTCGCCTACTCGCACCGGTCCTGGCTCGCCGCCGGGCGGGACTGGTTCTACAACTTCCCGCCGATGGTGGCGGGCGAGCGCTGTCTCCACGTCGGGCCGATCTCGCACGGCTCGGGGTACCTGTACACGCCGACCTGGCTGAGCGGCGGGTGCAACGTGTTGCTCGACCACTTCGACCCCGCCGACACCATCGAGGTGATGGAGCGCGAGCGGATCGGATACATGTTCGCCGTGCCGGCGATGCTCAACGCTCTGGCGCGGGAACCGTCGGCCCGCGATCGCGACTGGTCGGCGCTGAAGGTTCTCCAGATCGGTGGGGCGCCGATCGCAGACGAGACGGCGCTGCTGGCTCGCGAGGTGTTCGGCAACGTGCTCTACCAGGGCTTCGGTCAGACCGAGGCGCTGCCGGTCTGCATGATGGGACCCGACGAGTGGTTCTCCGAGGTCGAGGGTTCGACACCGCTCCGATCGACCGGGCGCGCGCTGCCGTTCGCATACCTTCAGATCCGCGACCCCGACGACTCGACGGTCGAGGTGCCACTCGGTGAGGAGGGCGAGATCGCCGTCAAGTGCGATGGGCAGATGCTCGGCTTCTGGGAGAACGCCGAGGCGACCGCCGAGCGGATCACCCCCGACGGGTTCGTGCTGTCGGGCGACATCGGTCGGCTCGACGAGAACGGGTATCTCTACGTGCTCGACCGCAAGGACGACATGATCATCTCCGGCGGCTTCAACATCTGGCCCGCCGAACTCGAGAACGTGATCCTCGACCATCCCGCCGTCGTCGAGGTCGCCGTGTTCGCGGTGCCGCACGAGCGGTGGGGCGAGTCACCGATGGCGGTGTGCGCGGTCGTCGACGGCACCCCAGTCGACGATGCGGCGATCGCCGACGAGATCACTGCGCTGTGCGCCGACCGGCTGGGCTCGTACAAGAAGCCGGCCGCGGTCGAGCTGCGCGCCGAGGCTCTACCGAAGAGCCCCGTCGGAAAGATCCAGCGGCGAGCACTCCGCGAACCCCACTGGGCCGGCCACGACCGCCGCGTCGCGGGCACCTGACCGAGGCATCCGGCGCGCCGGTGCGGAGTCGAGGCGCACATCAGCGTTGACACCGCGCTTCTAGCTAGGTTGACTAGAGCCTATGACCGCGGTCGGAATGCACGAGGCGAAGACCCATCTGTCACGGCTCGTCGAGGAGGTCGAGGCGGGGGGATCGGTCACCATTCTGCGACGTGGTCGCCCGGTCGCGCGGCTCGTCGCCATCGAGCCACCGGGTGCCGGTGACCGCGGATTCGGGTCCATGGCCGGCCGGGGATCGGTCGTCGACCTCACCTGGGACGAAGTCGTGGAAGGCGATCGCTCCGTGGCCGCCATGTTCGAGCAGTGACGAATCGGGGAGAGTCCGATCTCGACTCCCTGCTGCTCGACACGCACGCGTTCGTGTGGTGGGTCATCGGGTCCGATCGGTTGCCGTCGTCGGTCATCGAACGGATCGAGCGAGCTGCTCGTGTCTGCGTGAGCGACGTGTCGCTCTGGGAGATCGTGCTCAAGGAGTCGACGAAGCACCCCATGGTCGGAACCGACGACGCCCATCGGTGGTTCGACGAGGCGAGATCCGCCACCGGTTTCGAGACGCTGTCCATCACCACCCGCCACATCGGTGGGGTGCAGCGTCTCCCCCTCCACCACCGCGATCCGTTCGACCGATTGCTGATCGCTCAAGCCGTCGCCGAGTCGCTCAGCGTCGTCTCGGCCGACACGGAGTTCCCGGCGTATCCGGTCGAGACACTCTGGAACTGATCGACGCGCCCGGGGCCGTAGCGGGTGGCCACGTCGCGATGTCTGTCCACAGCATGGTGCACGCCGGGGGACGCGGCCCCGCGCTGTGCGATCCTCACGGGGTGACCGACCGATCCGCCGCTGTTCTCGACGTCGTCGACTCGATGCGCGACGACGTGATCGGTGCGACCGGGGATCTCGTACGGATTCCCAGTGTCGGCGGAACCGACGCCGAGTGCGACGTCCAGCAGCACGTCGCCGACGTGCTGGCCGGCGACGGCTACGACGTCGACCACTGGCGGCTCGACCTCGATGAGCTGACCAACGATCCCGACTTCCCCGGTGTCGAGGTCGAGCGCGACGAGGCGTGGGGCGTCGTCGGTCGGCTTCCCGGTGCGGCGCCCGACGAGGCTCGAACGCTCATGCTCAACGGCCATGTCGACGTCGTGCCCACGGGTGATGCCGACGCCTGGCACGACGCACCATTCGACGCGACCGTCCGCAGCGGATCGATGTTCGGTCGGGGAACGTGCGACATGAAGGCCGGTCTGGTGGCGTCGATCGTGGCGGCGCGGGCGATCCGGCAGGCAGGCATCCGGCTCCGCGGTGACCTGATCGTCGCCTCCGTGGTGGGCGAGGAGGACGGCGGCCTCGGAACGTTCGCCACGTTGAAGCGGGGCTGGACTGCCGACGCATGCGTCATCGGCGAGCCGACCGATCTCGACGTCATCCCGGCCAACGCCGGAGCGCTCACCTTCCGACTGCGCATCCGTGGGCTCGCCACGCACGCCGCCCGGCGCACCGACGGGGTGAGCGCCATCGACAAGTTCGTGCCGGTGCTCGACGCGCTGCATCGACTCGAAGAGCGTCGCCACGCCGACGTCGACCCGCTCGCCGCTCGGTGGGAGCGGGCGCATCCGCTGTCGATCGGAGCGGTCCACGCGGGTGACTGGGCGTCGTCGGTGCCCGACCTGCTCGTCGCCGAAGGTCGGCTCGGCGTCGCCGTCGGGGAACCGATGGAGGAGGCGCGCCGGCAGCTCGAAGAGGCGGTTGCAGCGGTGTGCGCCGACGACTCGTGGTTGAGCGAGCATCCGGTCGAGGTCGAGTGGTGGGGCGGCCAGTTCGCCTCGGGACGCCTGCCCGACGACAGCGATCTCATCGACGTCGCTCGCTCCGCACACGGCCGGGCGACGAATGGGTCGGACGGGATCGACGTCTACGCCGCGCCCTACGGCAGCGACCTCCGCCTCCTCACCGGGATCGGCGGGATCCCCACCATCCAGTACGGGCCGGGTGACGTCGCGCTCGCCCACGGCCCACTCGAACGAGTGGAGATCGACGACGTCATGACCGCCGCCCGGGCGATGGCCGTGATGGCGATCGACGTGTGCGGCGTCGCATGACCGGCGTCGAGGACGGCGGCCGAAACGATCGGCGTGTCGGCGTGTACCCCGGCTCGTTCGATCCGCCGACCGTCGCGCACCTCGCGGTGTCGGAGGCGGCGGTCGAACAGCACGCTCTCGACGAACTGGTGTGGATGGTGTCCCACTCGGCGCTCGGGAAGGGTGAGATCGAGCAGCCGCCGTTCGAACGTCGCATCGAGGTCCTCGAAGCTGTCGCCGATCGTCACGGCTGGCTCCGGATCGAGGTGACCGAGCTCCGGCTCCTGTCCGACATCGCCGAACCGTTCGACGTCGTCATCATGGGCGCCGACAAGTGGCACCAGATCCACGAACCTCGCTGGTACGACGACGAGCTCGACCGGGCGCAGCAACTCGGGCGGTTGCCGACGCCGGCGGTGGCGCCCCGGGGTGACCTGCCGGTCCCCGACCACGTGCGGCTCGACGTCGACCCGGTGCACTCCGAGGTGTCGTCGACGGCCTCTAGCGACGGCGCCATCCACCACATGCTCGACGCCGCGAAGGACTACGTCCGCCGCCATGGTCGCTGGCGCTGAAGCTCGATCTGTCCTCGAAGAGTTGGGGTGGGAAGCCACCGGTGGCGAGCGGACCCCAGCGACTCGGGGTGATGAGGATGAGGCACTTGTCCTGGTCGGCCATGGCCTGGCGGTACTCGTCCCAGTCGGGGTGCTCGCCGGAGATCGATCGGTAGTACTCGACGAACCCGTCCTCGGCGTCGGGCATGTCGAGCACCACGGCGTCGCCG
>JBCDAK010000245.1:0-6272 GCA_039185545.1 Actinomycetota bacterium
CGCACGCGAGTCGGCGGTTCGTCATCTCGCCGACGAGGGAGGCGACGACCGGATCATCGCCCCGTCGGCGAGCCGATTCGATCGCCATCTCGGCGGCCGACTCCGCGATCCCCCGATAGGCCGACATGATCAGCGGCATGGCGACGCCGAGAGCGGCGCTCCAGATCGGGTGCCACGCACCCGCCGGTCGGATCAGGCTGACGGCGGTGTCGGGAACGAAGACCTCGTCGTACACGACGGTGTCGGACCCGGTGCCCCGGAGACCCATCGAATCCCAGGTCTCCTCGATGGTCACCCCTGCGGAGGCGAAGGGGATCGCACAGTGCAGGACCTGCGGCCCGGGATGGTCGGCGTCGCCGTCGGCCCACGGGATGCTCGTCACCAGCACGGTTCCGGCTCGGGCTCCGCTCGACGGCGTCTTGCGGGCCGACACTCGGAAGCCGCCCTCGACCTTGGCGGCGCGACCGCGCGAGTCGATCCAGTCGGCAGCGCCGGTCGAGATAAGGATCGCTCCGTCGGCGACCTTGCGCAGCACGGCCTCGGCCGACTGGCCCGAATTCTGACGCCAGACCTGAGCGGCGACGAGGTGGTAGTGCATCGACAGCGTCACCGCGGTCGCCGGGCAGCCCTTCGCGAGCTCGGTCAGGATCGTGCCGGCCTCGACCAAGCTGGCACCTCCCCCGCCGAACTCGGTCGGGACGAGCGCCGAGCCCAGCCCGGCGTCGCAGGCGACGTCGAACGACTCATGGACGAAGGTCCCGTCGGCATCGTGACGAGCGGCCGCCGGGGCGATCCGAGCGGCCACGTCGGCGGCAACGGCGCCCCAATCGGTCGCAGCGTCCGCCGCCGTCGTGGGAGTCGGGGTGGAACGGGTGCTCGGACGTGTGGTGGGAACAGCCGGGCGGTCGGCCTCGATGATGGACATCGGTGTCTCCTCGTGTCAGGGCGCCTGGCGGCGCCGGTCGTTGGTGTGTGATGCCATCTTCGAGACGCCGACGGGTCGAGTCTTGAGGACCGTCTGGAGATCCTCTGGAGAACCGGTGACGCACGACCTTTCCCGGAATCCACATCGCCGCGGGTCCAGTAGCGTCCGTCCATGGACGTCCTGGTCGCCGGTGGGGGGATCGCCGGGCTCACCCTCGCGCTCACGTGCCACGAGATCGGAGTCCCGGTTCGAGTGCTCGAGGCGGCGCCGGAGATCCAACCGCTCGGGTTGGGGATCAACCTCCAACCCGAGGCGGTGCGCGAACTGTTCGACCTGCGGCTCGAGTCGACCATCCTCGGTCACTCGATCGAGACGACCCGGCTGGTGCTGTACGACTCCGCCGGCGTCGAGATCTGGTCGGAGCCGCGCGGGACGGCGGCAGGCTGCCGGTGGCCGCAGCTCTCGGTCCACCGAGGCGACCTCCAGATGATGCTGCTCGCTGCGGTCATCGACCGGCTCGGGCCGGAGGCGGTGGTCGAAGGCCGCTCGATCGCCGGCTTCGCGCACGCTCGGGACGGTGTGCGAGTCGAGGTGACCGACCTCGAGGGCTCGGTCGAGCAGGTCGACGCGCCGGTGCTCATCGGCGCCGACGGGCTGCACTCGGCCGTGCGATCGACGATGTTCCCGGGCGAGGGGACGCCCCGCTGGGGCGGGTCGGTCCTGTGGCGGGGCATGGCCCACGTCGAGCCCCGACCCGAGTTGTCGGCGTTCACGATCGTCGGCGATGCGACCCAGCGGTTCGTCACGTGTCCGCTCTCGGCGCCCGACCCGACCACCGGTCTCCAGCCGGTGAACTGGATCGCCGAGATCGCGTTCGACCCTCTCCGGGGCTGGCGACGCGGCGACTGGAACACGCGAGTGAGAGCTGGAGAGTTCGTCGATCGATTCGCCGACTGGCGCTTCCACTGGCTCGACGTGCCCGAGCTGGTCACCCGATCCGAGACCGTGTTCGAGTACCCGATGGTCGACCGAGATCCGGTCGACCACTGGGTCCACGGCTCGGTGGCACTCGTCGGAGACGCCGCACATCCGATGTATCCGGTCGGGTCGAACGGAGCGAGCCAGGCGATCGTCGACGTCCGGGTCCTCGGCGCTGCGTTCGCCGAGCACGGCATCGGCGAGCCGGCGCTGCGTGAGTACCAGTCACGGCTTCTCGCACGACGATCCGAGATGACGATGACGAATCGCGAACTCGGACCGGGATCGGTCCTCGGGACCCACGATCGAGATCTGGCGCTCGGCTTCGTCCGGATGCTCGACATGTCGGGAGCCGGACGGGAGCGGTTCGCGTCCGACCTGCGCGCGGCGGCGAGCAGCGAGATCGAGGCCCTGAACTCACGGCCGCCGACGATCGACCGGACGAACTCGACGTCGACGCGGTCGACCGGCAGATCGTCGGGCTAGAGGTCGTCGAGCTGGGTCAGGCCGGTCCGGATCGCGATCACGACGAGTTGCGCGCGATCACGTGCGTGCAGCTTCGTCATGGCTCGGCTGACGTGGGTCTTCGCAGTGAGCGGTGAGAGGAAGAGCTCGTCGGCGATCTCGTCGTTCGACAGGCCGCGGCCCACGAGGGAGACGACCTCTCGCTCGCGCGTGGTCAGATGCTGAACAGCGTCGTCGTCGACCGGTGTGGTGGGGACGTCTCGGGGCATCGACGTCAGCAGCGCCCGCGTCGCCTTCGGGGTGAGCAGGGCATCGCCAGCGGCGACGACCCGGATCGCATCGAGGAGCACGTCGGGATCGACCCCCTTGTCGAGGAATCCACTGGCGCCGGCGTTCATCGCGGCGACGACGTACTCGTCGAGCTCGAAGGTGGTGAGCACGATGACCCGGACGCCGACCAGGTCGTCGTCGGCGACGATCGCCTCGGTGGTGGTGATCCCGTCCTGGCCCGGCATCCGGACGTCCATCAGAACGACGTCGGCGCGCGACTCGCGGATCACGTCGGTCGCGTCGGCGCCGTCGTCGGCCTCGCCGACCACCTCGAGGTCGGGGGCCGAGTCGACGATCGCCCGGAATCCGGCGCGGATCAGCGCCTGGTCGTCGACGAGCACGACTCGGATCGTCATGAGGCCGCCTCCCGACTCGCGGCCGTCGGCAGGTTCGCCTCGACGACGAATCTCCCTGCGACGAGTTCGGCGCTGAGCTCACCGCCGTTGGCCGTCGCTCGCTCGCGCATCCCCACGAGTCCCAGCCCGCTGCCGTCGCCCGATCGCTCGGCCGCCGGGTTGGAGAGATGGATCGACAGCCCGTCGTCGGTCCACTCGGTGACGAGATGAGCCGTTCCGGTGCCGTGTTTGGCGGCGTTGGTCAGGCCCTCCTGGACGATGCGATACGCGGCGAGCGACACCGCCGGCGTGAGCGGTCGGGTCTCACCGGTGCGGGTCCAGTCGACATCGAGCCCGGCCGACCGGATGGTCTCGACGAGCGCCGGGAGCTGGTCGGCGGTCGGGAGCGAGCTCGTCGGTTCGCCGTCGCTCCCGTCGTCGTGACGCAGGATCGCGAGCAGTTCCCGCAACTCGTCGAGCACGTTGCGTCCGGCATCCCGGGCCGCGTGGAGCGACTCCTCCGCCCGGTCGGGGTCGGAGCGCAGCAGGTGCTGGGCCGCCCCGGTCTGCACGTTCATCACCGACAGATTGTGGGCGAGCAGATCGTGAAGCTCGCGGGCGATCGCGAGCCGCTCCTCGCTGACCTGGCGGCGCGTGTTCGCCTCGGCAGCCCGCACGGTCGACTCCAGCTGGGCCTCGGCCGACTCGCGATACCGACGCCATGACCGGACGGCATCGGCGATCCCGATCGCCAGGGCCGACCACACGATTCCGATGACCGCTCGCGAGTCCGCCAGCTCGGCGTCAGTGCCGATGAGCCCGAGCACGTAGAGGCTCGCTCCGATCGCGGCACCGAGTCCGATCGCCGGCCAGCGTTCCAGTCGCAGCGCACTGGTCGCGAGGAGGGCGACGACGGCGAAGACCGTGGGCGTCGGCCGGTCCCACATGGCGACGTGCACTGCCGTCCACACGAGCGCGATGGCGAGGAAGAGGAACGGCTGGACGCGGCGGAACGACACGAGGGCGAACGCGCCGACTCCGGCGGCCACTTCGGGCCAGCCGGAGTCGAATCGCTCGGAGGATCCTGTGATGAGTGCGGACGCCACGCCGACGGTGAGGAGAGCGACGGCGAGATCGAACCGACGGAGGTCGGCCCGCAGCCAGGTCCAGAACCGGGCTCCCGCCGACTCGCTCATGCGTCGCGGCGCCGGACCATCACACCGGCCAGGACGAGCAGGCCGATCACCCAGGCGGCGAACACGCCGTAGGCGGCGCCGGTGCTGAGCAGGTCGGGGTCGGCCACCTGGGTCATCATCGCATCCCCGGCGAAGTTGGGCAGGTACTTCATGAAGACGTCGGTGATGCTGTCGGGCAGCAGGTTCAGCAGGTTCGGGCCGATGATGACGCCACCGACGAGCGTGGCGATCCCGGCGGCGGTCGAGCGCAGCAGGAAGCCGAAGGCGACGCCGATGAGGGCGATGCCGACCAGGTAGACCGACGTGCCGAGGATGACGTCCCAGGTCTCCGACAGCGGAACGGTCGACTCGCTGCCGGCGTACACCGCCTGACCGGCGACGATGGCGAGCGTCGACGAGACGAGGCCCATCGCGAACACCGACGAGGCCAGAACCGCCACCTTGGCGCCGATGAGCCGCCAGCGGTTTCCGGCGGCGGCGAACCAGGTGCGGATGAGGCCGGTCGAGTACTCGCCGGCGACGATCATCACGCCGAGCACACCGACGATCAGCTCGGTGATCCCGATGCCGCTGAGGGCGAGTTCGACGGGACTGGTGACGAGGGCGGCCGGTCCGGCGGCGTCGTCGGAATCGGCGACGGCGGAGAAGATCATGCCGAAGGCGACCGTGGCGATGCCGGCGGCCACGAGGGTGAAGCTGGTCGATCGGACCGACCAGAACTTGATCCACTCGCCACGGATCACGGACCAGGTCGTGACCTTCTTTCCGGAGGCGACGCGGCGGTCGGACCTGGTCGGCGTGCTGGCGGCGGTCGAGGTCACGCCGGTCTCGGTGATGATGGCGTCGTCGCTGGTGATCGTGTCGGTGATCGTGTCGTTCATCGTGGGCTCCTTCGATTCGGGTGGGGTCGTGCTGTCGGCGTCGTGGTGGTCGGGGTCGGTCATCGTCATCACGCAGCCGTCCGGTCGGTCGAGCCGGTGGAGTCGACGCCCTGGTACTGGACGGCGTCGGCGGTGAGGTCCATGAACACGTCCTCGAGCGAGCGCTGCTCGGGGATCAGGCGGGTGAGGGCGATTCCGTTGTCGCGAGCGAGGGCTCCGATGCGGTCAGCGTCGAGGCCGCTGACCCGGACGGTCTCGCGGTCGGTCGATGTGATCTCGACGCCGTCGGCGCTCATCAGCGAGACGAGGTCGTCGAGACGGTCGGCAGCGACCTGCGTCGTCTCACCCGACGCCATCGCGTGGAGTTCGTCGGTCGAGATGTCCTCGATGAGACGGCCCCGGCCGATGATCACGAAGTGCTCGGCCATGAGCTGCATCTCGCTCATGAGGTGCGACGACACGAAGACCGTGCGCCCCTCCCGTGCGAGGTCCTGGAGGAGGCGACGGATCCACTTGATGCCCTCGGGGTCGAGGCCGTTGACGGGCTCGTCGAGCATGATCACCTCGGGGTCTCCGAGGAGGGCGGCGGCGATGCCGAGGCGCTGGCCCATGCCGAGTGAGAAACCGCCGCTCCGACGCTTGGCGACCTCGCCGAGTCCGACGATGTCGAGGACCTCGTCGACTCGGGCGGTGCTGATGCCGTTGGTGACCGCGAGCGCACGCAGGTGGTCGTAGGCCGAGCGGCTCGGATGGACGGCTCCGGCCTCGAGGAGGAAGCCGATGGAGGTGAGCGGCGTCTCGTGGGCGACGAGCGGGCGGCCACCGACCGTGGCGGTGCCGGACGTCGGCGCGTCGAGGCCGAGGATCATCCGCATCGTGGTCGACTTGCCGGCCCCGTTCGGGCCGAGGAAGCCGGTGACGATGCCGGGCTGCACGGAAAAGGACAGGTCGTCGACGGCGAGGGTCTCGCCGTACGCCTTGGTGAGGTGGGTGACTTCGATCATGGCTCCATCGTGCGGATTCCGCCGGTTCGACGAATCCCCCACCAGGAGGCTTCCGACGTACTCCGTGGGGAGTACATCGGGATGCGCCCGATCACTACGGTCGCCCACGTGGGAGACGTCGACGAGCTGCTCGATCGGTTGCGGTTCGACGATCCGGC
>JBCDAK010000246.1:0-6270 GCA_039185545.1 Actinomycetota bacterium
CGCCCTGCTGAAGCAGGTCCACATCCCGTCGCCCGAGCAGCGTCTCAGGCAGTATCCGCACGAGCTGTCGGGTGGAATGCGTCAGCGTGTCGTCATCGCCATGGCCCTGGCGTGTGAACCTCGCCTGCTCATCGCCGACGAGCCGACCACCGCGCTCGACGTGACCGTGCAGAAGGCCATCCTCGACCTGCTCGACGAGCTGCGGCGCGACCGGAACATGTCGATGATCCTCATCACACACGATCTCGGTGTGGCCCGCGGGCGCGCCGATCGGATCGGGGTGATGTACGCAGGCCGGATGCAGGAGATCGCCACGACCGAGGCGCTGTTCTCCGAGATGCGCCACCCCTACACGCAGGCGCTGCTGCAGTCGATTCCTGATCCGTCGATGCGGTCCCACACGCGCCTCCAGCCGATCCCCGGTCTTCCGCCGAACCTTCTCGAGCCGCCGCTCGGGTGTGCGTTCGCCGCGCGCTGTCGTCACGCACAGCCCGACTGCCTCAACGCCAAGCCGCCGCTCGCCGGTGCCACGGGCCCCGACGACGAACACCGCTGGGCGTGTTTCCACCCCGTGGGGACCGAGGCGGGTGAGGTCGCGCTGCGTGCCAACATCGACGCCGGCAAGAACGCGGCCGGCCTCGACATGGCCGAGGTCGTCGGAGAGTTGGTCTGATGGCCGGCTCGGGAACCGCACACCTCCGGGAGAATTCACTGCTACGCGTCGAGCACATGGTGGTCGAGTTCCCCATCGGCGGTGGCGGCAAGGTGCACGCCGTGTCCGACGTGAGCTTCGACCTCGTCGAGGGGGAGACGCTCGGCATCGTCGGCGAGTCGGGTTGCGGGAAGTCGACCACGGCCAAGGCCACGATCCAGCTACCACGCCCGACGTCGGGGAACGTGTGGTTCAAGGGCCGAGACCTCACCACGCTCGGCGACGAGGAGCTGCGCAAGGTCCGCCCCGAGTTCCAGATGATCTTCCAGGATCCGATCTCGTCGCTCAACCCTCGGCGAACGGTCAACGAGATCATCTCCGAAGGGCTCCGGGTGTGGGGCGACAACGAGACCTGGACCATCGACCGCATCGACGAGTTGATGGAAGCCGTCGGCATCGACCCTCGGTTCGGCGAGCGCAAGCCGCACCAGTTCTCCGGCGGTCAGTGCCAGCGCATCTCGATCGCCCGAGCCCTCGTCCTCGATCCGAAGGTGATCATCTGCGACGAGCCGGTGTCGGCGCTCGACGTGTCGGTCCAAGCGCAGATCCTCAACCTGCTCGAGGACATGAAGGAGCGATACGACGTGTCGCTCCTGTTCATCAGCCACGACCTGTCCGTGGTGAAGAACATCTCGGATCGCATCATGGTCATGTACATGGGCAAGGTGTGCGAGGTGGCGTCGTCCGACGCGCTCTTCGAGCGACCGGCACACCCCTACACCCGGGCGCTGATGTCGGCGATTCCCGGCGCCGACGTCGACGACGACGAGATGATCACGCTCGAAGGCGATCTGCCGTCCGCGATCGACCCCCCGCCGGGGTGCCGGTTCCACACCCGGTGTCCGGGCGCCACCGAGCGATGCGCGGTCGAGGAGCCACAGCTCACCGAGATCGGTCCTGATCACTACGTGGCGTGCTTTCACTACGAGAACCCGACCGGTGATCCGGTCGAGACGCCGGTGGCGATGTCCTGAGCGCCGTAGGGTGCCGCCATGAGTGACGCCCCCTCCTGGCCCGATCTCGACTTCTTCTGGGACCCCGTTTGACCGTGGGCCTGGATCACCTCCCGTTGGGTGGTGGACGTTCAGCGCCAGCGTGACTACTCGGTCGACTGGCGGTTCATCTCGCTGTGGATCCTCAACGAGGAGAACAGCCAGGCGTGGTACACGCCCGAGTACCGGGCGGGGCACTTCCTCGGGCACAAGGGCCTCCGCATCGCGAACGCGGTGCGACTCGCGAACGGCGGTGACGACGACCGTCGGAGCGCCAACGAGGTGGTGGGACGCTGGTACACCGCGCTCGGTGAGGCGATCCACCGCGATGCCCGCCGGGAGGAGGCGCGCGCCGACCACGAGGCCTTCCTGGCCGTACTGCTCGATGACGTGGGACTCGACCGCTCGTTCATCGCAGACGCCGACGACGAGTCGCACGACGCCTGGCTGCGATCCGAGACCGAGTTGGCGCTCAGCAGGACCGGTCCCGACGTGGGGACGCCGATCATGACGTTCGCCCCCACGACCGACCGCGAGGCCAGCTTCTTCGGGCCGGTCATCCCCAAGGCGCCGACCGGCGAGGCCGCCCTCGACCTGTGGGACGCCGTCGAGAAGCTCTCGCGATCCGGCGTCGCCGAACTCAAGCGCTCCCTCCGCGGCACCCCCGACTTCACGTAGATGACGCCGTGTGCCTGACCCAGAGCGTCGCTCGTAGGCTGGGGTGATGGCACGGGGACGCAATGGCGGGCAGAAGGGCTATCCGCGGAGCGCACGTGTCGGTGAGACACTGCGTGAGATCGTCGCCGAGGAGTTGGTGCGGATCGACGACGAACGGCTGTCGTTCGTGTCGGTCACCGGGATCGACGTCGACCCCGAGCTGAACCGGGCGATCGTGTTCTTCGACTCGCTCGCCGGCGTCGAGGGCGACGAGGAGATCATCGAGGCCCTTGGCGAACACCGTGTGCGCCTGCAGTCGTCGATCGGCCGCCAGATCCGCGCCAAGAAGACGCCGATCCTCGACTTCCGGCCGGACGCCGCCATTCGATCGGCTGAGCGGATCGACGAGATCCTGCGCGCCGACCGCGAACGCAACGACTGACGATGCCGCGCCGCCGCCGTCCGGCGACCACGCACGGCATCTGCATCGTCGACAAGCCACCGGGTGTCACGAGCCACGACGTCGTGGCGATGCTCCGACGTCGGTTCGACGAGCGCCAGGTCGGCCACGGGGGCACCCTCGATCCGTCTGCGACCGGGGTTCTGGTCGTGGCGGTCGGCAAGGCCACCAAGCTGCTCCGCTTCGTCGAGAGCACCCGCAAGGCGTACGTCGGTGAGATCGTGCTCGGGGTGGAGACCGACTCGCTCGACGCTGACGGCGAGGTGACTGCCCGCCACGACATGTCGGGTGTGACGGTCGACGACGTGAGATCGGTCGTCGCCGAGCATCTCACGGGCGACATCGCACAGATCCCCCCGATGGTGTCGGCGCTCAAGGTCGGTGGTCGTCGCCTCCACGAGTTGGCGCGCGAAGGCATCGAGGTCGAGAGACCCCCTCGCCCGGTCACCGTGCACAGCTTCGACGTGCATCCGACCGACGAGGAGGGGGTGTTCCTCGCCGCGGTCGAGTGCTCGGCCGGCACCTACATCCGCTCGCTCGCGGCCGATGCCGGTCACCTCCTCGGAGGTGGAGCCCATCTCCGCCACCTCCGCCGGACCGCTGTCGGTCGCTTCACGCTCGCCGAGGCCGCTGGACCCGACGAGGCCGAACTCCTCCCGGTCGACGAGGCCGTCCGCTCACTCGCCCGGGTCGAGGTCGTCGGAGGACTGACCTCGCAGATCACCAACGGGCGTCCCGTACCGGCGTGGGACGGCGACGGCCCCTGGGCGGTGTTCGGCGACGACCGCCTGCTCGCCGTGTACGAGAGGCGTGGCGAGCACGCGAAACCGATGGTCGTCGTGCCACCGGACCGTGCGGCTCCGCCGGCGACCGACAGGTAGCGTCCGTCCGGTGAAGGTGATCTCGGACCCGGCGGAACGGGCATGGAGTGACGATCGTTCGGTCGTCACCATCGGCGCCTACGACGGACTGCATCTCGGTCATCAGGCGGTGATCGGGCAGGTCAAACGCCTGGCGGCCGAGCGGAACGCCAAGAGCGTGCTCGTCACGTTCGACAAGCATCCGGCCACCGTGGTCCGGCCGCAGTCTGCGCCGCTGCTGCTCACCGGTCCCGACCAGAAGCTCGAGCTGCTGCACCAGACCGGCCTCGACGCCGTCGTGATGATCACCTTCGACGAGCAGCGCGCGGCGGAGTCACCCGAGGACTTCGTCCAATCCGTCCTCGTCGATTGCCTCGCTGCATCGGCGATCGTGGTCGGTGCCGACTTCCACTTCGGTCGGGGACGGGAAGGGAACGTCGCTCTTCTCGAGAAGTTGGGCGCTGAGCACGACTTCGACGTCGTTCCCGTCGAGCTGCTCGAGCGAAGCGACGGGATCGGTGAGCCCATCAGCTCCACCGCGATCCGCCGTGCGCTCGCCGGCGGCGACATCCAGCGCGCCACATCCATGCTCGGCCGTCCGTTCGAGGCGCGAGGCGAGGTGGTCCAGGGTGATCAACGTGGCCGACTGCTCGGATTCCCGACCGCCAACGTCGAGGTGTGGAACCAGATGTGTCTTCCCGCCGACGGCGTCTACGCCGGCCGTTTCGACCATCCCGATGGCACGACGCACGACTGCGCGATCAACCTCGGTCGGCGACCGACGTTCTACGAGCACGCCGACTCGTCGCTGCTCGAGGCGCATCTGCTCGACTTCGACGGTGACCTGTACGGCGAGCCGGCGCGGGTGCGTTTCACGCATTTCCTGCGGTCGGAACGGAAGTTCGACGGCATCGACGCCCTCGTCGCTCAGCTGCGAGACGACGTGGAGCAGGCGCGAAGTCTGCTGATCGACTTCGACGCGTCCTGAGCGGCGACGCCGTCAGCGAGGTCGCGGTCAGCTCGGCCAGATGAGCAGCGCGTCGCCGTCGTAGACCGACGCCGCCACACCGTCGGCCACGTGGTCGGACGCGTCGGCGGCTCCGACGGCATCGGTCGAGTTCTCCAGCTCGGCCTGGAGGTTGTCGATCACCGGTGACCCGAAACCGACCCCCTCGGGCGTGCCGGTCACGATGAGATCGGCCTCGACGAGCCAACGGAGTTCGGCCAGCTCGAGGTCGTCGGCTGCGACCACGGTGCCGATGGCCGAGTCGGCGACCGATTCGATCGCGTCATCGGGCGTCGCAACTGCATCGTCGAGGCCATGCAGGACCGCCCGCACGACGTCGACGGTGGCGATCGAGTGCTCGTCGAGGAACTCGGCCGACGTCGCGAGCACGCCGAACGATCCTGCGACGCCGTACTCGCGCGGATCCAACACTTCGATGCCGACGCCGTCGCGCTCGAGTGCCACCACGTCGGTGCTCTTGGAACCCACCACCGCGTCGACGTCGCCGATGGGCCCGAGAAGGTCGACGATGCGACGATCGTTCGGGTCGGTCACCTCGACGGACTCGGCGGAGGCTCCGAGGCGACCGATCAACTCGGACACGGGCCGGGGGAGTTCGCCGGTCGCCGCGATGGTCCAACCGGTCGGGTCGATCGGATCGGTCGCAGTGGCAGGGGCGACGATCAGCGTGTCGAGGCTGGTGCGGCCGTCCACGGTGAGGGCGAGCAGTTCGGTCTCGCCGGCGAGCGATCGCCGGACGACTTCCGAGAACGACGGCGCGACGGCAAAGTGGGCGCGGCCCGCGGCGAGCGTTCCCAGGGGATCCTCGTCGGTGACGACGGAGACCTCGAGACACAGATCGGCGAAGTATCCACGGTCTGCGGCGACCACGACGTCGGTGGTTCCGGCGGCACCCAGCGAGCGGGGTTCGGCAGCGATCACGATCTCACCGACGGATCGGTTCGCGGTGCACCGCTCGCTGGGGAAGGGCTCGTCGGGAGCGACGACCATGGTGGTCGGGGCCGCGGCGGCCGTGTCGGCCGACGAGCTGACCGAGCCGTCGACGCAGGAGCCGAGCGCGAGCGCGAGTGCGGCGGGGGCGAGCGGTCGGAGTGGGGAGCGCATGGTGAGTCGTGGACGGGTCGTTCGATCCGTCGGTGGTGACCGGGAGCGGACGCCGGGCATCGCCGAGTGGTGCGTCAGCGGTGACGTCGGTTCGTGAATCTACGGACGCACGACGACCCGAGAGGTGGTGTCGCGCACTTGTCACCACACCGTGATCTCTCGTCACGGCTCCGTGATCTGTCGTCATCTGGGCAGAAAAGGGCACCTGTCCGCGATGGCGTCACGACGCCGTTCGAGGTGACGCTCAGCGTCGACGCGGTGAGTGGTCGTCGCCCACCCCGTCCCCATCCGGGCGGGCGATGCGTTGCTGTCTCGAACGGGCGTCCGTAGCATTGCCGGGTCCGTTCGGGCGCCTCGGGATCCACCGACCACGTGTCGGCTCCACGAGGAGGGCTCGGGCGTGATGCAGCCGAGCCATCCGGTCCGGTTGCGACCTCCATTCGGAAGGCAGAGGCAGC
>JBCDAK010000247.1:0-6251 GCA_039185545.1 Actinomycetota bacterium
CCCCCCCCCCCCCCCCACAACCTGGCGGGGGCCCCCCTCGCCGGGGGGATGACGACCTGCCGCCACCCCGGGGTGGGGGGCTGGGTGGCGGCAGGTCGGTCTGTCGTCGGTCCACTGGACCGTCGGATCTGCGCGGTGGATCGTCCGCGTCGACGTCCAGTACCCCGGTTCCCCCCGGATGATTCGTCGACCATCCGAATTCGTGCCAGGACGTCGCGCCGACGTGCGGATCTCAGGAACGGGTGCTGAGACGATCCCAGTCGATCGACCGCGCCGCCGGGTGGAGTGCGAGGAGACGTCGCGCCCGTTCGACGTCCGCGACCGAGTGGTCGTCGGCCTGGCATCGCGGGCACCGAGCCGTTCGTCGCTGCCACGGCACGTCGACGTCACGGAACCGGTCCACTCGCGTGCCGCACACCGGACAGAGCCGGGCGTCGCCGGTGAGGATCCAGTGGTCGGACTGCTGCAGACGTCGACCCGTCGTGTTCTGCGGCCCCCGCTGCGCGTTCGTGCGGATCAGCGCGGCCCCGACGGCGACGATCGCGTCGATCCCGTCGATCTCACCGACCCGGCGGAACGGCGAGATCCCGCAGACGAAGGGTGTCTCGACCGCGTAGATGTTGCCCCAACCGGCGACGTTGCGTTGCTCGAGCATCGACCCTCCGAGGGGCAGGTCGGGCTCGGCCCGGATCCGGGCGACCGCGGCGTCGTGATCGAAGTCCCCGCAGACGTCGGGCCCGAGATGATCGGTGAACGATCGCTCGGCCCCGGCGTCGACGAGATGGAGGAGAGGGATGTCGACGCCGACCATGCGGGCACCGGATCGGAACCTCAGCTCGAACCGCCGTCGCCAGTCGGGGATCTCGCGCGCTGCGTCGAATCGGACGCGACCCTGCATCAGTAGATGGACGTGGAGCGATCGTCGATCGTCGAATCGGACGAAGAGATGTTTGCCGTACGACCCGGCGTCGAGGACCGTGCGATCGGTGAGATCGGCGGTGGCGAGCCGGGGATGGCGGATGAGCGACCGGGTGACCGTGTCGCCCACCACGTCGGCGCGGATGCGCTCGGCCAGTCTCCGGATCGTGTCGCCCTCGGGCACGACCGCATCCTCGCAGCGTCTCAGCCGAGGCGCAGCCCGAGCCAGGCCGCACCGACCCCGACGACGATGCTCCCGGCGAGATAGGTCGCCGCCAGGGTGCGTCGTTCCTGTGCGAGATCACCCATCACGTCGCCGACCACCGTCGAGAACGTCGACAGCGCGCCGAGGAAGCCGACCGACACCACGGTGCGCCACGGGTCATCGAGGCTGGTCGCCAGGCCAGCGACGAACGACGCGAGCACGTTGACGGCCAGGATGCCGAGATGGCGCCCCGTTCGATCGGCACGCGCCGCCCACCAGCGCAGCAGCGCACCGGCGCCCGCCGCGAGGACGAACGCGACCGGCGTCACCCGAGGTGCCCGACCTCCCCGACCAGGATCCGGCGTGCCCGTCGGGTGACGGCGCGGGCCGCGATGAAGGCCGAGAAGCCGGCGACGAGGTGCGCGAGGATCAGCGCGGTGCCGTCCGCTGTGTGACCGCCCTCGAACGCCTCGGCGATCATCACCGACCACGCACTGAACGACGTCAGACCACCGCAGAGCCCGACTCCGACGGCGAGCCGACGTCGCCCGTCGTCGGCGCCGAGCCCGAACGTGACGCCCAGGATGAACGCGCCGATCGTGTTCGCGACCAGGAGCGCTGGACCGATGGCCGAGTCGTCGTCGATCCAGGAGTCGAGGGTCCATCGCACGATCGAGCCGATCACCGCACCGACGACCACCGCTGCGATCGACACGCCGTTCACCTCGCCGGCCGACGGCGCGACCGATCCGCTCGATGTCCTCCGCCCCGCACTCATGACTCCAGTATCGCGGGCGTGTCGCCGCCCTGTCGATCAGGCACGCTTCCCTGATGACGAGCCCCGCCTCCGCTGCCGGCCCACGAGAGACCGACCGTCCGATCGTGGTGGTCGGCGGTGGCTACGCCGGAGTGCACGCCGACCGCGAGATCCGTCGACGACGTGCTCACAGCGTCGTGGTCGACACGACCGGCGACCACGACTTCGTCACCCGCCTGGCTGCGGTGGCTGGCGGCACCGCTCCGGTCGACGACGCGTCGGTCCCGTTGGCCGATCTCGGCGCCGAGGTCGTGGTCGGAACGGTCACCGATGTCGCCGACGATGCGGTGACGCTCGCCGATGGTTCGACGGTCGAGGCCGCCGCGGTGATCGTGACGACCGGCGCCTCGCCGGCGCGCCCGCCGATCGACGGCATCGACTCGGCGGCGGTGCTCCGCACCGCGCAGGACGCCCTGGCGCTGCGAGTCGACCTGGCTGACCGCGACCAGGTGGTCGTCATCGGCGCCGGAGCGACCGGCGTGCAGTTGGCCGCGGCGCTCTCGGCCGCTCGATCCGATGTGGCGGTCACGATCGTCGAAGCAGGTGAGCGCCTCCTCCCGGCCATGAGTCCGCGGATCTCGTCGAACGCAGCACGGATCCTCCGGAGCCGCGGCGTCGAGCTGGTTCTGTCGACGTCGGTCGACTCGATCGACGACGAGGGCGTCGACGCGGGCCGGAGCCGCCTGTCGGGCCGTCCGGTGTGGGCCGGGGGCGACCGACCCCGTGGCACGTTCGGCCTGCCGGGGGACGACGACGGGGCGATCCGGGTCGGCAGCGACCTGGCGGTGGCCGAGCGGAGCGCCGTCTTCGCAGCGGGCGACGTCGTGCGTCACGTCGATGCGGCCGGTACGCCGCTGCCGCCGTCCGCCCAGGTCGCCACCCAGGCGGGTGCGGTGGCCGGAGCGAACGCGGCGCGGCTCGTGTCCGGGCGGCCGACCCGCCCCGCCGATCTGGCCCACCAGGGATGGGTCCTCGATCTGGGCGGGCGCCGCGGGGTGGCCGATCTGGTCGGGATTCCCCTGGCCGATCCGATCGCCGACCTGATCCCGCCGTTCCTCCACACTGCGATCGACACCAAGCATCTCCTCGAGGTCGGGGGGATCGAGCAGGTGCTCCGCCGAGCCGTGGGATGGTGACGCTCGGCCCGACTTCTGTCGGTTCGCGGGTTCATGTGGCTAACTTCGGCGAGATGGGTGAACAGGGGGCGACCCGGTCGGCGACCGACATCGTCGATCTGGCGGTTCCGCTGCGAGTCGACTTCGCCGTGTCGGTCCGGATCATGACCGCCTCTCTCGCCGCCGACGTGGGATTCACCGTCGACGAGATCGACGATCTCCGGCTCGGCGTCAGCGAGGTCTTCACGTTGTTCGCCGACCACGATCTGGCCGCCGCCGACGAGCGGTGCCGCGTCACGTACGTCGTGTCCGACGGTGAGATCTCCGTGACCATGAAACGATCGGGTTCCCGCGATCCGGTCGAGCTCGATCCGCTCGCCACGTCGATCCTCGCCAGCGTGGTCGACGAACACCAGGTCGACGCCGACGGCGTCACCGTGGTCAAGCGGGCCTCCGAGGCATCGGGCGACTCGAACGACTGACGTCCCCCCAACGCACCACGACCATCTCTTCATGACCGACGACGACGAGCTCGGGGACATCGAGCTCTTTCGGGAGTTCGTCGAGAGCCGTCGGCGGTCGGTGCGCAACCAGCTCGTCGAACGGCACATGGGCCTGGCCGCCCACATCGCGCGGCGGTACACGCGGTCGGGAACCCCCGACGACGACCTGCGGCAGGTGGCGATGGTCGGGCTCGTCAAGGCGGTCGATCGGTTCGACCCCGACTTCGGCGCCCAGTTCTCGTCGTTCGCCGGTCAGACGATCGAGGGCGAGCTGAAACGGCACTTTCGCGACCGGACGTGGACCGTCCGCGTCCCTCGCGGGGCGAAGGAGCTGCACCTGCAGGTGCGCGACGCAACGGCCGAGCTCGAACAGGATCTGGGCCGGTCGCCGAGTGTCGAGCAGCTCGCGCACCATCTCGGGATCGATCGCGAGGAGGTCGTTCGCGGCCTCGTCGCCGGTGCGGCGTCGTCGGTCGGCACACTCGACACGGCCGGATCCGACGACGACCTGGCCGGCACCGATCGGCAGGCGGTGCTGGCCGAGGACGATCGAGCGTTCGAGGACACCGAGAACCTGCAGGTGATCGGCGAGTTGCTCGACACCCTGCCCGAGCGAGAGCGGCGGATCGTCGAGCTGCGGTTCTACGAGCGGATGTCGCAGTCGGCGATCGCCGACGAGATCGGTATCTCACAGATGCACGTGAGTCGACTCCTCCGCAAGTCGTTCGAGCAGATGCGCCGCGAGATGACGTCGGCCACCGGGACACCGGGGGCCACCGAGCGACCACCCCGCCGAGGCTGACGGTGGCGATGGCGATGGCGAAGGCGAAGGCGAAGGTGATGACGGTGGGGGGCGGGCGAGGTCGGCCCGGGCCGGTCCCGGGCCGGTGCTGTCCAGTTCGTGCCGACGTCGGCTGCCGGACCTGACTGTCACTCTGGGTGGTCGTCGCCTAGGCTGAGCGTCCGTGGCGCACTGCACACCGGCGGAACCTGTTCATGGCTGATGAGTCCGACGTCCTCGAGGTCACCCGAGCCGAGGACGGGACGATCGTCGTCACGGGCGACGTCGACGCTCACTCGGTCGTCGACCTGAGCCGTGAGATCGACCGTCGCCCAGGAGCGGTCATCCTCGATCTCGGCGGGGTCGGCTTCATCGATTCGAGCGGGATCCGGGTGCTCGTCGAGACGCACTCGCGGTGCCGCGACGTCGGCAACGAGTTCCGCATCGTGGCCGTCAGTGCACCGGTTCGTCGTCTGTTCGAGATCACCGGCCTCACCGGGTACCTGCTCGGCGAGGTCGACGAATCGAACTGACCCGAGCGCCGTCACGCGCAGGTCGTCCAGACCACACGCGCAGTCCGAGATGGTTGGTTTGGCCGGTGCGCCGACCGGAGACGCCCTGCGTGTGGGGCGTGGTCTGGATCCGGGGCGGGGCTCGGCCGTGATCGCTCAGATCGTCGTTCGTGCCGCGGCCGACGCGACGAGTCTGTCGCCGGTCCGTGGCGCGGTGCGCGCGCATCTCCTCGCCGCCGGTGCGCCGGCCGAGGTGGTCGCCGACCTCGAACTCGCCGTCAGCGAACTGGCGACCAACGTGATTCGACACAGTTCGACCGACGACATCGTCGTGGGCCTCGAGCAGGTCGGGTCGTCGTGGGTGCTCGACGTCCACGGCGCGGCGTCGCTCGACGCGATCGCACCACAGATCCCCCGCGTCGGCAGTGTCGACGGTCGCGGTCTCGTCGTTGCCGCCGCGGTGACCGATCACCTCGAGTTGATCGACGTCGGCGGCGAGCGCATCGTCCGCTGCTGGCGAGCCGGCTGACCCTTCGGACCCGAGCGGTCGCTTCGACGTGCCGCCCGTCGCTGGCTACGGTCGTCGTGTGCCTCGTCGCCGTGTGTCCCACCCCGCTCTCGACGTCCCGCTGGGTCCTGCGACGGGACCGTTCGAGGAGATCGAGGTCGTCGAGGATCGATTGGTGCTCGGCGGCGTCACCGGCGACGATCGCCCGAACGCCGGCACCGCGGTCGTGATCGTGCGCTCGGTGAGTCGACTCGTCGGAGCCTCGGGCACGGTCGGCGGTCGGCTCGGATGGGCCGCGGCGCGGATCGTCGGCCGCTCGACCTGGCGGGTCACACGGGCCGCAGCATCGGGAGCGCGACGGCGCCCGCAGGTGGCGGCCGGCGTACTGGTCGGTGCGGCGCTGGTGGTGGGTGTGATCGTGATCGTGCGGTCGAAGGGTTCGGCCGAGCCGGCCGACACGCCCGAGCGGTCGCTCCGTTCCGTCGCCTGACTCCGACCGCTCTATGACGCGAGGCGTTGTCGCGTCAGCCCCACGTCGACGGCGATCATCGCCGCCTGGGTCCGATTGCTGACTCCGAGCTTGCGGAAGAGCTTGCGCACGTGTGTCTTCACCGTGTCGACCGAGAGGTACAGCTCGTCGGCGATCTCTCGATTGGACATGCCCTCCGACAGCATGACGAGGACCTCTTGCTCGCGTTCGGTCAGCGACGAGCGGGCGGGTGCTCCGGCAGCGTCGGGTCGCTCGTCTCGTCCGACGCGCTCGAGTGCGTCGACGAGGTCGGCACCGCTGGTCGACTTGAGGATCACCGCGTCGATCCCGGCCTCGACGAGTTCGTCGGCGAAGGCGTCGGGAACGTCCCACGTGTACAGCACGACGCGCCGGACGTGGTGC
>JBCDAK010000248.1:0-6243 GCA_039185545.1 Actinomycetota bacterium
CCGGGTCCGACACCGTCGTGTACGACGAGGTCTTCGTTCCCGACACCGCCGTCAGCCTGATCCGACCGGCGGGTGCGTGGCACCCGATCTGGAGCGCCGCTCTCGGCGTCGCCATGCCGTTGATCATGTCGGCCTATCGGGGGATCGCGGAGTCGGCCGCCGAGATGGCGATCGAATCGGCTCGCCAACGGGGCGATGATCCGGTCGTCGCCTCCCTCGTCGGCGAGATGACGAACCGCCGACTCGCGTGCGCCGACACCGTCGACGCGATGCTCGCCGCCTCCGACGGTCTGCGCTACGCGCCGACGCTCGATCACACCGCTGCGGTTCTCGCACGGAAGACGACGGCCGCCGAGGCCGCGATCGACACCGTGCGCCTCGCACTCGAGATCTGCGGTGGATCGGCCTACGGCCGACGCGGTGGTGTCGAGCGCCTGCTCCGCGACGTCCACGGCGCTCTGTTCCACCCGCTCCCCGCCGGACGTCAGAAGCCCTTCACCGGGCGTCACCTGCTCGGCCTCGATCCGGTGGCAGCGTCATGACCTGCGTCGACGCACTCATCCGACCGGCCGGGCCGGCGCCGCACGACACGGCGAGCCACGTCGGCTCGGTCGACGGGTCCTTCCACAACGGTCCGATCAGCTCGTTCAACGCCTGGTTCTTCTCGGCGTTCGAGGGATACATCAACCACATCAGCCGCCGCCACAAGAAGGCCGCCTTCTCCTACGTGGCGGGTGACGTCGTGGTCGAACTCGGCGCGGGGACCGGAGCGAACTTCGGGTTCCTTCGCCGAGGGACCGTCGTCCACGCCGTCGAGCCGAGCCGGGCGATGCACGACCGTCTGCGCGAGGCGGCCGACGAGGCCGGTGTGGAACTCCACATCCAGCCGAGTGGGGCCGAGCGTCTCGATCTGCCCGACGCCAGCGTCGACGAGGTGATCTGCAGCCTCGTGCTGTGCACGGTCGACGATCCGCAGGCGGTCGTGGCCGAGGTGCTCCGTGTCTTGCGGCCGGGTGGACGGTTCCGCTTCGTCGAGCACGTTGCTGCGCCTCACGGCCTTCGCGCCGTCGTCCAGCGGGTGATCCGTCGCCCGTGGGGCTGGCTGTTCGAAGGGTGCGACCCGCACCGACGCACGCCGGAGCTCGTCGAGGCAGCCGGCTTCTCGTCGGTCGAGATCCAGCGCCGTCGCCTCCGTCGGTCGGTGTTCTGGCCGGTGAACACGGCCGCCTGGGGTATCGCCACCCGATGAGCCACTCACGCCGGCCGAACGTCTCGACTCCGGGACGTTCGGTCGGCGACGATGGGCGCATGGACGCCACCTCGCTGGTCCCGACCGTCGACCTGTCGAACCCCTCGGACAACGAGCTGGCGGCCGTCGACCGGGCTTGCTCCGACCACGGGTTCTTCCTCCTCACGGGGCACGGCGCAGACGACCTGATCGAGCGAGCCTGGAGGCAGGCCGACGCGTTCTTCCGATCCGATCGAGCCGAGCGTCTCGCCGTCCAGCGTGACCTCGACAACCCGCTCGGGTGGTTCGACCGTGAGCTCACCAAGCGCCGCCGCGATCACAAGCAGGTGTTCGACTTCGTCGATCCCTCGGCGCCGGCGGCCGATGCCTTCAACCGCTGGCCCGACGCCGATCACTTTCCTGAGTTCCGGTCGACGCTCGTCGAGTACTACGACGCGTTCAGCGATCTCGCCGCTCGCACGGTGGCGCTCGTCCACGCCGCCCTCGGCTTGACCGCGGAGGTCGCGGACCGCCACACCGGCGACCGGACCAACTCGTCGGTCCGGCTCAACCAGTACCCGGTCGGCGACCCGGTGCCCGCCGACGAGCGCGCCGAACTGCGTGAGCTCGGCGAGACCGCACTCGGTTGGCACACCGACCCCGGCGTCCTCACGCTCTTGGTGCAGGACGACACCGGCGGCCTCGAAGCGCGCACCCGCTCGGGGGAGTGGATCCCGGTCCCGCCTCAGCCGGGCACGATCGTGGTCAACCTCGCCGACGCGATGCAGGTGTGGACCAACGATCGCTACCGAGCCGCCGTGCACCGCGTCACCACGATGACCGAGCGCGACCGGATGAGCATCCCCTACTTCTTCAATCCGTCGCGCACGGCCGAGATCGAACCCATCGCCGAACTCGGTGTCGATCCGCGCTACCGGTCCTTCGTGTGGCGCGACTTCATGCGGGCCCGGACCGACGACAACTTCTCCGATCTCGGCGCCGACGACGCGCAGATCAGCGACTACGCACTGACGTGACCGACGAGAAGAGCGACCGACGGGCGGTCAGGGCGACAGGGTCGGGCCGAACGACGGCTGTGGAGCACAGTCGCTCTCGACCACGGGCTCGGGCGGGACCGCCGCCTGATACCGCAGCGTGAACTCGACGGCCGTGACCGGCTCGAGTGAGTCGACGAACTCGGCCAGACCGACGAGGTCGACGTCGGTCGAGCTGAGGGTGAAGACCGTGTCGCCATCCTGGAAGTACACGCTCGTGAGGTCGGGCACGAACGGCTGTGCGTCGACGAACGCCGGCTTCCCGAGGAACTCGGCGTCGACGAGCTGGCGGTTGCCGAATGCCAGGTCGGCCAGAGTGCCGCCGGGGATCTGCTCGAGACGGATGGCGGCGGGTGCGTCTTCGGTCCCGACCTGGAAGACCGAGACGTACCGGTTCCGGTTGGGACCGACTGCGATGACGTCCCATCCGGTCGGCAGGGTCATGTCGACCACGCCGGTCACGTCGACCGACGTGGCCGCCAGGAGGTCGGCGACGATGGGACGGAACGGCTCGGCGTCGGGTGCGTCGATCATGAGGAGCAGCCCGCACGGCGCCCGGAGCTGATAGGAGGGTGCACCGCCGGAGTCGTCGGAGGGCACACCGATCTCGAGGCTCCCGGCCGTGATGACCTCGAATCCGGAGAAGTCGGCGGCGTCGCCGTCGAGCTCGGCCATCCACAGGGTGGAACCGTCGGGTGCTCGGAGGAGGAGCGACGAGCTGCCGGCCGCCGGCGCCGAGATCTCGGCCTCGTCGACGGGTAGCGCGTCGAGCGGGAGGACGATCGGTCGGTCGCCGTCGACGCCGGTGCGGATCACCGGCGGCAACGTGGTCGGAGGGAGTGTCGTGGTGGTCGTCGTGGTCGTGGTCGTGGTGGTGGTCGTCTCGACGACGGCCTCGTCCTCGCCGTCGTCGCGCGACAAGAACGACCACCCGATCGCCACCAGACCACCGGCGAGAAGGAGCCCGGCTGCGGCCTTGGCCCACGAGCCTCCCGCCGTGCTCCCCGGTCGACGCTGAGCCGGCGGCCGTCCGCCCACACGTGTGCCGTAGGGAGCGGTGGCGGTCACCGCACCGCTGTCGGCGCGTCCGGTGATCGAACCGGTGGCGTCACCGGGGCCGACGCCGAACAACCGCTCGCGGACCATCCGGCGATCGTTCGCGGAGATCGGAGGGGGCATGGGTCGCAGCGTCTCGACCCGGATGAACGAGTCCTTGTCACTCTTGCGGGCCGATGACAACGACGAGCGAACGGCCCCGGTGCCGACGCCCAGTGCTTCGGCGATCGAACCGTTCGACATCGCCTCCCACTGCGAGAGAAGCACCACGTTGCGCCCCTCGCTGGACAGGCCGAGGAGCCACCCCGACGCGGTCTCGTCGGCGACGGGCAGCGTCGCGCCGTCGGCACCGTCGGCGACCAGCGGATCACCGGTCGCCGTTCCCCCAGCGGGCGGTCGGAGGGCGACGAGGAAGTCGCGTTCGCTCTTCGGGTGTCGATCGATCGCCCCGCACGCCAGTCCGACCAGGTACAGCCGCTCGGTCCCGCCCGACGACTGGAAGCGGTCCCAGCCGAGCGCCGCCTGCTCGAAGACCTCGCCCGCGAGGTCGGGAGCGCGATGCGCGCCGACTCGCCGCGCCAGGAGAGTGTGGACGGCGTCGACGTGATCGTCGAACAGCCGTGCTGCAGCGGTCCCGGTCAGGGGCACGCCAGATTGTGCAACATCGGTCCGCCTCGGTCACGCTTCGACCGCGTCGGGTGGTGTGGACGACGCCGTCGGCGGTCGTCGTTCACCGGTCGAGCAGACCGTACGCGTGGGTCGGCGTCAGTCGGAGCAGCAGCCGACGCTCGTCGATCATCGCCTGGCGATACTCGTCCCAGTCGGGGTGCTCACCGTTGAGCTCCCGGTAGTACTCGACCAGAGCGTTGACCGTCGGGTCGTTCGGCGACGCTGCGGTGGGCAGCAGCTGTACGTCGCAGTCGAGGACCACATAGGCCCAGAAGTCGGCGCGTGAGATGTGCATCGACACCTGCGGGGTCCGCCGAGCGTTGGTGGTCTTCGACCGCGACTCGGTGACCGACACGTAGATGGTGTCGGTGCCGTCGACCGCGTACACGACGTTCGACGACTGGGGCCGTCCGCTGGCGCGCTGGGTGATCAGCACCGCCTGACGATGGCGGCGGACGAACGGCATCGCATCGAGGAGTTCCACGTTGTCGACCACCCTAGGTGACCTCCATCGTGCGTCCGGTCGCGTCGCTCGGTGCGAGTCCCCGCCGGGACTCCGGCATGAGCTGGAATGCCACCGTCTCGTACCCTCGCCGGATGGCTTTGCTCGACCTCACGCCCGACGACGTCCTCACCACCACGCGCGCGGTCCGCAAGCGCCTCGACTTCGAACGGCCGGTGTCCGACGACGACGTGCGCGACTGTGTGCGAATCGCCATGCAATCTCCATCGGGCTCCAACGCCCCGACCATGAGCTTCGTCGTGGTCAGAGACGCCGAGAAGCGGGCCGCACTGGGCGAGATCTACCGCCAGTGCTACGAGATCTACCAGGGCATGGACGGGATCTATGCAGGTTCGATCAAGAAAGACGGCGAGGCCGAACAGGCCCAGCAGGATCGGGTCGCGTCGTCGGCCGACTACCTCGGCCAGAACATGGGGAACTCACCGGTCCTGATCATCCCGTGCTCACTCGCCGGGCGCATGGACGGCCAGCCGGGCTCGATGTCGGCGATGATGGGCGCCAACATCATGCCGGCGATGTGGAGCTTCATGCTGGCCGCCCGCGCCCGCGGGCTCGGCACCGCGTGGACCACGGTGCACCTCATGATGGAGGAGCAGGTCGCCGAGCTCCTCGGCATTCCGTTCGATCAGGTGCAACAGATCTGCATGAGCCCGCTTGCCCACACGAAGGGCACCGACTTCAAGCCGGCCATGCGACCGGAGCCAGACACGATCATCCACTGGGACGGCTGGTGACGATCGAGGGATCCCGTCGCGAGCTCGCGCTCGTCACCAAGGGGTTCATGCCCGCCGATGAGGGCGACGCGCTGTGGCAGGCCGCGATCGACGCCGCCGAGGCCGTCGCGGACCTGCCGTTCCTCGAAGTCGGGTCCTACTGCGGCCGGTCCACGGTGTGGCTCGGCGACGCCGCCGAGCGGTCCGGCCGCGTGCTGTTCGCCCTCGATCACCACCGAGGGTCGGAGGAGAACCAGGCCGGCTGGGAACACCACGACACCGAGGTGGTCGACTCGGCGGTCGGGAAGATGGACACGCTGCCGTTCTTCCGCCGCACCGTGCACGACGCCGATCTCGAGTCGACCGTCGTGGCCGTCGTCGGTTCGTCCTGGAACGTCGCCCCGGTGTGGATCACGCCGTTCTCGTTCGTGTTCATCGACGGAGGTCACGGTGAGGAGCCCGCTCGCCGCGACTATCTGGGCTGGGCTCCGCTCGTCGCCCCCGGGGGACTGCTCGCGATCCACGACGTGTTCCCCGACCCGGCCGACGGCGGCCGTCCGCCGTACGAACAGATCTACCGGCCGGCGCTCGACTCCGGGTCGTTCACCGAGGTGTCGGCGACGGGATCGCTTCGCGTGCTTCGTCGCGACCCCGCGTGAACATCCGTCGGTGGCGGCGCGAACATGGCGCCGAGATGAACCCGCTCGAGAAATTCGCGATTCGCGCTCAAGTCGACGGCCGCGCAGCCGATGATCGTCGTACGGGACGCGAATCGCGGTTCGCGTCCCGGCCAATCGACGGTGGGCCTTCGCGCGGCCTCACCACTGCCGCCAGCTCCGCCGACATGCCTGGGAGGCCACTGCGATGACGCGCTCCACTTCATGGGCAGCGCTCGGAACCGCAGCGGCGATCGTCGCGGGGTCCGCCTGCGGTGGTGACGACGTCGGCGAGTCGGTGCTCGAGGAGATCATCGAGAACGAGAGTGAGGGTGAGATCGAC
>JBCDAK010000249.1:0-6220 GCA_039185545.1 Actinomycetota bacterium
CCGCTCCCGACCGACCGACGACGGCGACCGTCTCGCCACGGTCCACTCTCAGTTCGAGACCCTCGAGCGCGGGTGGGTCACCCGGGCGGTAGGCGAAGGTCACGCCGTCGAAGGAGATCGTGGCATCGAGCGTCGAGGGCTCGGGCCCGTCGACGGGTGCCGTGATCTCCGGCTGCTCGTCGAGGATCGCCAGCATCTTGCGCGCCGGGTCCACCGACGTCATGGCGAAGTGGTACGCCAGACTCAGGTCGGTGACCGGCCGGAGGCACTCTCCGACGAGCAGGAGCACCAGGAAGACGCGTGTGTTCGTCGTGCCGCCATCGGCGAGGTCGAGCGCGGCGACAGCGAGCGCGAGCCCACCGGCGATCGCGGTCAGCCAACCGATGATCCCCCAGACGACACCGCCCGTGTGGGAGAACGCGATGTTGTCGTCGCGCACCGTGGTGATGCGCTCGTACAGGTCCTCCTCGGTCCGGCCGTCCGCCCCGTAGGCCTTGAGGACCGACATCCCCTGCATGGCGTCGACCAACTCCGACGACAGGTCGGCGTAGCGCTCGTTCGCCACCGTGAGACGTACGTCGAGCCGCTTCATCTCCCAGTGCGGCAACACGACCATGAGCACGATCGCCCCGATGATCACCAGCGCGACGAGCGGTGAGATCACGGCGATGACCGCCAGCGCGGTGAGCGTGGACAACCCCGCCACGACGGCCTGAGAGGCGAAGCGGCGGTAGTAGACGTCGAGCCGCTGCACGCCCTCGACCAGCGTGACGTCGAGTTCGCCGGCGCGGCGGTCGGCCAACCACGCCGGGCCCATCTCGAAGGCCTTGGCCAGCAGTCGTCGTCGGAGACCCGCGGTGATGCGCACCGACGCTTCGGCGCTCGCGCCCTCCCGTGCGCTGATCAGCACGACCCGGACACCGACCAGCACCGCTGCGGCCGCCACCAACGGCGCCACCGTCGAGAACGCTGCCCCGGCGAAGGCCCGGTCGACGGCGATCGCCGTGATCACGCCGACCGCGAGATAGGTCGCGGAGACCGCCAGGCCCAACACGATGACGCGCCGGAGCGCCGGCCCCTCAGCAGCGCCCAGAGCGAGCAGCCGGCGATGGACCTCGACGTCACGCATCGCCCGTCAGTGTTGCATACTTGAGCAACTTCTCAACTCTTTGCGCAATGGAGGCTCTCCGTCGACGGTGAGATGGTTCGACGCCGTCGTGACCGACGGCGAGCTCGCGCCGGAGGCGAACGACATCGGTCGTCGAGAGGTTGCGGGCGCCGTCGGAGGCTCTCAATGCGGGAGCGCTCAGACGACGCGAGCGCCGACGGTGCCGACCACGGCGTAGTCAGTGCTCGGAGGGAGAAGGCGACCGCGCCGCGAGCGGCTCCTCCGCTCGATGTCGCGCACACCGTCGAGCGTCCATGCCGCAGCGTCGTCGAGTCCGGCGAGAGCGAACAGATCGCGCACCTCGCCGATGTCGCGGGCCATCCACAACGGAAGTTGCGACAGTCGCCCGAGCTCGTACATGTAGCCGAAGCCCGGCTCGCCATGACCGGTCAGACGAGACACGACATCGAACGACCGAGAACGCAGCCGATCGACCACCGACTGCCGGCCACCGTGGAGACCGTCGAACGCCGTCACGCGTCCACCCGGACGCGTGACCCGCGCCCACTCCCGAACCGAGTCGTCCGGATGGAGCAGTGTCCACAGCACCAGGTGACTCGTGACGGCATCGACCTCATCGTCGGCGAGTGGCAGCGCGTCAGCAGCTCCGACGTTGGCCTCGACACTGAACCCAGCACGAGCGACCTTCTCCTGGCACGCCGCCAGCATCGCCTCGGCGATGTCGACGATCACGACGTCGTACCCAGCGGCGAGGAGCTTCAACGTCAACCAGCCCGTTCCGGATCCGATCTCACACACCCGGAGCGGAGGCGGACCGAGCGCTCGGCGCAGCTGCAACGCCCACGCCTGCTGCGTGGCATCGGGGGGTGGCGAACCGACGACGACGTCGTCGTAGTACGCAGCCGCGCGCTGCCAGTACGCGGCGATCTCCTCCTGATCGAGCGGGCGGGCGTCAGGTGACAGTTCCGATCGCACCCGACTCCTCATCGGTGCCCCCCATCGGCTGTGGCGGTCGTCCCGTCATGGACCGCCTCCTGGCTGTCCGCAGTTAGGTCGTTGCGCCCTGCTGGTGTCGGTGACGGTGCTGCTTGCGTGAATCCACCGTGTGCTGCGCGTACCAGAACGCCGAGTCGGCCAGGTCGGCGAAGTGGCGATCGGCGAGCCCGTAGAGAACGTTCACGCCGTCCTTCGTCGCCGTGAGGACGCCCGCCCGCCGCATACGGTTCAGGTGCTGGGAGGTGGCGGACAGGCTGAGGTTCGCCAGTTCGGCGAGGTCGCCGACCGCCAGCGGGCTCTCGTGAAGCAAGGCGTGGACGATGCGCAACCGGGATGCGCTCGCCAACAGCGCCAAGGTGTCGACTGCGACGGCGACGTGATCGTCGGGGACCAGCCGCTCGTCCATGGCCGTCACCGTACTGCCGCCTCACGCGATCGTCGGGGTCCATGATCGAGTGGGCTTCGTGACCCCGGGTCGGCCCCGTCGTTGGTAGTTGCACGGTTTCTAAAGTACTCTGAGATACCGAGCCGGAGTCCAGAACCCCCACGACCCCGGTCCTCCGTCTCCGGCCGAGCCCCCGTGCGACATCGACGGACGCGTCGACGATTTTCGAGAATCGTTCTCATTACTAGTACGGTGTCGCCGTTCCGTCCCATCACGACACGACAGAAGGATTTCCCACCATGAGTTCGACCCGATCGGGCATTCGTCGCAGCGTCATCGGCCTCGCCGCGCTCTCGCTCATCGTCGCGGCCTGCGGCGACGACGGCGACGATGCCGACGATGCCGAGGACGACGCGAGCGCCACCGAGGTCGCCGAGGACGACGCCAGCGGCACCGAGCCGGAGACCGCCGAGGACGAGACGACCGACTCCGAGCCGGAGAGCACGGAGTCGACCTCCGACTCCAGCGACGTCGGATCGACCGAGTACCCGCTCGAGTTCACCGACGCGTGCGGCAACGACCTGGTGTTCGACGGGCCTCCCGAGCGTGTGCACACCTCGAGCGAGTCCGATACCCAAGTGCTTCTCGCACTCGGTCTGGGTGACCGAATCGAGGCGGTGTGGTGGGACTTCAACACCGGTATCCGTGAGGACCTTCAGTCCGACTGGGACGCCCTCGAGCTGTTCAGCCCGTCGGACGACTTCTTCTTTCCGTCGAAGGAGGTGGTGTTGGCCGACAACCCCGATCTGATCATCGGCGGGGCGGCTTTCAAGTTCGACGAGGCAGAGGGCTCGCCGTCGATCGCGGACATCGAGAGCATCGGCGCGCAGGTCTATTCCCGGGCTGCCGACTGCCTCAACCAGGTCGATCTCTCGATCGAGGAGCAGTTCGACTTCGCACGTGAGCTGGGGCTGATCTTCGACGCCCAGCAAGAGGCCGCGGACTACATCGCCGGGATCCGGTCGGACATCGACGACGTCACCGCAGCCGTCGCCGACGCCGAGCCGAAGACGGCGATGCTCTACGACTCCGGTGAGGACCCGATCTTCACCCCGGCAACGGCAGCGGTCGCAGAGATCTTCGAGCTGGCTGGCGGCGAACTCGTCTTCGACGAGTTCTTCGATGCCTACGCTGAACCGATGTCCCGCGAGGTGATCGCCGCAACCGACCCCGAGGCTGTTCTGGCCTACATCTACCAGCCCGAACAGGGTGTCACCCCGCTCGACGAACGGCGCGACTTCCTCTTCGGCGTCATGGAGAACTCGATCGCCGCACAGCAGGGTGACTTCTGCGGTGTGTTGCCTCGAGCGGCCGGTGTCTTCCTTCCCGACTACATCCGAGACACCGCCGCATGCCTCCATCCGGATCTCGTCGAGAGCGCTGATATCGAGCGCCCGTAAGGTCGTGGCATGACCCAAGCCCGGTTCGACGGGGCTCGGTCGGATTCCACCACGTCGGACGGACCAGCTTCAGACTCGAAGGAGCTGGTCCGTCCGGTTCGGCCGAACGTGCGGCGGCGGTCGATCGACGAACCGGACCGTCGTTCGCGCGACCAGCCCCACCTCCTGGGCGGGCTCGGCTACGTCGTCTTGATGGTCTGCCTGGCGATCGGGTCCGTCTTCACGCTCATGCTGTCGGTGTCGGTCGGGGCGTTGTCGATTCCCCTCGGTGACGTGGCGGCGGTCGTCTGGTCCCACCTCCGGGGCCAGGGACCGGCCGACGTCGATCCGGTCATCGATCAGATCGTCTGGGAGTTTCGCTTCCCGCGTGCCCTCCTCGCTTTCGTCGTCGGCTCCGGGCTCGCGGTCGCCGGAACGGCATTGCAGGCGTTGGTGCGGAACCCCTTGGCCGACCCGTACATCCTGGGAATCGCCTCAGGGGCGAGCCTGGGAGCGGTGACCGTCATCGTGCTCGGAAGCTCCATCCTGTTGGGGCTCGGCGTCGCCGCTGCGGCGTTCGTCTTCGCCTTGGCGACCATGGTCGTCGTCCTCCTCTTGGGACGGCAGGGAGGCCGCCTCCAACCGACCCGGATGCTCCTGGCCGGCGTGGCGTTGAGCTTCGTGCTCTCCGCCGCAACCAGCTACGTGCAATTCCAGGCCGACCCGCGCGAACTCCGCACCGTGCTCAACTGGCTGCTGGGAAGCCTCGCTGCCGCGGACTGGCCGGACGTCGTGCGTGCAGCGCCCGTCGTGCTGCTGTCGACCGCATGGCTCGCCTTGCGTGGACGAGACCTCAACGCACTGCTGTTCGGCGAGGAGTCCGCGCACGCGCTCGGCGTGAACGTGAACAGGTTCCGTCTCGAGATCGTGCTCGTCTCCTGCCTCCTGACCGCATCCGTCGTCGCGGTCGCAGGAGCGATCGGATTCGTGGGCCTGGTGATCCCCCACATCGTGCGGCTGATCGTGGGACCGGATCATCGCCGCGTTCTTCCTGCGTGCTTGCTCCTCGGTGGCCTCTATCTGATGGCGGTGGACATCCTCTCGCGCGTGATCGAGCGTCCGGCCGAGGTACCGCTCGGGATCCTGACGTCCGCGATCGGTGTCCCGGTCTTCTTGATTCTGCTTCGCCGTCAGGGCCGACTGGCGGGGGCGTCCTGATGCGGGTCGCCGTCGAGGGTGTCTCCATCGACATCGGGGGCGTTCCTCTCGTCGGCGACGCGACCCTCGCGGCCGAACCCGGCACGTTCGTCGGCATCGTGGGACCCAACGGGTCCGGGAAGTCGACGCTGCTGAGGGCGCTGTACCGGGCGCTCAAGCCGGTCGCCGGCATGATCCATCTCGGTGGAGAAGAGCTCGCTCAACTGACGGCACGAGAGTCGGCGCGGCGTACCGCGGTCGTGGTGCAGGAGCAGTCGGCCGACTTCGAGTTCAGCGTCCACGAGGTGGTGGCCACGGGTCGCTCGCCCCACAAGGGTCTGCTCGACCGCGACGACAGTCACGACGACGACGTCATCGCGAGCGCACTCCGCCGGGTCGGTGCATCGGACCTGATGGGGCGCCTCTTCACCACGCTGTCGGGAGGAGAGAAGCAGCGGGTGTTGGTCGCGCGTGCGCTGGCGCAGGAGAGCAAGATCCTCATCCTCGACGAACCGACCAACCACCTCGACATCCGTGCCCAGTACGAGTTGCTCGAGCTCGTACGTGGACTCGAGCTGACCGTCATCGCTGCGTTGCACGACTTCAACCTCGCAGCGGCCTACTGCGACAGGTTGTACGTCATGTGGGACGGCGGCATCGCCGCAGAGGGGACCCCGGAGGCCGTGCTCAACCCGGAACTGCTCTCGGAAGTCTTCGGCGTCCGAGTGCACTGCTCGATCAACCCGCTCAACGGTCGGGTGAGCTTGAGCTTCGCTCCACTGCCCACAGATACCTCCTCGTGAGAGTCCAATGCGTCATCGATCCGGAAGCTTCAACCGGCCCCTGGATTCCGGTGGGCGACGAGGTTCGATCGCCGGCGAGAGATCGATGACGGGGAGCCTGAGCCACCGCTCAGACGTCGCCGCAGCTCAGTCACGACGACGATCCCGACAGCCAGCGCAGCGGGCGCTGCGCTGACCTGACGTCGGAGACGGATCGCCCGACCGACGTCGTCGACGCGGGGCGGCCTCCCGGACCCGAGCGTGCCCCGGTCCTCCACTCCCCCGGCGTAGC
>JBCDAK010000250.1:0-6152 GCA_039185545.1 Actinomycetota bacterium
CGAGGCTACTGGGCGGGCGCAGCGTGGCCCGGCGACCGGCGGCGTTCCTCGATGCGTGGTGCCGGCCGATCGGTCCGGATCGATTCGGTCCGGGCCGGCTCGGGCTGGGTCAGTACGGCCACTCGGGTGCGGGCCGGCCGACGAGTCGCCACAGGCGTCCGCCGCCGAGCGACAGCATCACCTTGAGTCCGACGTTGCCGACGAACCACGGGAGCTGGGCGATCTGACGTCCGGCGTTGGCGACCCGTGCCGCGGGCGCACCCGACAGGTCGGCGCGATAGATCGCGAGCGAGCGCGACCGACCGACGTAGCGCCAGCGGCCACCGGCGACGAGGGCACGGCAGATCGCGGCGGTCACGCCGATCGAGGAGAACGAGTCGTGGATCAGCATCGTCCCCCCGTCGCCGACCCGCTCCCCCCACGACCGGATGTCGGCCAGTGCCGGTCGGTAGCGGTGAGCTCCGTCGACGTACAGCACGTCGACGATCCCGTCGACCTCCGCGAGTGCGTCGTCGGAGAACATCCGCAGGTGTCGGACGCGCTCGGCGACGCCGGCGGCATCGAGGTTCGCGAGGAACACGGCGTGGTCGTCGGCGGCCTCGACGTCGAACCCGTCGATCTCCTGAGGTCCTCGGTCGTTGCCGGCATGCGGATCGACCGCGATCACCGACACCGACGGGTCGGCCGCCGACGCGAGCACGATCGTCGACCGTCCGCGGAAACTGCCGATCTCGACGATGCTGCCGCCCGGCGGGCACGCCGCGGCCGCCTGCGCCAGCGCGACACCCTGAGCGGGGGTCATCCACCCGTCGATCCCATCGACACGTCGAACGATCTCACCGGTCGACGGACGCTCTCCGAACTCGCTCATCCCGCGTACACCGCCAGTCCGTAGATCACGACCCACGCCGCACCGGCGACCTGCAGAACCCGATCTCGGGCGAACACCTCTTCGGGCGCGGCTCCCTCACCTCGCTCGAGCACGAAGAGGTATCGGAAGAGGGCGGCGATCATGGGCACCACCGACGCCTCGTAGAACGGCCAGTCGGAGTCGTCGCGCGACACGGGCGAGATCTCGCTGGCTTCGAACGCCCACACGCAGTAGCTGATGAGCGCACCGGCGAGGCTCACCGACAGCAGGATGCGGAGGTAGCCGGTGGTGTAGGTGGCGAGCGTGGCCCGGGTGGCCGAACCGTTGCCGAGCTCGTTGAGTTCCGCGTAGCGCTTGCCGACCACGATGAACAGCGACCCGAAGACCACACACAGCACGAACCAGCGCGACATCGCGACGTCGACCGCCGCCGCACCCGCTGCGGCGCGGAGGACGAAGCCCGAGGCGATGGTCAGCAGGTCGACGACCGGCACGTGCTTCAACCAGACGGTGTACGACAGCGTCAGCGCGATGTAGACGGCGAGAACGGCGACCGTCTGCCACCGCCCGGTCAGCGCGATCAGCCCGAGTGCCATGAGCGGGAGGAGCACGCCGAGAGCGCGGGCGGTCGACTCGGACAGGTCGCCGGAGGCGATCGCCCGCGTCCGCTTCGTCGGATGGCGGCGGTCGGCCTCGAGGTCGGCGAGATCGTTCCACAGGTAGGTGCCACTCGCCGCGAGGCAGAACGCCACGAACGTGAGCAGTGTGAGTCCGAGCGGTCGGGCCTCGTCGAGCACGCCGGCCGCCGCCGGTGCGGCGAACACGAGGACGTTCTTGGTCCACTGCAGCGGGCGCATCGCCCGCAGAGCGGGTCGGATCACGCAGCGCCCTCGAAGACGATCCTGCCGTCGCGCACCCAGTGGGCCGCGTCGGCGTCGGCCAGCATCTCCCGATCGCCGCGGGAGTCGCCGTACGCAGCGAGGTCGACCGCCGACCGCCCGCCCATCTCCTGAGCGAGCCACTCGTGCAGGCGGACGACCTTCTCCGGACCGCGGCAGTTCGGGCCGTCGAGCGCGCCGGTCAGCACCCCGTCCCGACTCGACAGGCGAGTCGCCAGCACGCCGTGGGCGCCGAGCATCTCGGCGAGCGGCTCGAGATACACCTCGAACGACGCCGACACCAGCACCACGCGATCGCCCCGCTGGAGGTGATCGGCGAGACGGTCGACCGACTCGGCTCGCATCCACCGCTCGTGGACGTGGCGAGCGAAGTCGGCTCCGACCCGGCGCACGTCGTCGAGTCGACGCCCGCGGAACGTCGCCGCCGCAGCGAGCGCCTTGAGCCGGTCTCGATCGCGCATGACGACGGTCGGCACCAGCCGATCGGGACGGACACCGAGCCGGGGGGCGATGCGGCGAGCGCCGGCCACCCGCCGGAGGAACGGCACGACGCAGTCGCGCACGGTCAGCGTGCCGTCGACATCGAACGCGGCGACCCGGGGGCGCGCCTCGGTCGAGGGGATGCGATCGGGGATGGTCATCCCGTGGCCGCCGGCAGCGAGTCGAGCATGGTCCAGTAGTCGGGCCAGCTCTTCGACACCACGTCGGGGTCGTTGACGACGACGTCGTCGATCGCGAGGCCGAGCACACCGAAGGCCATCGCCAGCCGGTGGTCGTGATGGGTGTCGAGCTCGGCCCCGTGAAGATCGGAGACGGGCTCGATGGTGAGTCCGTCGTCTTCCACCCGGACCGCCGCACCCACCTTGGTCAGCTCGTCGGCGAGATCGCCGAGACGGTCGCTCTCCTTCTCACGGATGAATCCGACCCCGCGGATACGGGTGGGTGAGCTCGCGCACGTGGCGAGCACGGCGACGGTGGGGACGAGGTCGGACACGTCGGACATGTCGACGTCGACGCCCCGCAGCGCCGCGTCGCTGCGGCGCATCACGACGGTGTCGTGGTCGGCGACCGTGACGACACACCCCATCGCCTCGACGATGTCGACGAACCGGGCGTCACCCTGGAGCGACGAGCGCCCGAGACCGGGCACAGCGACCGATCCGCCCACGATGGCCGCGGCGGCGAGGGGATAGCTGGCCGACGACGCGTCGGGCTCGACTCGGTATTCGACCGGCTCGTAGTGAGAACGCGGAACGGTGACGTGGCGTCCCGTGACCTCGACGCCGCCGACGCCGAACGCCGCCATGACGTGACGGGTGATCTCGACGTACGGACGGCTGACGAGATCACTCGACAACCCGAGCCGCAGTCCCCGCGGCAGCAGTGGGGCGATGAGCATCAGCGCGGTGACGTACTGGCTCGACACGTCGCCGGGCATCACGATCGCGTCGGTGGCACCGATCGGTCCGGACACCGTGACCGGCAGGTGTCCCCAGTCGCCCGCCGGTTGGACCGACGCTCCGAGAGCCCGCAACGAGTCGTGGAGCGGTGCCATCGGGCGGCGCCGGAGCGGCTCACCGCCGTCGATCGTGTACGGGCCGGGTCCGAGCGCGGCGACCGCCGTGACGAATCGCGAGGTGGTACCGGCGAGACGAGCGGGCAGCTCGGCGGGGCCCGGTGCCAGATCGCCTCCGCTGCCGAGAACCAGGGCGGTGAGACGCTCGGAGCGTGAGGGCCCGGGAGGCGGATCGACGTCGCGACCCGTCGGAATCGCACCGGTTCCGTCGTCGACCGGACGCTCGGGCCGTCGCGGCGACACGACGATCGGGATGCCGAGCGCACCGAGGCACTCGACCATGGCAGACGTGTCATCGCCGGGCGCCAGCCCGATCAACTCGCTCTCGCCGTCGGCCAACGCCGCGCACACGAGCGCCCGATTGGCGATGCTCTTCGACGGCGGCACGGCCACGCTGGCGATCACCGGTCCGCCGGCCGGCCGGACGTGCACCGGCTCCGTTCGGCCCGAGTCGGATTCCCGATCGCCGGTCGACGCGTCGCTCACGCCAGCGCCTGGATCGACGGATGGAACCCGCGGGCGATCAACCCGCCGCGCAGGAGTTCCGATTGGTCCTGGTCGATGAGCACCACGGCGACACCGCGGTGGGATTCGGCGACGTGGACGACCTCGAAGTTGGCGATGTTGACGCCGAGCTCGGCGGCGAGCGTGAACACCTCGGCGGCGGCGCCGGCGCGATCGGGAATCGGGATCCGGAACTCGGCGAGGTTCTCGGGATGCACGACGCGGCTGGGCAGGTTGGCGCGAGCGGTGCGAGCGGTCTCGAGTCGATCGTGCAGCGACTCGCGGTCGCCCGCCTCGACGTCACGGCGGAGGGCGTCGAGCGCGGTGACCAGCTCGTCGAGCGCCGTGCTGATGGCCGGGCGGTTCTCCTCGCAGATATCGAGCCAGATGTCAGGGCGTCCGCTCGCGACGCGGGTCATGTCGCGGAAGCCGCCGGCCGCCAGCCGCAGGAGTGCGGCGTTCTGGATGGACCGATCGGCGGCAACGCCCATCAACGCAGCCGCCGTGAGGTGGGGAACGTGGCTGACCACCGCCACGACCTCGTCGTGACGTTCCGGCGTCACCGCCACGACCTCAGCGCCGAGCGACGAGAGGATCGAGGTGAGTCGGGCGAACGTGTCGTCGGCCGCGTCGCCGCGCGGCGTGAGCACCCAGATCGCCCCCGAGAACATGTCGGCCTCGGCACCGTCGAGTCCGTCGCGCTCGCTGCCGGCCATGGGATGCCCGCCGACGAACCGCTCGTCGTCGATCGCCGAGCAGATCGGTGCCTTCACGCTGCCGACGTCGGTGACGAGACCGCTCGTCTCGGCGAGCGCCCGCTTCACCTGGTCGGTGCCGGCCAGCACGGGCACGGCCACGAAGGTGATGTCGGCGTCGGGATCGAGGCCGACGGTGTCGATGGCGTCGAGTTCGCGGGCTCGCGCGACGACGTCGTGACGCTCGTCGATGCCCGACACGGTCCAGCCCCGGGCTCGCAGCGCGAGCGCGATCGAACCGCCGATCAGGCCGAGGCCGATCACGTTCGCGCGCCGCGCCGCGGCATCGGTGCTGGACACGGCGGCGATCGTACCGAGCGACCCCGCCGCGATCCCTGATCGATGCGCTCGGTCGTCGGTTCGAACGAACGTGGCTGGGCGGAGCGTCGGCGAGGCGGGCGTCAGCTCGGTGCCGCGTCGGCCACCGCTCGTCGAAGGGCGTTCAGCTCGTCGACGTCGAGCTCACGCCAGTCGCCGGGCGCGAGGCGGCGATCGGCGAGCGGTCCGATCCGGGTGCGGACCAGCCGTCGGACCGGGTGGCCGACGGCCTCACACATCCGACGGACCTGGCGATTGCGTCCCTCGTGGATGGTCAGTCGGAGCACGCCGGGCGAGGGCTGTGAGACCGTGGCGGGCGACGTGACTCCGTCGTCGAGCTGGACCCCGTCTCGGAGTCGGCGGATCGCGCCCTTCGCGACCTCGGACTTTCCGGCGAGGTCGACCTCGGCGAGGTACTCCTTCTCGACGCCGTGACGAGGATGCGCGATCCGGTTCGCGAGCTCGCCGTCGTTGGTGAGCAGCAGCAGGCCCTCCGTGTCGGCGTCGAGCCGACCGACCGAGAAGACCCGCGGTTCGGCGGGAACGAGTTCGACCACGGTCGGTCGTCCGTGGGTGTCGCTGCTGGTGGTGATCACCCCGACGGGCTTGTTGAGCAGATAGTGCACGAGGCCGGGGCGCACGCCGATGGGCGCACCGTCGACCTCGACGAGGTCGGACTCCGGATCGACGCGCCGTCCCAGCTCGGCGATCTCTCCATTGACGGTCACACGGCCGTCGGCGATGAGCTCTTCGCAGACCCGACGGCTCCCGAGTCCGACGCGGGCGAGGACCTTCTGCAGCCGGTCTCCCTGCGGCAGTGCGGCGTTCGCCTCGGCCTGTTGTTCCCACAGCGGAGGTTCGACAGGACGCCGCGGGCGATCTCCCTGGCTCACGGCGGGCACCGTACCGACGATCGGGCCGACGAGCGGCAGGGTCAGCCGGTGGCGTCGGGCGAGGCGCCGGGTGGAGTGGCCGACTCGTCGACCGAGACGTCGATCTCGGGGGTGACCCGCAGACCGTGCTCGAGTGCCTCGACGACGTCGGGACCGGGAATGAACTCGGCGATCGGGGGGAGGTCGTCGAGCGATTCGAGCCCGAGTTTCTCGAGGAACGCCGGCGTGGTGCCGTAGAGAATCGCCTGCCCGGGCCCGTCGTCGCGATCGACCTCGTCGATGTATCCCTTGCCCTGCAGCGTGCGAACCACGCCGTCGGGGTCGACGCCACGGATC
>JBCDAK010000251.1:0-6144 GCA_039185545.1 Actinomycetota bacterium
GATCGAGGCTGGGGCCCGTCAGTACGTCCGCAAGATCAGTGGCGTCCAGAAGACATCAGCCGCAACCGAGGAACCGTTCGAACGGGCGGTGGCCGAGATCACAGCGATCACCACGCGGCTCCTCGCCGAGCTTCCGCCGCGGAAGGTCCCTCCGAAGACCGAGCCGCCGCTGCGTCGCATCGCTCGCCGATGAGCGACACGGCGCGGACGACGACGCGTCGTCGCATGCGACTCAGCCGTCTGATGTGAACCACCCGGTCACGTCGACGGCGACGTCGGCGCCAGCGGAACTGAACACGTCGATCGAGCCGCGGCCGGCGATCTCGCCGATCGCCACGACCGCCGCGTTCGATCGTACGTCGTTCGGGCGGGCGAGATTCAGCGACGAGGTCTCGGGGAGTGGGACGCCCGACGAGAAGGCGGCGAGGCAGCCGCGACCGCTCGGACTCTCGCCTTCGACGACGACTCGGACCTGTTTCGTCTGTCGCAACGGCTGTGGAACCTCGGCCGGGTGCTGCGACGCAAGCGGCTGTTGCTGCGCGGCGGACCCTCGCTCGTCGGCGCGGGCGCGGCGACGTGCGTGATCAGCAGCGCACCGCTCGTGCTCTGACGACCAGGCGGGTCAGGAGTAGAAGGGGTTCTCGCCGGTGGAGTGATCGGTGAGGTCGCGCACCTTCTCGATGGCCTCGACCTTCTCGGACAGCATCGTCTGGACCCCGTCGAGCATCGTCATCTTGCTCATCGAGCAGCCGTGGCAGCCCCCGCCCATGGTGAGGTACGCCGTGCCGTCGCCGTCGTGACCGACATACGTGACGAACCCGCCGTGCGCGGCGAGCGCAGGGTTCACCTCGGCCGACACGACCATCTCGACCTCGGCCGAGATCTCGTCGTCGTTGATCAGCCCGTCGACGACCGGCGCCTGCGGACGGTTCGGGTTGCGGATGACCAGACCCTGCGCCGAGTTGTAGTCGAGCGTGGCGCCCGTGAGGGGCTCGACGTCGTCGGCCGGGATGATGACCTTGAGGCCGTCGTGGGTCCGGACCTCGTCGGTGAACGCGGCCTTCAGGAACTCCTCGAACGACAGGTCGTACCGGAAGTCCTCACCGGGCCCGGACGCGAGGGCGAGTCGGAGTCCCAGCTCATCACCGTCGGGTTCGTCGTCGCGGAGCTCGAGCAGGTGTTCGAGCGCCTCGGGTGAGACGGTGATGATCGGTTCACTCGTCGTCGTCGAGTCGTCGGAATCGGAACCGCCGGCCAGGGCCTCGAGGGGGCTCATACGAAAGAAACTACCGGCGTCGACGCCGGGTCCGGCTGGTCAGGCCGTCGGGGACGGCGCGGCGGTATGCCGACGTGCGTCGACGTCGGCGTACGTGTCCACCCGTCGCAACGCAGGGGCGAACACGGCGAACAGCCCGACGATGGCGATCGTGGCCACCCCACCACCGGCGACGGCCCACGGCACACCGAGCCATCGCGCAGCGACGCCGCTCTCGAACGCGCCGAGTTCGTTCGAGGCCCCGATGAACACGCTCTCGACCGCGGTGACCCTGCCGAGTTGATCGTCGGGCGTCGCCACCGGCACCAGCGTGCTGCGGATGGTCATCGAGACCATGTCGGCCCCAGCGGCCACGAGGATCGCACAGAAGGCGACGGCGTAGTTCGTGGTCAACCCGAGCACGACGTGGCCCGCCCCGAAGACTCCGATCACGAGCAACAACATCGACCCGACCCGCCGTTCGATCGGCCTCATCGCGAGGAGGATCCCCATGAGCGCCGAGCCGATGCCGGGCGCCGCCCGCAACCATCCGTAGGCCACGTCGCCGACACCGAGCCGATCCTCGGCGATCGCGGGCAGGAGCGCGATCGCCCCGCCGAACAAGACGGCGAACATGTCGAGCCCGATCGCCGAGGCGATCACCGGGGTTCGACGGATGAAGCCGAGGCCCTCGACCGCCAGAGCGAGCGACGGACGTCGGGTCAGACGTCGGGGCTCCGTCGCATACCGCACGGTGAGAACGAACGGGATCGATGCGACGAACAGGACGGCCGCGACGAGGTAGGCGACGTCGGCACCGACCACGTAGAGGAATCCGCCGGCGACCGGTCCGACGATCGACGCCGCCACCCGCGTCGAAGCGGCGATCGCGACCAGGTTCGGGAGTTCGTCTCGCTCGACCACGAGCGGCGTGATCGCATGCCGCGCCGGGATCCCGACGGCGTCGACCGTGCCGAACAACAGCGTCAGCAGGAAGAGGGGCCAGATCGCGGCGTCCGATCCGTCGGACACGTCGCCGACGCCGCGGCTGTACGCGACCATTCCGAGGGCGCACACGAACCGGCCGGCGGTGGCGAGCGCCGTGAGGCGGCGACGGTCGAAGCGATCGGCCAGGTATCCACTGACGACCACCAGCAGCAGCGCCGGCACGAACTGGAGCAGTCCGATGATCCCGATGGTCAGCTCGTCGTCGGTGATGTCGAACGCCTGCTTGAACAGCACGGTCAGCAGCAGGGAGATCGCCACTCCGGCAAGGGCGTTGGCGATCAGCAGACGCCGGACCGGGGCCCGGATCAGGACCGATCGGGCGTTCGACACCGGCGGGAGGCTAGGCGTCGGCGTCCCGGGGCACCGGGGCGGTTTCGCCGTCGCCGTCCTCGTAGAGTCCCCGCGATGTCGAGTGCGCGGGCGGGGTCGGTCACGTCCGGTCGCCCGATCGGTCTCATCGCCATGGTCGGAGCGGTCGTGAGCTTCGCCCTGAGCACTCCGATCGTGAAGTGGTCGGGTGAGACCGGTGTGGTCGTGGCGTTCTGGCGGATGTGGGCGTCGTTCGCGATCTGGTGGGTGGTCATCGCCGTCCTCCGTCTGCGCCCCTCCGAGTCCGGCGAACGGCGTCCCCTGCCGACGCAGCGCACCTGGGTGACCGTGCTGCCGTGCGGGCTGCTGTTCGGCGTGAACATCTCGCTGCTGTTCACCGCTGTGACGAAGACGAGCATCGCCCACCTCGAGTTCCTCACGGCGCTCACGCCGCTCGTGGCCGTCCCGACCAGCGCGGTGCTGTTCGGCGAACGACCCGACTGGACGGCATTGCGGTGGGTTCCGATCTCACTCGTCGGGATCGCGCTCGTCCTGTTCTTCGGACCCGCGTCGGGCACGGCGACGGTCGAAGGAGACCTGCTCGTGCTGGTCGTGATCTTCGTGTGGACCGGCTATCTGATGACGACCAAGCGAGCACGTGGGAGCGGCGTCGACACCATCGACTTCATGGCCTGCATGATGCCGCTGGGTCTCATCACGGCGATCCCGATGGCGCTGATCCTCGCCGGCGACGAGATCTTCGATCTCACCGCACGCGGGTGGTTCGTCGTGCTGGTGCTCAGCGTCCTCACCGGGACCATCGCTCACGGTTGCGTCGCGTTCGCGCAGCAGCACGTCCCGATCGCCACGATCACCGTGATGCAGACCGCTCAGCCGGCTCTCGCCACGGCGTTCGCGTTCGTCATCCTGTCGGAACGGATCCGCTGGCCGCAGGCGGTGGGGATGGTGCTCGTGATCATCGGCATCGCTCTCTTCACGCTGAGCGCCCAGCGACGCCCCAGCCGCCGCGGGGACGTGGTGGAGACACCACCAGGCTCGTCCGGAACGGAGCGGACCGAGTCGCGTCGACCCGCGTAGCGTCGACCGCGTGGAGAGTGGATCGGTGTCATCCGTGCAGGTTCGCGATGCGGTCGACGCCGACCTGGCAGCGATCACCGACATCTTCAACCAGGCGATCCCGGGCGGCGACGCCGAGTGGACCGAGTCCCTCCACACCGTCGACGAACGTCGTTCGTGGATGCGGGACCGACTGAGCGAAGGGCGCCCGGTGATCGTCGCGATCGACGATGCAGACCGTCTCATCGGCGTGGCGAGCTACGGCGACTTCCGTGACTCGACGTGTCGCGAGGGCTTCCGATTCGTCGTCGAGCACTCGGTGTATCTCGACGACGCGGCGCGCGGCACCGGGGCGGCCGACCGGCTGATGGACGCGCTCGAGGCCCGGGCGGCCGCTGCGGGCATGCGCGTGATGCTGGCGACGATCGACGGCCGCAACGAACGGTCGATCGCGTTCCACTCCCGGCGAGGATTCCGCGAGGTGGGACGACTCCCCGCGGTCGGCTACACGTTCGGCGTCTGGCGCGACTTCGTGATCCTGCAACTCGACCTGCACCCTGCGGTCGACGGAACACCGCCATCCACCGTGCGCAGCGGCTGACCGGCCGGCCCGGACGGCCGACCGATTCATGCCGAGTTCATCGCGCGGGATCGCTCGACCGGCCCGCCTCACTGGCAGGATGACCCGATGCGGATCCTGGTCACGAACGACGACGGCATCGACGGACCGGGACTCCATGCCCTCGTCGGCGCCATGTGCGACCTCGACGGCGACCACGAGATCATCGTCGTCGCACCCGACCGGGAGTTCAGCGGCGCGTCCGCATCGCTCGGCGCACTCCATCTCATCGAACCGGTCGTCACGCGAGCGTCGATTCCCGGAGCCGCCCCCGATGAGGTGTGGACCGTCAGCGGACCGCCCGGCCTCTGCGTGATGTTCGCCCGGCTCGGGTCGTTCGGCGATGCGTTCGATCTCGTCGTGTCGGGCATCAACCCCGGCGCCAACGTCGGTCGGGCGGTGTACCACTCGGGCACGGTCGGCGCCTGCCTCACCGGCCGGAACAGCAACTGGTCGGGGGTGGCCGTCAGTCAGGCGGTGGCGGGGTACGGGATCGAGGGCCAGGCCTGGGACGAGGTCGTGAAGACGCTCGACTGGTCGGTCCCGGCGACCATCGCTCAGGCGTACGTGCAGGCGCTCGTCGACGACCTTCCGAGCGAGTGCATCATCACGAACCTCAACGTGCCCCACCGACCGCTCGACGAGATCCGCGGGTGGAAGCACACCGCGGTCGGCCTCCAGCCGCCCCGCGCGCTGGCGAGCGCCAACCTCGTGCAGAACGACGACGACCCCGACACGTTCCGCGTCGAGATGGGGTGGGGAGAGAAGCTCGACCTCGATCCCGACACCGACGCCGGTGCGATCGACGAGGGATGGGTCTCGGTCAGCCACCTGTCACGGATCGTGCACGACGACCGCCCCGACCTCGCCCACGCCGACAAGGCTCTCTCGGCCCTCCTCGGCTGAGATCGGACACACGATGTCAGACACCGTCTGTCCGACTCCGGTCGTGACTCAGGGGGTCCAGAGTTCGGTGTCGGGGTGGAACTGGCTCCACGCGAACCAGAACGCCTCGTGCGCGGGCAGGGCGTCGCCCGTGTCGGCATCGACGGCGACGAGCCCGCCACCGGACGACTCGAGCCGAACGCCGGACGTCTCGACCACACCCCCGTCGGTGAGTGTCTCCGACGCGAGATCCGACGGGAACGCGATCGGCTGACCGTCGTCGGTGATCACCCCGACGACGAACTCCTGGACGTCGAGGCGAGCATCGGCGTCGCCGATCGGGAAGATCGGGCCATCGTCGTCCCGCCCGCCCAGCGGGTCGAACAGGTAGGTCCGGCCGATCCCACCGTTCGGGGCGATGATGCGCGTGTCGGGGTGCTCGGCCTTCCACTCGGCCCACGTCGATCGCACGACGGTCGTCTCCTCCAACACGACCCCGGCGTCCTGGAGCGGACCGGACACGGCCTCTCCCGTGAACGTGTCGAACACGGAGAAGGTGCGGAGGTCGTACATCACCTTGTTCGACCGGCTGAGCAGGCCCGAGGTGCGCAACACGGGCACCTCGTCGGCCCCCTCGGGCGGGTCGCCGTCGACCGTGTCGGTGAAGTAGGCCTCCGCAGCACCGCACAAGGTGCAGTACGGGATCCCGAGGCGCCGTCCTCCGAGCGTGAGGTTGAACATCTCGTGCACCTCGGCGATGTTGAGGGGGATCGCCAGCGCCTCGCCGTCGACGACCACGCCGAACACGGTCCGTTCGTCGGGGTACCACGACCCGCCGGCAGCGTCTGTGGTCGCCGGATCGTCGAGTGACGGGATGCATCCACCCGGGCACGGGTTCGGGTCGCCGAGTTCGCGATCGTCGATGAACACGCCGCCCCAGCTGAGATGGCGCCAGTCGATCGCGGCGTCGGCATCGGTGAAGAACGGCTCC
>JBCDAK010000252.1:0-6077 GCA_039185545.1 Actinomycetota bacterium
CCGTTGTCGCCGCGTTCGATCACGATCTCGACGAACTCGGCGATGTCGCCGTCGGTCTCGGCGCTCAGCGAGAACGACACCGGCAGAACCGTGCCGGTGTACTGCACGGTGATGCACTGCGTGACCGGTCGTCCGGGAGCCATGTCCGCCAGCTCGACCAGAGAGCGTCCGCCATCGTCGTCCTCGAGCGTGATGGTGCCGGTCTCGATCTCCGACGTGACGGCCGTTCCCCGGCGGACGAGTGCGCTCGATGACGTCGAGACCACGAGAGTGGCGACCGCCAGCGCCGAGACCGCTGCGGCGAGAGCCTGGGCGGTCGAGCGATCGACGCGCCGGCGCAGCGCTCCGCGCGGATCCTCCGGAGCTTCGCGCTCGTACGTGGCGAGATCACGAGCCATCAGCCGAGCCGCCCGTCGGCGTTGGGCGGCGGCAGCGCACCGCCCGTCAGTGTGTCCGGCCGGGTGACCCTGAGCGGCTGGACCGGTGGCGCCGGCCGGCGTGCCCCGGTCGGCAGGAGTGGGAGGTCGTCGTCGAACGGGTCGACGTGCACCATCGAGCGCGGATCGACGAACGGCGTGGTCCAATCCGGCGACACCGTCGCGAGCGGGTCGACCGTGGGATCCTGCCCGAGTTCGGCGAGGATGCGCTCGGTCACCTCGTCGCCCGACAGCGGCTCGGCGAGGTGGTACCCCTGCGCCAGCCAGCAACCGGCGCGCACGATCGCGTCGAGGTGTTCGCCGTTCTCGATTCCCTCGGCGATCACGGTGTGCCCGATCCGTTCGCTCAACTCGACGATCGACTCCAACACCAATCGATCGGTCCGGGAACGCAGTGAGTTGACCACGAGTCGCCGGTCGAGCTTGACACCGTCGATCGGCAGCTCCTGGAGGTAGGTCAGCGATGTCGTGCCTTCGCCGAAGTCGTCGAGCAGCAGCCGGACGCCCATGGTCTGCAGGTCCGACATGTTCGACTTCGCCGTGTCGGTCACCGGTGTCACGACGCGCTCGCTGATCTCGACGACCACGTTCTCGGTGGGGATGCCGGCGTGCTTCGCCGCCGTGGCCACGTTGCCGGGCAGCGCCGACGTGCCGAGCTCCTCAGGAGATGCGTTGACCGCGACGAACAGGTCGAGCTTGCCGGTTCGTCGGCGCGCCTCGGCGACCCACTCGCAGGCGCGGAACACGATGTGCCGATTCAGGCGCTCGGCGAGCTCGGCGTTGCGTGCGGTCTCGATCGCCTCTCCGGGCGGGATCGCCCCGTACGTCGGGTGCACCCAGCGGAGCAGTGCCTCGGCCCCGACGATGCGGTGTCGGCCGGTGACGTCGACCACGGGCTGGAGTGCGACACCGATCGTGCCGGCCTCGAGATCGCGGCGGATGTCGTTCGCCAGTTCGGCGCGGCGGTCCGCAGCGGCGTCGAGCTCGGGGTGGTACACCTCGAGGGGTCCGGGACCCGGCCCGTGCTTGGCCTCGTACATCGCCACGTCGGCCCGGCGGATCAGCTCGGCGCTCTCGATGCCGTCGCCGCCGTGCGCGATGCCGATGCTCGCGGTCACGTGGACGATGTCGTCGTTGGCGCCGAACGGGTTCGCGATCGAGGTCGCGATGTCTCGTGCGAGCGTGATCGTCTCGTCGTCGTCGACGTCGGTGAGGAGGACGGTGAACTCGTCGCCGCCGAGCCGGGCCACCAGGCCGGTGCTCGGTGTCGCGGCGCGTAGGCGTTCTGCGACGTGGCGGAGCAGGAGGTCGCCGACGTCGTGTCCGAGTCGGTCGTTGACGGGCTTGAACCCGTTGAGGTCGAGGAACAGCACCGTCGGCCGGCGGCCGTGGGACTGCACGTCGTGGAGACGGTGCAGCATGTTGGCGCGGTTCGGCAGTCCGGTCAGCGCGTCGTGGAGGGCACGGTGTTCGAGCTCGTCGTGGACCGCGGTGATCTCGGTCATCAGCTGGTCGTTCTGGAGCGCGACCGAGGCCTGACCAGCGAGGAGGCGGAACGCCTCGACGTTCTCGGGTCCCATCGGGTCACCGACGTCGACCGCGGCGCGCAGCACGAGACGGCGGCCGTCGTGTTCGCTGACCACCTGGGCGACGAGCGCCGAGAGCTCGTAGGCCGCGAGCGCCGCTGCGTCGTCGGCGTCCGGGTCGTCGTCCGTGATGATGACGCCCCGCAGCTGCACGTCGGCGTCGCGAAGACCGCTGGCAGCGTCGCCCGGATGGGGGAGCGGATCGCCGGCCACCACTCTCCACCCGGTTCGGTGGTCGTCCATGACGAGGTCGGCGCGTCGGAATCCGAGCGACCGCACCCCGGAGAGGATCGCGTCCACGTGCCCGCCGTCGAGTCGGACGACGTCGCGGCCGACGTCGGCGACGCGGGCCAGCAGGTCGCTGCGTTCGACCGCCTGTCCGGTCGCCTTCTGCCACGTCGACACCTCGCCCAGGAGCTGCTCGGCGAGGTACGCGGCCGGGATGACGAACAGGAACAGCACGCTGAGCTGGTCGAGCTGCTGTTCGAGTTCGTCGAGCGATTCGATCGACGACACGCTGTTCGACGCCCAGATCTCGAACGAGAGAGCCACCGTCGTGAGCGCCATCCAGTGGATGAGTGCACCGACGAGGCGGAAACGGACGGCCGCCTCGATGATCGGCAGCGCGAACAGCACCCAGCTGAAGCCGCCCGATTCGTTCATGGTGACCAGCACGATCACGAGGAGGCTGTCGATGACGAGCTCGACGAGCGCGCGCGTGTGCTCGTTGCTCTCTCGTCGACGCGAGACCGTCCCGAAGAGGTTCGTCGCGAGCAGCGTGGCCACCGCCGCGATCGTGACCCACGTCGTCGGGTCCCGGACGTCGATCAACTCCTCGCCGGACATCATCAGCTGTCCGACGATGAGGATCGCGGTCAGAACTCGTACGCGCTGGATGCCGATGCGAGCGATCGAGACCGGTGCGGGGATGTAGTCGTCGCTCCGTCGTCGGCGGAGGGCGCGTTCCGCCGCCATCGCGGTCCCGACCATCCCGGCGGCGGTGAGTGCCGCCCACCCGACGAAGGCGGGCCACTGACCCTGTTGCGCCCAGATGATGGGAAGCCCGACCATGGGCACGACCAATCGGCCCGTCCCGACGACGTCGTCGGGGTCGACCGGCTCCACGTCGGGAGACGCGTTGGCATCACCCTTCGTGATGAACAGTCCGTCCTCCACGGCGAACACGCGATGGGCGATCAGTTCGTCGTCGCGCTCGAACACGATCAGGTCGCGCTGACCGATCGTGCTGTCGTCGTCGTCGATCAACAAGACGTCGCCGACGTCGAGCGTGGGCGTCATCGAACCCGATGTGACGACCACGGGACTCCATCCGCCGGCCGACCACCCGAGCATCACCCAGGCGCCGAGCAGGAACGTCAGGTGCGCGAACGTCCACACCACGATCCGGATGCCCGAGAACGTGAGGTCGCCGATCGATCGGCGAGCATCGTCGGGGAGAGCGACGGCGTGACCGTCGGCATCGTCGCGGCGCGGGTCGGTCGGCCCGGCGGGCCCGTTCGGATCGGTGCGGTCGGTCGGGGCGGTCGGCGGGAGCGCAACGGCGGTCTGCTCGGTCATGGTCGGACCTCGAAGACCACCCAGAACGACGTCGTGAGCCCTTGGGCGCGATCGTCGTCGGCGAGGGTCAGCGACACCCGCGTCGTGATCGAGTCCCCGGTGCCGGCGTTCTCGAGCAGTGACAGACCGTCGGCGAACCGCGAGTGGGTCTCACCGAGCGCGGCGAGGGTTCCCGACCACAGAGGTTCCTCCGCCGTCGACTGGAAGTCGGAGCAGTCGGTCGCGCTCCCCGTCCCTCGGAGGACCCTCGTGTCGAGATAGCTCGCGAGGCCCGTGCTGTCGTCGTCCTCGGCGGCGATCAGCCGGATGTCGGCTTCGATTCCGCCCACGTACGAAACCGGGATGCACCGTTCGACCGTCTGCCTCGGGACCAGGTTGTCGGCGTCGATCGCGAGTGACGACCGCATGTTCTGCGCGTCGATCGCGGGTCCGCCGTCCGGTCCTGGCCCGAGCGAGAGCTCGATCTCGGTCGCCCGGAGGAACGATCCGTCGTTCGACGTCGATGCGGAGAAGCGTCCCTGCGCGGTGTCGACGGCCGATCCGACGACGATCGCCGCCCCGCCTCCGACGAGGAGTGCGAGCGCGCCGACGAGGAGCCCTCGGCCCCGCGATCCGGGACGACGGACGCCGCGTTCGGTCACGGGCTCCCGCTTCGCTCCGATTTCCGTGCGCGCGACACCACGGAACCTTCATCGGAGGAGCTTGTCGGTTGCTTGAACCGCGCCGCTCGACGCGTTCGGCACCCACCGACCGCAGCAGGTTGGCCGTCGAGGCGGGGTCGTCAGGCGCCGTATTCGTGCTCGGGCGCGGGGTACTCGCCCGACTCGACCTCGGCGCGGTAGGCCGTCGCGGCATCGCGCAGCGTCCCGGCGAGGTCGGCGTAGCGCTTCACGAACCGCGGGATGCGACCCGTCGTGAAGCCGGCCCAGTCGGTCCACACCATGAGCTGTCCGTCGCACCGAGGACCCGCGCCGACCGAGATGGTGGGGATCGACAACTCGGCGGTCACCTTGCCCGCGATGTCGGACGGGACCATCTCGAGCACGACGGCGAACGCCCCGGCTTCCTCGACGGCGTGTGCATCGGCGAGAAGGGCCTCCTCGCCGTCGTCGCCTCGACCCTGGATGATGTGACCGCCGAGCCCGTGCTCGCTCTGCGGTGTGAAACCGATGTGGCCCATCACCGGGATTCCCGCTCGCACGATCCGCTTGATCTGCTTGTGGCTCCTGATCCCGCCTTCGCACTTGACCGCGTGGCAGCGCGTCTCCTTCATGAAGCGGATTGCGGTGTCGAGCGCCTGGTCCGGCCCGTTCTCGTACGAGCCGAAGGGCATGTCGGCGATGACGAGCGCGCGGCTGACCGATCGCACGACGGCGGCGGTGAGGGGGATCAGTTCGTCGACGGTGACCGGGATGGTCGTGTCGTACCCGAAGACCGTGTTGCCCGCGGAGTCGCCGACGAGGAGGAAGTCGATGCCCGCGTCGTCGAAGATCTGCGCCGACAGGCAGTCGTACGACGTGAGGCCGGTGATCTTGATGCCCTGCTCCTTGGCCCGGCGGAAGTGGCGCGTGCGCACCCGCTTGAGCGCCGGGTCGCTCGACTGGCTCGATCCGTACGGAGCTGCTTCCTCGGACACAGCGTCACCGTAACCCGACCCCCACTCGCCAGACCAGGGACCCAATCAGCACGTTCGGCGCCGGGTCCGTTTCGTGCTGTTCGCGGCACGTTCGGTGCCGGGTCCGATTCGTGCTGTTTCGCCGTCGCTACAAGCGGAGCTGGAGCACTGCCACCGAGAGCCAGCGATTGAACTTGCGGCCGACCTCGTGCTCGACGCCGACCAGTTCGAAACCGCACGCCCGGTGCAGCGCCCGGCTCGCCTCGGAGCTCGACTCGATGCGGGCGATGATCGAGTGGAAGCCGTTGTCGCGAGCCGTGGCGATGAGCTCGTCCATCAGTGCGCGTCCGATCCCGAGACCGGCGTGGTCGCGCGAGACGTAGATCGAGTCCTCGACCGTGGTGCGGTACGCCGCTCGTTCCTTGTACGGCGAGAGCGAGGCGAAGCCGACCACCGTCGGTCGGTGAACGCCGTCCCGATCGGGCGCCTCGATCTCCGCGGCGAGTGCGGTGAACGCTCCCGACCGTTCCTCGAGCCAGCGACGCTGGTCGACGAGTGACCGGGGGACGAGATCGAACGTGGTGGTGTGGTTCTCGACCTCGTGGTTGTAGATCGAGCGGATCGCCTCGGCGTCGTCGACGGTGGCGGCTCGCACGGTGGGAACGGGTCGTGCGCGTGGCGCCGACTCCTCGGTGCGCATCACGTCGTCGGCCACCGCGCCACGCTATTCCGGCCCGATCCGGAACGGTGATTGTCCCGACGCGCCCGGTACACTCGCAGGCCGCCGCACCCCGGTGCGGTCCCGAAGGGTGCCCCGGCATCCGCAAGCAACACGGGTGCTCACGCACCTGCCAGAGACGC
>JBCDAK010000253.1:0-6072 GCA_039185545.1 Actinomycetota bacterium
CGCCGGCCCGGCCCACGACGCGTCCCCTCTGGCGACATCCGATCACCGCCGTGGGACGGATTCTCGACCTCGCTACCATGGCGAGAATTCAGAATCGTTCTCAATCAGTGGGGAGAAACAAGAATGCGCAGAGTGCCGAGATCGACCGTTCGACGGACCGCAGTGGTCGCCGCCGCCCTCAGCCTGGCGGTGGCCGCGTGTGGCTCCGACGACGACGACGCATCCACCGACGGCGAGTCGGCCGATGACGACAGCGCCGCCGGCCAGGAATCCGACGACGCGGCCAGCGGAGGGGCGCCCACGATCGCGGTGACCACCAACATCCTCGGCGACGTGGTCGAAGAGATCGTCGGTGACTCGGCCGACGTCGTCACGATCATGCCCATCGGGGCCGATCCGCACGACTTCCAGGCATCCGCCCAGGAGATCGACGCCCTCATGAGCGCGGACATGCTCATCGTGAACGGCCTGAACTTCGAAGAGGGTCTGCTCGACGTCATCGACAGCGCCGAGGACGAGGGCATCCCCACGTTCGAAGCAACCAGCGTGGTCGAGACGATCGAGTACGCCGAGGGCGGTCACGACCACGGCCACGATCACGGCGACGAGGAACACTCCGACGAGGAACACTCCGACGAGGAACACTCCGACGAGGAACACTCCGACGAGGAACACTCCGACGAGGAACACTCCGACGAGGAACACGACCACGGCGACGAAGATCACGATCACGGCGACGAGGAACACTCCGACGAGGAGAAGGACGAGGACCACGGCGACGAAGATCACGATCACGGCGACGAGGAGCACTCCGACGAGGAGCACTCCGACGAGGAGCACTCCGACGAGGAGCACTCCGACGAGGAACACGACCACGACGACCACGGCGACGAGGAACACTCCGACGACGACCACGACGACCACGGCCACGACCACTCAGGTGACGACCCGCACTTCTTCACCGATCCGATGAGCATGGCGGCCGCCGTCGACGGCATCGTCGACTTCCTCCAGGCCGAGGGCGGCTTCGCCGACCCCGACGCCCTCGATGCAGCAGGCGACGCCTACATCGCGGAGCTGACGGCGCTCGACGCCGAGGTCGAGGAGTTCGTGGCATCGATCCCCGACGAGAACCGGGTCCTCGTGACCAACCACCAGGTGTTCGGCTACTTCGCCGAGCGCTACGGGTTCGAGGTGGCGGGTGCTGCCATCCCGAGTCTTGTCACGACCGACGGCGCGAGCGCCGGCGAGCTCGCTGAACTCGCGGAGGTCATCGAGGCCGAAGGCGTGCCGGCGATCTTCTCCGACACGTCAGCGAGCGACGACATCATCCAGGCGCTCGCCGACGAGGTCGGCGACATCGAGGTGGTGGCGCTGTTCACCGAGTCACTCGGTGACGCCGACAGCGGCGCTGCGAGCTACCTCGAGATGGTGCGCACCAACGCCGAGCGCATCAGTAGCGCTCTCGCCTGATCCGCTCCTGGGTCGACCGACGCTGGTGACCGTCGGTCGGCCCGGGGCTCAGGCCCCGGTCGACGCACGCTGCACGGCGATCAGGGGCAGGTGGAGCAGGTGCCCAGCAGGTCGAGTCGGTGACCGTCGATCCGGAACTTCGACGATCGCCCCACCGACGCCAACGCCGTCTCGAGATTCGACTCCGTGTCGGCGGCGAGTTCGAAGTCGCTCACCGATCCGCAACTCGTGCAGATGAGGTGATGATGGTGGTGGTCGGTCAGCGCCTCAGCGAGCTCGAACCGTGCGTGATCGTCGTGCGTCACGATGCGAGTGACCGCCCCGACCTCTTCGAGGATGGTCAGGTTCCGATACACACTCGATTGAGCGAGCCCGGCATCGACCCCGAGAATCTCCGGGATGGTCACCGGACGGTCGACCTCGTGGAGCACTCGGATCACGCGGCGCCGTCCCGACGTGTACCGGTGGTCGCCCGTCCGCAAGAGCGAGGCGACGTCGTCGTGCAACAGATCGGCACTCACGTTGCGGCAGGGTATCGGTTCTCAGAACTCTGAGAACAGTCATCGCCGAGACCCGTCAGTGATCGTGATGTGGGTCGTCGAGGACCATCGTGTCGCCGATCCGCACGAAGCGACCTCCGAACGCCGTGCGCAGATGCTCCTCGGTGAAGACCTCGTCAGGCGGACCGAACGCGACGAACCGGGTGGCGAGCAACAGCACGAACTCGCACCGCGCCGCGTCGTCGAAGTTGTGGGTGGTCGTCACCACCGTTCGCCCGGCCGCGTGTTCCGCGTCGAGCACGTCGAGGATGATCGACCGAGACCGCACGTCGAGACCCGTGAGCGGCTCGTCGAGCAGGAGAACCGGCGAGTCCTGAGCGAGTCCCTGGGCCACGAAGGCTCGCTGACGTTGGCCACCCGACAGGTGATGGATCTGCCGCCCTGCGAGATCGTCGATCTCGAGTCGACGCATTCCCGAGTCGACCGCCTCGCGGTCCGCCGCACCAGGACGCCGAAAGAGCCCGAGCGTCGGAAACCGCGCCATCCCCACCACGTCGCGAACCGTGAGCGGCACGCTGTCGTCGACGTCGGTCGACTGCAGCACGATCGCCGGTGCCACACCGAACGTGTCGCACGAGCCCACCGTCGGATCGATCACGCCGGCGATCACCTTGAGCAGTGTCGACTTGCCTGACCCGTTCGGTCCGATGATGGCCACCGACGCTCCGGCCGGGAGGTCGAGCGACACCCCGTCGACCGCGCGAATCGGCCCGTAGTCGACGTGCACGTCGGCGAGTGACACGGCGACCGACATCGAGCCGGACGATATCGAGAACGAATCCGAGAACGCGGCCTCCCGTGAGTAGCGTCCCGGCGTGCAGTTGATCCTCGACGCGTTCGAGCCGTCGTTCATGCAGCGGGCTCTCGTGGGAGGGCTCCTCGCCGTGGTGGCCACGTCACTCGTCGGCACGTGGGTGGTGCTCCGCGGTCTGTCGTTCCTCGGCGACGCGTTGTCGCACGGTGTCATCCCCGGCATCGCGCTCGCGGTGCTCTGGGGCTTCAGTCCGATCCTCGGAGCGTTGGGTGCCGCTGCGGTGATGGGCGGGCTGGTGTCACTCGTGACGGCGCGCACGAGGGTTCGAGAAGACACCGGGATCGGCCTCCTCTTCGTGGGGATGCTGTCTCTCGGCATCGTGATCGTGTCGAAGGCCCGGTCCTTCACGACCGAGGTGACCGCCCTGCTGTTCGGCGACATCCTCGGCGTCACCCGCGAGGACATCAACGGCCAGCTCATCGGCGCGATCGTGGTCGTCGTGGCGACGGTGGTGCTCTACCGGCCGTTTCTCGCCCTCACCTTCAACCGCATGAAGGCCCGCTCGCTCGGGATGCACCCGGGCGCCACACACGTGGCGATGCTGATCCTCCTCGCGATCAGCATCGTCGCCAGCTTCCAGGCGGTGGGCACACTGCTCGTGGTCGGTCTGCTCATCGGTCCGCCTGCAACGGCCTCGCTCCTGACCCGCCGGGTTCCCGTCATGATGATCGTCTCGATCCTGTTCGGCTCCCTCGCGGTCGTCGTCGGACTCACGATCAGCTTCCACTGGGGCACCGCCGGCGGGGCGACGATGGCCGGCCTGGGCGTGGCGCAGTTCTTCATCGTGCTCGTCGGCGTCGAGGTGGCGCGAGCGATCCGCGAGCACCGAACGGCCCGCCTGGCCTGACGGCCGACGCACGGTGACACCTGACCGTCGTCGCACGTCACCATTGATCAACATATGCGCATTCATGCATACTGAGCCGGTGGAACACGACGAGGCCCTTGCGAAAGGCGCCGAGTTGCTCAAGGTGTTGGGCAGCCCGGTGCGCATCGGGGTCATCCTCGCCCTCGAAGAACACGGTGAACGGTGCGTGCACGAGCTCACCGATCTCCTCGAGGTGAGCCAACCCCTGATGTCCCAGCACCTCCGCGTCCTCCGCTCGGCGAACCTCATCGTCGGGCGGCGCGAGGGCAAGGAGATCCGGTACTCGATCGCGGACCACCACGTCACCCACATCGTTCGCGATGCGATCACCCACGCCCAGGAGGCCACGCCATGAGCACCACCCACGTCGTCCACGAGAACCACCCCCACCAGCACGGACCCGACTGCGAACACGCGTCGGTCGTGCACGACGATCACGTCGACTACTTCCACGACGGCCACATCCACAAAGAGCACGACGGGCATTGGGACGAGTGCGAGGGGACGCACGCCGTTCACGACGACCACGGCGACCACGAACACGGTCCCGGCTGTGGGCACGAGGCGATCCCCCACGGCGACCACGTCGACTACCTCCACGACGGTCACCGCCACGCGAAGCACGGCGACCACTGGGACGAGCACTGACGACCCGCCCTCCCGAGACAGCACGTTCGGTGCCGGGTCCGATTCGTGCTGTCTCCGGCGGACCGGGTCGTCGTCAGAAGGGTGATTCGTAGGGCGAGAGCGGCGGGTCCGGAATGACCTCGAGCGACTCGATCTCGGCCTCGATGTACAGCGGCCCGTCGGGGTCGAAGTAGGGGATGTCAGGCGGGATCCACGTCACCGTCGCCCGCACCCACGTGTCGTCCTCGAGCTGCTGAGGTGCGTCCCGCAGCGCCACGATGACCGGGATGCCGTCGGCAGCGCAGCAGCTCACGAGGAACCGCACGAGAAGGAATCCGTCAGGGAACTCGTCGTCGTTGACAGCCAGACCTTCGAGCACGACCGACCGACCCTCGAGGTGTTGCTCGTCGTCGTAGAGCGCCTGGTTGACGAAGTCGATCACCCGCATGTCGAGCAGGTCGTCGTCGGGGAGCACCCACGCGTCGTCGTCGGGTTCGGTCGGCTCGAACGGGTCGACCCGGTCGAGGGCCGCCGAACCGAGGGCGGCCGGTGCCACGGCGATGAGGACGGCGATCGGCAACACCATGAGGATCCCGACCGAGGGCGCGACCGACGGGTCGTCGTCAGCCTCCGTCCGGGCCCACCCGACGATGTCGACCACGCCGAGCACGAACACGCAGACCGCCGCGATCGCCAACGGCCAGCGCATGTGCTGCTGCACGAAGTTGCCGAACGTGCCGTTCCACGTCATCCGCCCCACAGCGAGAGCGATCGCGAGGAGCATCATCCCCCGGCCCGCACGCGTCACAGGATCACCTGCCCCACGACGACTGCCACCACGACGGCGACGCAGAACGTGACCGGCGCGAAGACCGTGGCGAACCTGCGACCGAACACACCGCTCTGCATGGCGATGAGCTTGAGGTCGATGACCGGCCCGACCACCAGGAAGACCAGTCGCGAGGTGAGAGAGAACTGCGGGAGGCCGGCGGCCACGAAGGCGTCGGCCTCGGAGCAGATCGAGAGCATCACGGCGAGCAGTGCGAACATCAGGATCGACGCCAGCTCGTTGTCGGCGACCGCGTTGAGGGCCGATCGCGGGATGATGATCTGCAGGGTGGCGGCGGCCGCTGCCCCGACCACGAGGTAGCCGCCTGCGTGGACCAGGTCGCGCGATGACGTGTCGGTGAACGTCTGCCACCGGGTTCCGTGACGGTGCGTGTGGTCGTCGACCTTCAGGAGCGAGTCGCTGTCACGGCGCGCCCACCACCACCCGACGGCGACGGCCGTGAGGAACGACGCGAGGAACCGAGCTGCGACGAGTTGCGGCTCGCCGGGGAAGGCGACGGCGGTCGAAATGAGCACCACCGGGTTGATCGCCGGGGCGGACAGGAGGAACGTGAGAGCGGCAGCGGGCGGTGCACCCGCGCTGACGAGTCGACCGGCGATGGGGACCGACCCGCACTCGCAGCCGGGAAGGGCGAGACCGGCGGCGCCAGCGGCCGGCACGGCGAGCGCCGGACGCTTCGGGACGAGTCGCTCGACGATCGAGGGGGACACGAAGGCGGCGATCACCCCCGACAGGACGACGCCGAGCACGAGGAACGGCAGTGCCTGCACCGTGATCGAGAAGAACAACGTCGACCACAGGCGAACGTCGTCGCCCTGGAGAAAGCCGACCCGGTTTCGGAGCAGCAGTGTGACGACGAGCGGAACGACGACGAAGACCG
>JBCDAK010000254.1:0-6039 GCA_039185545.1 Actinomycetota bacterium
CCGAGGTCGAGCACTCACTCTAGGTAGCTTATCCCTTAGAAGACTGGTGCCGTGTCTCATCAAGAAACAGCTTTTGCCAATCCCTTCGGGGTCCTGGCTTGGTTTGCTCGCTTGGGACCTAGACGGTTCAATCCCACTAGCCCGTATGAAGCACTGTGATCAGGAGCGCTATCCGCATTATCGTTGCAACCACGGCAATCCTTGTTGGCCTGTTTGCGGTCGCCTATGTTGCTATTAGGAGACCGTCGCTTGAAGCCCTCCCAGACGCAGTAGCTTCCCAAGCTGACCCTGCATTTCTTCCAGGGCGCGCCGGCGCTCCACGCATGGGGACGGATGGCGGCTGCGCTCACCGCATGCTCGGGAGTGATCCCGACGATCGTCATCGTCGACGGTCCTGCGGTGTCGGGACCCGCCCTGCTGTTGGGCATCGCCGACTTCACGATCATGACCGACCGGTCATCGGCGTTCGTCAACGGTCCGGCCATGGTCGAGGCGTTCACCGGCGTCGGCATCGACGTCGACGAACTCGGCGGTGCCCTCAACCACGCTCGATACACGGGTGTCGCCACGGCCGTGCTCCCCGACCGCGACAGCGCGATCGAACACGCCGAGACCCTGCTGGCGTATCTGCCCGACAGCGTCGACGAGGAACCTGCTCGGTGGCCGCTCGCCGATCCCGCCGATCGTCGGTGCCCCGAAGCCGGTGAGCTGATCCCCGAGTCGACGACCGGTTCGTACGACGTCCGCCGCGTGGTCGAGGCGGTCGTCGACGAGGACTCCGTGGTCGAACTGCGCGACCGGTGGGCGGCCAACGTGGTCACGGCGTTCGCCACGATCGACGGACGTCCGGTGGGCGTGGTCGCCAACCAACCGATCTCGCTGGCCGGGACACTCGACATCCCCGCCTCGCAGAAATCGGCTCGCTTCGTGGCGTTCTGCGACGCGTTCAACCTGCCGATCGTCACCTTCGTCGACACCCCCGGCTTCTACCCCGGCAAGGACCTCGAGTGGCGCGGGATGATCCGTCACGGCGCCGAGCTCGTGTTCTCGTACGCCCGCGCCTCGGTCCCCCGGATCTGTGTGATCCTGCGCAAGAGCTACGGCGGCGCCTACATCGTCATGGACTCGAAGACGATGGGCAACGACCTCTGTCTCGCATGGCCGTGGGCGGAGATCGCCGTCATGGGCGCGGGTCAGGCGGCGGCGATTCTCGCCCGCCGAGCGACCCCCGACGAGAAGGCCGAATTCGAGGCCGACTACTCCGAGCGACTCCTCAACCCGTACGTGGCCGCCGAGCGCGGGTTCATCGACGCCGTGATCGATCCCGCCGACACGCGTCTCGAGATCGCAGCGGCGCTCGAGGTGCTCGCCGACAAGCGCGAGTCCCTGCAGCCGCGCAAACACGGCAACCCACCCCAGTGAGTCGCGACGGCTCGGTCGAGCGTCAGACGCCGCAGCCGCCGCTCATCACGAGGTCGAGACGCCCGTCGGCGAAGGCGTAGACCGAGATCCCTCCGTACTCCCAGAACAGGTCGCGGAGCGCCACCTCCATGACACCGTCGCCGTTCAGGTCGGCCACGGCGACCACCGTGACTCGGCCCGGAGTGGGGAACGGGGACTCCAGCTCCTCCGGGTCTCGGCTGACGTACGAGCTGACCAGTCGGTCGTCGACCGTTCCGTCGGCGGCGGGGACCCGGACGTACACCGACGTGAAGTCGCCGGCGCCTCCGAACTGCGGCCGTTGCTGGCGCTCGTAGGAGACGAGGACCTCCTCGTCTCCGTCGGCGTCGAGGTCGACGCGGACCACCTGCACCACCTCGCCCTCGGCGGCGGTGTCGACCAGGTCGGCCATGAGCGATGCGCCCACCTCCGCGTACACCGGCACCGCAGCGCCGATCTGGCGGACCGGGCGAGGTTGCAGCGGCCAGTCGGCGGTGACCGCGACGGCGTCGTACCCGATCGACAGCGGCGTGTCGGGCAGCTCGAGGCCGAGGTCGATCGTGGGACCGGTCTCGTCGCCGGCGCAGAAGAACTCGTTCGGCCCCGCGACGAGGCCTCCCAACACCTGTGCGGGGCCGTCGGGGAGGTCGAGGCTGGTGGCGGAGAGGGAGCCGACCGTCGGTTCAGGTGGACCGATCCACGTGCCGTCGATCGTGTATGTGTCCTCGCGCCACGCCGTGCCGTCCCACCATCCGAGAGGCGTCCAGATGGAGTCCGAACGCCCGCCCCCGTACGTGACGGCGATGCCGCTCGTCGGCGCGACCGTGGCGGGTGGCGGCGGGGGGTCGCCGTCGGGGGTGGAGGTCGGTGCAGCGTCGGGCGTCTCGGGGGTCGTCGGGTCGGGCGAGGGATCCGGATCGGATGACACGACGTTCGACCCCGACCCGTCGTCCGGGACGCTCGGGGCCTCCTCCGAGACGGCGGGCGGCGCGCTCGTCGACGACACGGCGGATGTCGCGGTGGAGGTCGTGACGACGGTCGCGATGGACGTCGTGGTCGGACCCACCTCGGGCACCGGGAGCGCGTCTCCTCCGTCGGACGAGGTCGACGCCGAGCACGCTGCGGCCACGGCCGAGCCGGCGACGACGGCCCCGAAGCGACGGAGCGATCGACCGGTCACCCGTCCACCTTCCCACGACGACGGTGGGGTCGACGGCCGGCCACGTTGATCACGCGACGTTGACGAGTCCGTTGCGGTCGCTCCGGAGTCGACTGGGTAGGGTGCCAGCCGAGTCGGGGACGGATCCCTCGACCCCCCAACACATCAACGCCGGGAGACACGGAGGAAGCCACGTGCCCGACACGATCACCATCACCGACGACCGCACCGGCAAGACCGTCACGGTCCCGATCGAGGGCGGTGTCTTCTCGTCGGCGGCGCTGCGGGAACTCGACCCGACGCTGTACATGTTCGACCCGGCGTACCTCTCCACGGCGGCGACGAAGTCCGAGATCTGCTACCTCGACGGCGGGAACGGCATCCTCCGCTACCGCGGCTACCCGATCGAGCAGCTCGCCGAGCACTCGACGTATCTCGAGGTCGCCTACCTGCTCATCTACGGCGAGTTGCCGACCGAGCAGCAGCTGGCCGACTGGGTCCATGAGGTCACCCACCACACGTTCATCCACGAGAACATGCGCAAGCGGTTCGTCGACGGCTTCCACTACGACGCGCACCCGATGGGCATGTTCTGCTCGGCGATCGCCGCCCTCGGCACGTTCTACGACGGAGCGAAGGACATCGAGAGCCCCGAGGCCCGCGAGCGCCAGGTGATGCGGCTCATCGCGAAGAGCCCCACGATCGCCGCGATGATGTACCGGTTCAGTGTCGGCCTGCCGTTCAACCAGCCCGACAACGACCTTTCGTACCCGGCCAACTTCCTCAACATGATGTGGAAGGTCGGCGACTACGAGGTGAACCCGGTCCTCGAGCGGGCGATGGACATCCTGTTCATCCTCCACGCCGATCACGAGCAGAACTGCGGCACCACGGCGATGCGAGTGATCGGCTCGAGCCACGCCGATCCGTACTCGGCGGCAGCCGGGGCGGCGGCGGCGCTGTACGGCCCGCGCCACGGCGGCGCCAACGAAGCCGTGGTCCGGATGCTGACCGACATCGGCTCGGTCGACGAGGTCCCGGCGTTCGTCGAGTCGGTCAAGGCCGGCGAGGGCCGCCTCATGGGCTTCGGCCACCGGGTGTACAAGAACTACGACCCGCGGGCCACCATCATCAAGAAGACCGCCTACGACGTCTTCGACGTCACGGGGAAGAACCCGCTGCTCGACATCGCTCTGAAGCTCGAGGAGACCGCTCTCGAGGACAGCTACTTCGTCGACCGCAAGCTGTATCCGAACGTCGACTTCTACTCGGGGCTGATCTACCAGGCGCTCGGCTTCCCGACCGACATGTTCACGGTGCTGTTCGCGATCCCGCGCATGGTCGGCTGGCTCGCCCACTGGCAGGAGCTGCTCGAGCAGGAGCAGAAGATCAGCCGCCCGCGCCAGTGGTACACCGGCCCCGACGAGCGGCACTACGTCCCCATCGCCGACCGCTGACATCACACCTGGGGTCAGACCCAGAACGTGACCGCATCACGCCTGGGGTCAGACCCAGAACGTGACCGCGCTGTCAAGCTGCGGTGCGGATCGGTTCGGAGACGAGCTCCAGCACGATCAGCGCGTGGGAAGCGACGGACGGTTCGGCACCGGCGACGGCCCGGGCCCGCCAGCGAGCGGTGCTGAGTTGCCGAGCGTCGGAGAGACCCAGCTGCTCGATGACGGCCTCCGCCTGTTCCCGGGGCAACGAGTCACAGACCGCGAGGGCGACCGCTCGACGTTCAGACCGCCGGTGACCACCGGCCCGAGTGGAGCGTTCGGCCAACACGACATCGACCGCATCGAGGACGCCGGTACCGAGATGCGGATCGTCGCTGACCGGTGGCGGCGTCGGTTCGGCCGTCGACTGGAGAGTGGCGGACCGAAGACCCTCGACTCCTCCGAACCATCCGATCGCGTCGTCGATCGTGAGCCAGTCGGGCCGCTGTCGGTGGCCGAGATACGTGCGCAAACTCGACCACCGGTAGCCCTCGAGTGATGCGGCGCCCACGATGTCGATCGGATTGCGGTGGATGTAGCGGACGACGTTCGTCCGATACCGCTCACGTGCAACGGCTCGCGAGCAGAACCGGTCGCCGAAGAGATGCCCGACACGCTCGTGACGATCGTTGATGAACCGCGCGTAGAGGGAGAACAGCCACTGCATCGCATCCGACAGGTTCGCCGACGGGCATCGGACGAAGAGGTGAACGTGGTTGGTCATCAGGCAGTAGGCGTGGACCTCGATCCCATGGTGTCGCACGGCGACGCCCAGCAGCCGCCCGAACTCGAGCCGATCGTGGTCGTCGACGAAGATGGGCTGGCGATCGACACCACGGGCCATCACGTGATGCCATCCGCCGACCGGGTCGAGTCGTGGTGGTCGTGCCATTCCTCGATCATGGCGGAGGGGTGTCACATCACGTTCTGGGTCTGACCCCAGGCGTGATGTGAGATCATCGCAAACGTGCGGGTCGTCGTGACGGGGGCGTCGGGGTTCGTCGGATCGAACATCGCGCACGTGATGCGCGAGCGACACGGCGACGAGGTCGACGACACCCGAGTCGACATGACGAACCGATCGGCGGTCCGCCAGCACGTCGACGAGACGGTTCCCGACGCGATCGTCCACTGCGCGATCCTCAACGACTGGTCGGCGATGCAAGCGGACCGCCATCTGGCGTGGGCGTCCTACGTGGAGGCCACCCGCAACTGGGCCGACGCGGCCACCGCCCATGACGTCCCGTTCTGTCTGGTCTCGACCGACTGGGTGTTCGACGGAACGCAGCCGGGCGCGGACGAGTCGACACCCCCGAATCCGATCAACCTCTACGGCTTCCTGAAGGCGGCCTCGGAGATCGCCGCCCGTGAGCGCGGCGGCGCGGTCGCTCGGGTGATGGGGGTGAACGGAACACACTGGGCCCGCCCCACGACGCCCCGAGCGCAGGATCCGGGGTTCGGCTACTTCGTCGCATCGATCGTCGATTCCTTGGAGAAGGGCGACGAGTTCACGGTGTGGGAGGGCGACGCGATCAACGGGGTCGCGTCGCCGTCGCTCGCCTCCATGTGTGGCGAGGTGATCCGCCGCATCGTGGCTCATGGCCACGACGGGATCTTCCACTGCTGTGGCGCCGACGCAGTCAGCCGGCGTGAGCTCGCGATCGCGACCACTCGGACGTTCGACCTCGACCCGGAACTCCTCCGCTTCGGGCCGGCGCCCAATGAGGCGTTCGCCGGTCAACGAATCCCGTACGACACCTCGGTCACGGCGTTCGCCACGGCCGACCGCCTCGGGACGCCGCTCCCGTCGATCGACCAGCTGCTCGGTGCGTTCCGTCACGAGCGCGACACGGGCACTCTCGCCGCCCTCTGATGTCACGTTCTGGGTCTGACCCCAGGCGTGATGCTGTCACGTTCTGGGTCTGACCCCAGGCGTGATCAGAG
>JBCDAK010000255.1:0-6025 GCA_039185545.1 Actinomycetota bacterium
ACGATGCCGAGGTCGACCGACATGTCGATGAGCGACCCCTCACGGCTGATGCCCTTGCCGTACATGATGTCGAACTCGGCCTGCTTGAACGGCGGGGACACCTTGTTCTTCACGACCTTGACCCGGGTGCGGTTGCCGACGACGTCGGCGCCGTCCTTCAGCGCCTCGATGCGGCGGATGTCGAGACGCACCGACGAGTAGAACTTCAGCGCCCGGCCGCCCGGCGTGGTCTCGGGCGACCCGAACATCACGCCGATCTTCTCGCGCAGCTGGTTGATGAAGATGGCGATGGTGCCGGTCTTGTTGAGGTTGCCGGTGAGCTTGCGCAGAGCCTGGCTCATGAGACGTGCCTGGAGGCCGACGTGGCTGTCGCCCATCTCGCCCTCGATCTCGGCACGTGGCGTGAGCGCCGCCACCGAGTCGACCACGAGGACGTCGATCGCCCCCGACCGGGTGAGCATGTCGGCGATCTCGAGCGCCTGCTCACCGGTGTCGGGCTGGGAGATGAGCAGCTGGTCGACGTCGACCCCGATCGCTGCGGCGTACACCGGATCCATGGCGTGCTCGGCGTCGATGTACGCACACACGCCGCCGTTGCGCTGGGCTTCGGCCACGACGTGCATGGCGAGAGTGGACTTGCCCGACGATTCGGGCCCGTAGATCTCGGTGACACGTCCCCGGGGCAGACCGCCGACCCCGAGCGCCAGGTCGAGCGACAGCGCACCGGTCGGCACGGTCTCGATGGCCATGTTGGTGCGCTCGCCCATCTTCATGATGGCGCCCTTGCCGTACTGCTTGTCGATCTGCTGGAGCGCCATCTCGAGCGCCTTGTCACGGTCGTTGCTCATGTCGTGATCTTCTTTCTGCGGAGTTCCGTGGTGGAGGGGTCGGTGAGGTTCGGACCCCATCGTGGCGACGGGGTGTGACAGGGTTCGCGGAGCGCTCCGACATCTGCAGATCGACGAATCGCACCCGTGTGATTCGAGATCGTACACGCCGAACAACTGTTCGTCGAGGATCCCGACGAACGAACGGATGCCACGGGACGTGGCGGATCAGTCGCGTGCGTCGGGGGCGCCGAAGTCGGGCGGCGACGCCGGGCGCATCCGCAGATCGACCGCCTGCCACATCGTGTACGACACCGGGTACAGCACGATCGGGAGGACCAGGCCGAGCGGGAGGAACACCGAGAGCAGTGGCACGACCGGCACCTCGGGCCAGGTGATCACGAGCGTGACGCCGAGGGCGAGCACGAGTGGACCCATCACGATGATGGCGGCCATCGCCGCCGCGCCGAGCTCGAAGCCGACGTCGTCACGTCGCCAGGCCAGGCCGCAGGTCCGGCACCGCTCGGCCTTGCCGAACCACGAGGTGAAGAACGCTCCCCGACCCCCGCAGTGCGGACACCGTCGGAACGCACCTCGGAGCAGCATCGTGGGGAGCCCCGGCGAGGGACGGATCGACGACCCCGCTGACGTGGGGCGGAGCGGCTCGACCATGCTGGGAAGGGTAGGGACCGATTTGGCAGACTCGTCCGGTGCGGCGCTCGCTCGGCGGACTCCTCCTGCTCGCTGCAGGTGCCTGCTTCGCTCTGGCCGCGTCCATGTTCTGGATGGATCGTGTCGCGTTCAGCCCGAGCGCGTCGACCGACAACGCCTACGCCATCCTCGGCGACGAGAACATCCGCGAGGAGGTGGCCAACCTGGTCGCCAGCGTCGATGCTCCCGTGATCGGCGTCTCCGCCACCGAGCTCGCGGACTTCATCGAGTCGATCGCCCGCATCCGGGCCGGCGCCCGCGAGATGCGTGTCTTCGTCGCCGATGCCCACGCACGCACGATCGGTGAGCGCGACGAGCCCGTGGTCATCACGGCGGCCGAGCAGGTCCAGATCGTGCGCAACGAGAACGTCGCGCTGCAGCCCGACATCACGCTTCCGGTCGAGGAGGTGGGCCTCATCTCGGCGATCAACACCGGAGCCCGCTGGGTCGGACTCGGCAGCCTCGCGGCGTTCGTGCTTCTCGCCGCGGCTGGTCTGCTGATGCGCAGCGAGCAGGGCGAGTTCACGTTCGCGTTCGCGGTCGGCGCCGCCGCCACCGCCGCGGGACTCATCATCTTCGGTTTCCTGGTGCCGGCGACGGTCTTCCCCGCTCTCTCCGACGACACCTGGACCGGGGTGTTCCCGCGTCTGGCCCGCCGCATGTTGCCGTTCACGTTCGTGTTCGCTCTGCTGAGCATCGGCGTCGGTGCACTGGCCTACTTCGGGACCAGTGGACTGCGCCAACGCCGCGCCCGGTCGACGCCACTCGCCACGAGCCGGTACCGCGAGCCTCAACGCTGGACCCGCTGACCGGGTCTCGTCGACCCGGCTTCGGCGCCGCGAATCGGGGGTGGCGAACGGCGCCGCCAGTGGCAGACTGTTGCGCCTCGCCGACACCGGTCGGAGGGGACCGGGCGGCTCGCCGACCGGCACATGGTGGTCATAGCTCAATCGGTAGAGCACCAGGTTGTGATCCTGGCGGTTGGGGGTTCAAGTCCCCTTGGCCACCCAGCGCAGCGATGCGTCGCGAGCCCGGTGGGCGTCGGCGGACACGCCGATAGCCTGCCGGGCGCTCGCTTCTCTAGCTCAATTGGCAGAGCAGTGGACTCTTAATCCATTGGTTCTGGGTTCGAGTCCCAGGGGAAGCACCACCAGTCCTCGCCGGGCGGCAACTCGCAGTTGCCGGGGATTTCATCCATTGGTTCTGGGTTCGAGTCCCAGGGGAAGCACCACCCATCGGCAGTCGCCGGAAGCGCCACGAGTCGACACGCTCAGGGGTCGATCGTCGGCATCCAGAGGACGTCGTCGGGGACGCGAGCGGGGGCGTCGAGGGCGGCGACATCGATCGAGAAGAGGGCGTCGACCCCCGGGCGGATCCGCTCCACCTCGTACGTCGCGACCGCCACGATCGGGGCTCGGTCGCCGGCGACCGTCTCGTCGTCACGCCACACGAGAACCATCTCGACGCCGGTCACCTCGGCCGCTGCCGACGAACGCACCCGGCCGTCGACGGTCTCGGCCGACTCGTCGAACTCGACCGCTCGCACCTCGAGAAGCCCGGCGGGCCCCACTTGTTCGGACGCGGCACCGACGGTGACGTCGAACTCGATCCGCACCGGCTCGGCGTCGCCCGCGTCGTGCACACCGACCACGGCGGTCGGCGTCGCCGAGATCCCGTCGAGGGTCGTGACCTGCTCGTCGACCGTCCCGCCATCCTCCGCCAGCAACCGGACGTCGACGACGACACCCGATCGATTCGGAGCACCGTCGGGCACGGCGACGGCCACTCCCCAATCGAACCGGCCGTCTCCCCGATCGATCAACCACACCTCGTCGACCTCGACGAGTGCCTCGGGCGGCAGCGTCGATGGCGCCGGGGCGACGGTCGTGGTCGGAGCCACCGTCGTGGTCGTGGCGGAGGTCGTGGCCGGCGACGACAGAACCTCCGCTCCGGCGTCGCCGGTTCCGCCGGTCAGCCCCACCCACGCTGCGACCCCGCCGCCGACGGCGATCGCTGCCGCGGTCGGAACGAGCCAGCGGAGCCGACGTCGCCGTCGACGGGCCCGATGCTCGGCAGCCCGACGCGCCTGCTCGACCCACGGATCCGGGCGGGGGAACATCGTCGCCGGACGCCCCGACGGTGGCGGAAGTGAGGACATGGTGTGCGAGGCGAGCCGAGCGCCCACCGTCGAACGCGACGGTACGCGCCCCACGGGGGGTTCCGGACGTCACCTCACCGTCGATCCACAGTCCGCTTCTGGCACGGGCGCAGACGGACACTGTCCGCTTCTGGCACGGGCGCAGGCGGACAGCACGCAGGCGGACAGGAGAGGCGGACAGCGAGGTCGGGCCTAATAGGTCAGCACGCGGGGCAGGTCACTCGCCTGCGCGACCCACGACGTGACCTGGTCGAGGCCGGGGACCTGGCGCACGAGGTTCTTCTCGGCGTTGACCTCGGCCATCTTGGCGCACAGGTTCACGGCATTGCGCTGGGCGAGCTCGACCACGGTGTCGACACCCGACGCCTCGAGCAAGTCGCTGTACTGGGTGCCCACGCCCTTGATCCGCATCAGGTCGGCGCGATTGACCCACTCGAGGACCTGGTTCGTCGTGACGTCGGCGCGTACCGCGAGATCCTTGCGCCCGGCAGAGGTCGCCGCTGTCTTGAGCAGCGCTCCCGTCGTGCTGACGCCGGCGGACGCGAGCTTCTTCGCGTACACGGGGCCGATGCCTTCGATGTCGATGATCTTCGTCATGACGCGACGCTAGACCGGGCCGTGTCGGTGGTCACTCGCGGCGAGGCGGTTCGACGGGCTCGTGGGGACGGGCTCGCGCGGACCGCAGGAGCGGGCAGAGCACACGCGAATCCATGGGACCGAAGCCTGTACCCGGTGTGACGAGGCTCACGTACGTTCGACAAGCACTCGACCACATCTCCAACAGGAGCAGTTCCCATGACGACGGTCTCCGGTCACGTCGGTGGCGCCGGCCTCGACACCGACACCCTGCTGATGATGCTCGATGCACTCGGTGAGTTCGTCGACCACGAGCTGACGCCGAAGCGTCAACTCGAACTCGACCACGAGGACGTGTGCCCCGAAGACCTCGTCCGGGCGATGTCCGACCCGAACCAACTCGGCGTCCAACTGGTGTTCGTTCCCGAGGCGTACGGCGGGATGGACGGCGGAGCGTTCGACTCGTACCGGATCTGCGAGGTCATGGCGCGACACGACATCGGCCTCGCGACGGCGGTGTTCGCCACCTTCCTCGGGAGCGATCCGATCCTCGTGGGTGCGACCGACGACCAGCGCCAACGCTGGCTCCGGGCCATCGCCGAGGAGGGGATCGTTTTCGCCTACGGCGCGACCGAGCCCGACGCCGGCAGCGACCTCGGCGCGATGAAGACGACGGCCACCCGGATCGAGGACGACGGCGTCGTCACCGGCTACCGCATCAACGGCCGCAAGCAGTGGATCTCGAACGGCTCGATCGCGGACATGATCACCGTGCTCGCACTGACCCCGGAGGGTCCGTCGTGGTTCGTCGTCCCGAAGGACACGTCCGGCTTCTCGGCTGCTCAACCCGAGGACAAACACGGCATCCGACTCTCCAACACCGCCGCACTCTTCCTCGACGACGTCGAGGTGCCGGCCGACCACCTGATCGGCAGCGAGGAGGGCGAGGGCCTCGTCCAGGCCCAGCAGGTGTTCGGCTACACGCGTGTGATGGTCGCCGCATTCGGCCTCGGCGGCGGCTGGGAGGCGCTCGACCGGGCGATCGAGTACTCGCTCGAACGGCATCAGGGTGGCGCGCCGCTCGCCGAGAAGCAGGGCTTCACCCACAAGCTGATCGTGCCGCACGCCATCCGTCTCGAGGCGGCCCGCAGCTACATCGAGGAGTCGGCGGACAAGATCGACCGAGGGCTCGGCGAGAACGGCGCGATGAACACCGAGGGAGCGATCGCCAAGTTGATGGCGACCGAGGCCGGCAACGCCGCGGCCGACGCAGCGATCCAGGCGCACGGCGGGTACGGATACACCCGCGAGTACGTCGTCGAGAAGATCAAGCGCGACGTCCGGATCACCACGATCTACGAGGGCACCTCCGAGATCATGGAGATGACGATCGCCCGCGACCGCTGGCAGCACCACCTCAAGTCGGCCGGGGCCTACTACCGCGACCGCGCCGCCGCGCTGAGGACGCTCCACACGAGCCGAACCGACGTCGGCGCCGACCACGCCGCTCTCGCAGCCGAGTCGCTCGCTGCGGTCCTCGAGGCGTGCCGCACCGCCCGACTGACCAGGCACCAGCACGTCCTGTTCCGACTCGGCGAGCTGATCACGCACACGGAGTGCGCGGAGTCGTTCGCTCTCCGGGCCGCCGACGCCCTCGCCGGGACCTCTTACGAGAAGAGCCCCGACCGCTTCGACGGTCCGGCGCTGGCCGCGATGAGCCGGGTGTTCGCACGCGAGGCGGCTCAGAAGGTCG
>JBCDAK010000256.1:0-6009 GCA_039185545.1 Actinomycetota bacterium
CCCACCCGGCGGCTGACGACCTGATGCGACCGGCGACGAACCTGTGGGTCTCCTGTGAGCGATCCCACAGGAAGCGCTCAGGGCGACCGCTCATGGTGGAGGCATGATCCTCACGACGACGGAACCCACGACCACCGACCACGATCCGACCGAACCATCCGCACCACGCCGCCGACGCCGATGGCCGTGGTTCGTCGGGGCCGCCGCGCTCCTGACGGCGATCGCCATCGCCGTGGGCCTCTGGCTGTTTTTCCGCGGTGACGCACCCGACGAGGTGTCGCTCGACGACGCGATCGCGACCGTCGAGACCGAGACCACTGCGGACGGCGACGGCGGATCCACTGGAGAGACGGTCGCCGCTCTCGCCGAGGGAACGATCGACGGCGTGTGGACGATCGACACCGAGACCGGTGAGTTCGACTACGAGGCGGCGACCGGCTCGTTCGCCGGCTTCCGCATCGACGAGGAGCTTCGCTCGATCGGTTCGACCACGGCCGTCGGCCGCACCGGCGACATCACCGGTTCGATGACCATCGAGGGTACGACGGTGACCGCTGCCGAGTTCGAGGTCGACCTCACCACGATCACGACCAACGACTCGATGCGCGACGACAACGTCCAAGACGCCCTCGACACCGGCGAGTACCCGACGGCGTCGTTCCGACTGACGGAGCCGATCGAACTCGGCGACGGCGCGGCGGACGGCGAAGCGGTCTCGGTCACGGGCGTCGGCGAGATGACGATCCACGGTGTCACGAACCCCATCGAGATCGCCATCGACGCACAGCTCGTCGACGACCTCGTCGTCGCCGTCGGCTCGATGGACATGACCTTCTCGGACTTCGGGGTCACCGTCCCCGACGGCGGACCGGTGATCTCGGTCGACGACGCCGGTGTCGTCGAGTTGCAGTTCCTCCTCCGCCGCTGAACGAGGTCGTCGGCCCGCACGACGACCCCGCGGCGGGAACCATCAGGGATCGAAGAACATGGGCGACACCTCCTTCACCATCGAGCACCGCCCGTCGCCTTCACCATCGAGCACGACTCGTCGTCGAGCGCCGGCATCGGGATCGTCCATCCGCCGTCATCGCTCGGCGGCGAGGATCTCGTCGGCGACGAATCGGCCGAGGGTTCCCGCTCCTTCGACGCTCGGATGGACGAGGTCGTCGAGGTAGGCGTGCGGGTCGGCAGCGGTGACGACCTGACGGGCATCGGCGAAGTACACGCCGTCGATCGACTCGGCCATCTCGGCGAGTCGACGACTGTGTTCGGAGAGTTCGTCGACACAGCGACCGAACCCACCCTCTGCATCGGCCGAGATCTCGGCGTAGCCCACGTACATCAGCTGCGAGCCGTCGGCGACCACCCGTCGGGCGAAGTCGGCGATCTCGCCGTTCGTGCCGTCGTGTGAGATGAGTGCGTCGAGGACCTCGTCACACCGACCGCACCCGCAGGCGTCGTTCACGTCGTTCCCACCACCGGTCAGCACCACCCAGCCGGCATCGGCTGCGGCGCGCGCCCCGTCGTACTGGGCCCGCACGTCGAGACCCACGGACACCGCCTCCGGGTCGGCGTGGGCGAACCACGCTCCTCCGACGGCGGCGTTGACCACCGGACGGTCGAGCGTCCGGCCGATCACGTCGGGGATCGAGTGTCCGTCGTCGACGTGGAAGTCCAGGATGGAGTCGCCGAGCGCCAGGATCGTCGTCGAGCGGGTGACGCCGTCGTCGACCGCGGTGCCGTCGTCCGACGTCGACGATGCGCACGCGACGATCGTCAGACAGGCGGCGAGGGCGAACGCGGCCCTGCCCGCATGCAGCTCTGCTCGTCGAGGAGTCGGCACGTCGGCGACCGTACGGGCGCAACTCTGAAGCCTCCGTGAAGGCGGATCAGACCAGCTGGCGGATCACCACGACGGCGCCGCCGGTCAACGCCAGCCAGAGGACGGCGGGGCGGAACCAGGCGGTGTCGACGAGCGGTCGGACGTGTCGCCCAGCGACGAGGCCGATGACGACGCCGGGCAGCAGCCAGGCGGTGAGCTCGAGCTCATGGGCGCCGAACTCGCCCGCCACCGCCAACAACCCGACCGACAGCACGCTCGCCGGGATCCCGATGTAGCCCATCGTGCCGCGGTACTCGGCGGGTGGCAGGTCGTGGAACGCAACCGCCGCGGCCGGGCCCGGGATCCCGGCAGCGATGAGGCTGAGCGCGAACGCGCCTCCTCCCGCCACATCGGTCCGCGGGGTGCGCTCGACGTGGACACCGAGCAGCAGGAGTGCCGCGGCGATCACGATGATCGAGCCGATCACGATGCGCATCGCCGACTCGTCGGCTGCGGCGACGATCAGCAGGCCGAGAGCCAGACCGACCGGAACACCGACGAACGCCCGGCCGACCGTGCGTCGGTCGGCGTGCGGCCCGTCCGCGATCAGATGCCGGGCGGTGACGAGCAGCGTGGCCAGGATCGCCGGTCCGGGCAGGAAACCGGGATCGACCGCCAGGAGGACCGGGCCTGCGACGAGCCCGAGCCCGAGTCCCACCGACGCGTGCACCGTGGCCCCGACCGCCGTGATGGCGACGACCACGATCGCCTCCCACGGACCCATCGCCACCGACCGTTCAGGTGGGTTCCGCAGACGGAGGGATCACGGGAACGAGGAGGTGTGAGTCGTACTCGCCACCGGTGTGGATCGAGTGCGTTCCCCGATTGACGTCGAGCGAGTAGGCGTGTCCGAGCGACGGATGCTCGAACAGGTCGGTTCCCTGCACGACGAGTCGCAACGACTCGCCGGCCCGGAACGACGTGCTGCTCGGGAGGATCTCGACGTCGACCGGAACGACGTCGCCGGGCGCGATCGGTTGAGGTCGGTCGTGTCGGAGGACCGGGAGCCACGGCGTCGACACGTCGTCGTCGAGGGCTCGCTCCGACACCCGCAGCCACCCCAGGGCGACCGGCCCGGACCGATAGCCGGCCTTCGCATAGAAGTGGACCTCGGCACCGTCGACGTCGCGCTTCTGCACGCCGACGAACAGGTCGATGTCGTCGCCGTCGGTCGTCGACACCCAGAGCCGCAGCTTCATGTGCCCGGTGACCTCGGTGTCGCGGTCGAAGGTGATCGCGAACGCGGCCGAACCGGACGGTGGCTCGTACGCGGCGGCCGACACGGACCTCGGACGCTCGACAGCGAGCGCTCCCGACGCCGCGTCGAGGTACAGCGGCCGGTACTCCGTTCGTGCGACCGGCCACTCGTCTTCGAATCGGACCTCGTACTCGTCGAGGGTGCGGCGAACCTCGAGGCGCACGCTCGGGCGCTCCTCGATGCCGCTGTCGACACCCTTGAGGAAGTGGTCGAAGAAGGCCATCTGGTGGGCGATCGCATCGCTGCCGTAGAACGTCGACCACTTGGGCTGCCCGTGCGTGTACAACCACTTGCGGCTCGCGGAGCTCGCGACGAACGCCCGGACCGAGCCGCGGGTGTGGAGCCCGTGATCCGACCACGACGCCGCGACGAGCGCCGGGACCTCGGACAGTTCGGGACGGATGAACTGCTGTTCCCGGATCGGCGCCATGGCCTGTGGGTCGCGATGGATCAGCTGGAACACGTCGTGATCGGGAAGCGGCGGCGTGTTGGCGAGACCGTTCACGCGGTGCAACCAGAACCTCGTGAACGACGTCTCGGGAACACCACCGTGATAGAGCACCTCCCGGAAGCTGTCGGTCTGACCCTCCCACGGGATCATCGCCTTCAGGCTCGGCGGATTGAGACCGGCGACGGCCCACTGCGAGATCGCCAGGTAGGACACGCCGATCGTGCCGACGTTCCCGTTCGACCACGACTGCTCTGCGATCCACTCGATCACGTCGTGGAAGTCGTCGGCGTCCTGAGGACTCAAGACGGTCGCCGTCCCGTCCGACCGGTGGTAGCCGCGCACGTCGAGGTACACGACCGCGTATCCGGCCGGAACCCAGGTCGCCGGGTCCGGCCCCTCCCAGGTCGTCCACGGGCTGACCTCGATGACGCCATCGAAATCGGGGCGTTCCCCGAACCGCGAGACCTCGGGGTACGTGTCGGGGCCCAGGTCCTTCCCGTACGCCGTCAGCGCGAGGACGACCGGATGTCGTCCTTCGGCAACGGGTCGGAAGACGCGGGCGGACAGGCGGGTGCCGTCGCGGACCACGACACCGACGTCGTCCTCGACGGTGACCGTCGACTCGAGATCACCGACCTCGCGAACGACCACCGTCGTGTCCCCTCGATCGATCCCCACGGCGACAACGTAGGCCGCCCCATTCCGCCGCCGAGGTGGTAGAGAGGTCGGATGCAATTGGTCGACGCGTGGAAGCGCGCAGTTCTGGAGCGGTACGCCACGTTCAGCGGACGGGCGACACGGGGCGAGTACTGGTGGTTCGCCTTCGCGAGCTTGCTCATCTTCGTGGTCCTGTTCACCCTCTCCGTGGCCACGGGCGCGTTCGCCTTCATGCTGATCTGGATCCTGTACAGCCTCGCGATTCTCGTCCCGAACCTCGCGCTCGCCTTCCGGCGCCTGCACGACACCGAGCGCACCGCCTGGTGGCTGCTCATCGGACTCATCCCACTGGGAAGCGTTGTGCTGCTGATCTTCTTCGTGTTGCCCGGCACCCCGGTCGCCAACCGCTACGGGCCGGTCCCGGAGGGACTTCCGTCGGCCTGAGCGGCCACGAGCGCCGAACGCGTTCGTGCGATCTCGTCGGGTGTGCCGCCCAGCGGGACCGCCGACAACTGTGTGGCGCCCGCTTCTCGCAGCTCGCCGATCCGATCCATCACCTCGGCCTCGGAACCGACGATCGCCAGCCCGCCGACGCCCGTGACTCCTTCGCGTCGCAGCATCGAGGCGTAGCTGGGTAGTTCTGCGTAGCTGGCGAGGACCTGGTCGAGGAACCCACGAGCCGAGCCCGGATCGTCGGTGACCCACACCGGGAGCGAACAGATGATCTCGGGTGGCGGCCGGTCGGCGTCGGCGGCCGCCGCGTTGATGACCGGTGCGATGTGGGTGCGGACCGTGGCGGAACCGACGCACCAGAGGATCGTGCCGTCGGTCCGACGGCCCGCGAGACGGAGCATCTGCTCGCCGAGGGCGGCGAGCATGACCGTCGGAGGGTCGCCGATGCGCTGGATCTCACCCTCGTAGCTCCAGAAGTGTCCGTCGTGTCGCGCGGCACCGTCGGTGAGGAGCGGCACGAGGATGTCGAGGAAGTCCGTCATCTGGCGCAGCGGGCGTTCCCAGGTGAGCCGCCAACGCTCCCGGACCGTCGGTTCGTGCGACAGACCCAGGCCCAGGACGAGCCGACCGCCGATGGCCGCCTGCGTCGTGAGCGCCTGCGCCGCGATCGCCTGGGGATGCACGGTCCATGTCGGGATCACGGCGGTGCCCAGGCGGGTCGCGCCGTTCCCGGTTCCGTGCGCTGAGAAGACGGTCATGGCGTCGACGCTCCCCGACTGGGCCAACCAGTAGGCGGAGAATCCGTCGGCCTCGGCCGACGTGATGTCGGTGTGCAGCGCGCCGAGGTCGGCGGCGAGCAGCGTGTTGGTTCCGTTGATGCCGATGTCCACGTCAGTCCTCGACCTTCTCGATTCCGCCGGCGGCGGTGACCACACCATCGGGAAGCAAGTGCACCGGCACCTCGCAGTAGAACCGGAGCTGCTCGGGATCACGCCGGTACTGTCCCGGCGCCGTCTGCGGTGCGTCGGTCGCGGTCAGGAGACCCTGCGGCGACTCGAATCTCGAGATCCCAGCCGCCTCGAGCACGTCGTCCGACACGGGCTGGAGTTGTCCGCGGATGTCGCCGAAGAAGTTCTGCTGCTTGGTGTGGATGTTGAAGTAGATGTCGCCCTGCGCGGCGACGTACGCCATCCCGGCGACGGTGCGGTGGCGGTCGCCCGGGATGGTCGGGATGATCGGGCAGCCCGCCGTCACGGCGCCCACGATCCCCTCCCCTTGCGTGGCTGCGGCGATGTCGTCGTTCGTGAC
>JBCDAK010000257.1:0-5962 GCA_039185545.1 Actinomycetota bacterium
CAGCAGGGCGGGTCCCGACACCGCAGGACCGTCGACGATGACGATCGTCGGGATCACTCCCGAGCATGCGGTGAGCGCAGCCGCCATCCGTCCCCATGCGTGGAGCGCCGGCGCGCCCTGGACGATGTCGGCACCGCTCGTTGCGACGAGCAGCACCAGAGGGATCCGCTGGTCGAGTGCCGCTCGGATCCCGCGTTCGAGCTGCTGGGACGTGGCGTCGTCGAGCCGCACCGGGTCGTCCCCGGCGTCGTCGTCGACGATCTCGGCCCACATGACCATCGTCTGCCCGCCGTGCCCGTCGTCGATCTCGACGAGGTCGACTCGTGCGGTCCCGGGCACGAAGCGGTCGAGTCCGAACGCATCGGCGGGCCGGTCGGTCAGCGACATCGCCGGGGAGCGTACGTCACGCGCCGGCGGTCAACGGGTTCCCGGGGTGGGCACACCGTTGGTCGGGTCGCCGCCGGTGGCCCGCACCTCGAGGTGGACGCCGGGCTGCTCCTCGCCCTGTGTGCGGACGACCTCGTGGAGCGCCTCGAGCGTGACGAAGGTGGGTGCGTTCGGGCCGGGTCGACGTCGCCGCACGGTCGCGACGACGCGTCGCGGGAGATCGGGGACGGCGATCGTGCGGAACGGACCCGTGAGCCAGGTCGGCAGCGCGGTGGCGGGGACGATGGCGCTTCCGAATCCGTCGAAGGCGAGGGAGGCGAGCAGGCGCACGCCGTCGATCTCGGCCTGTGGCTTGAGGGTGACGCCGTGGGCGGCCGCCGCCCGGTCGAGAACACGGCGGAGGGCGGCGCCGCTGGGTGGGAGCAGGAGTGGCTCGTCGGACAGTCGAGCGAGGCTCACGCTCTCGCGGTTGGCGAGCGGATGATCGTCACGGACGACGACCACGAGATCCTCGGCGAACAGCGGCTCGACCACGAAGTCGTCGTCGTCGACCGGCAGGTGGACGATCGCCGCGTTGAGCTCACCCCCGAGCACGTTGGGCGTCAGCGTCGACGTCGCACCTTCCTGGACCACGGCGCGCACGTTCGGATGGGTGGCGGCGAGGTGGGCCAGGAGTGCCGGCAGGATCCACCGCGCGGTGGTCCCGATGACGCCGATGCGGGTCTGGCCGACGACGTTCTCGTGGCGGCTCGCGACGTCGGAGGTGATGTCGTCGATCTCGTTGAGGACCCGCCGCGCCCGTTCGACGACCCGCATCCCGTCGTCGGTCAGCGAACCGCTCGATCGATCGACCAACGTGGTCCCGAGCTCCTTCTCGAGACGAGCGACGTGTCCCGACACGTTCGACTGCACGGTGAAGAGCGCTCGCGCCGCCGCCGAGAACGTTCCGTGGTCGGCGATCGCCACGATCGCCGACAGCTGGCGGACATCCATCTGAGAAAACGATAGCCCGTATCTTCGGAATCTGCTTGCGAGATGGAACGGCGCTCGTGCATACTTTCACATGACAACGTGATCACGTTCACAAACCCCCACGTGAACCCCGATCATCACATCGACGTGCGAACACCCCCCATGTTCCACTCGGAAGAGGCTCCATCATCTCCGATCCCCCATCGGAGCGGAACCTCAGGTTGAGAGACCCGGACGCCGCCAGGCGCCGGGTCTTTCCCGTTTCCGGGAGAGACCTGACCCCGGGCGCGAACCGTAGGGTGACCCGATGACCCGTGGTGCCGCCTTCTTCGATCTCGATCGAACGCTGCTCGCCGGTGCGTCCGGCGCCGTGTTCTCGCAGGCGATGGAACACGCGGGTCTCACGAGCGGTCCGATCCCCGGCGAGAAGCTCCTGTACGGCCTCTTCAACCGCATCGGCGAGACCCTGCCGTCGATGCTCATCGCCCGCCAGGGCCCACTCGCCGCGAAGGGACGCTCGTCCGCTGCCGTCCGCGATGCCGCGGCGACGGTCGTCGACCAGCTGATCGACCTCGTCCAGCCGTTCGCCGAGTTCGCGCTCGACGAACACCGAGAGGCCGGGCGACCGATCGTGTTGGCGACGACCACGCCGTACGACCTCGTCCAGCCGTTCGCCGAGGCGATGGGATTCGACGACGTGGTCGCCACGCGGTACTCGGTCGACGCCGACGGCAACTACGACGGAGAGCTCGACGGTCCCTTCGTCTGGTCGGCGGGCAAGCTCACCGGCATCCAGACGTGGGCAGAGGCACACGACGTCGACCTCGCCGAGAGCTGGGCGTACTCCGACAGCTTCTACGACGCTCCGATGCTCGACGCGGTCGGGCATCCGGTCGTCGTCAATCCCGACCCGCGGATGATCCTCCTCGCGGCCGCACGGCGCTGGCCCACGGTGAATCTCGACGTGTCGCCCGGCGTCGTCAAGGTGCCGGTGGTCGATCTCGAACTCCAGGAGCTTCTCGGCAAGCTCAACCGACCCAGTGCGTACCCGTACGCACGGTTCGACTTCCAGGGTCTCGACCGGATTCCGAGCGAGGGTCCGTGCATCCTCGTCGCCAACCATCGCAGCTACTTCGATTCGGCGGCGGTGTCGGTCGCCATCTCGCAGGTCGGCCGCCCGGCCCGCTTCCTCGGAAAGAAAGAGGTGTTCGACGCGCCGGTGGTCGGTCAGCTCGCCACTGCGATGGGCGGGATCCGCGTCGACCGAGCCTCGGGATCCGACGAGCCGCTCCAGGCCGCGGCCGACGCGCTCGACGGCGGCGAGATGGTCGCGCTCATGCCCGAGGGCACCATCCCCCGGGGTCCTGCGTTCTTCGACCCCGAGTTGACGGGGCGGTGGGGCGCCGCCCGTCTGGCTCAGATGACCGAAGCGCCGGTGATCCCGATCGGACTGTGGGGGACCGAGAAGGTGTGGCCGCGCAACCGCCGGGTCCCGAACATGCTCAACGTGATCGACCCGCCCACCGTGCGCCTCTCGGTCGGACTGCCGGTCGAGCTGAAGTACCGATCGCTCGACAAGGACACGAAGCGGATCATGAAGGCGATCGCGAAGCAGCTCCCTGCCGAGGCGAAGCAACGGATCACCCCGACCCGCGAGCAGCTCCTCGCGACGTTCCCGCCGGGCTACGACGGCGACCCGGAGGCCGAGGTCACCCGCCGCCCGGGCACCGACACCTGACCGATCGACCCGGGTGTCGCGTGACGTCCCGGGGCACGTCGTGCAACACGGGAGCGCATCAGAGCGAGGCGACCGAGGGGATCACCGTCTCGCCGAGCATCTCGATCGTGTCGGTGATCTCGTCGAGCGGCGCACCCCCGAGGTCGACCATCGCCAACTGCGTGTCGAGCGAGAGTGTCTCGGCGGCGACCCCCATCCGGTCGATCACCTCCTCGGGTGATCCGCAGATGGCGACGCTCGACAACATCGCGTCGTAGTCGCCCCCCATCGACCTGCCCGGCGCATCGAGTCCGGCGCGTTCGTGCGACTCGCGGACCCACCGATCGACCGCGGTGAGGTAGCGGACGTAGCGCTTCTCCCACCGGTCTCGGGCCTCGGCTCCGTCGGGACCGATCCACACGTGGCTGCAGCACCCGATCCGGCGATCGGTCGGGTCGCGGCCGGCGGCGTCCCACTGCTCGACGTACGACTCGACGATCGGCCGGAACATCTCCCACGTGCCGAGCACGGTCGGGAGCATCAGCCACGCGCCGATCTCGACCGCGAGCCGGACGGTGTCGGGTGACCAGCCGCCGCCGATCCACAACGGTGGCCGCGGTCGCTGCACCGGCCGCGGGTGGACGACGACGTCGGTCAGCGGCGCACGGAACTCCCCCGACCAGTCGACCGGTTCGTCCGCTCGCCAGAGCAGATCGATCAGTCGGACGTTCTCGGCGAACCGGGCCGTGGCCTCGTCGGGTGACTGCCCGAACTGCGTGTACACGTCGGGGTAGATGCTGCCCCGGCCGAAGCACGGTTCGAGCCGCCCGCCCGAGAGGGCGTCGACCGTGGCGTAGTCCTCGGCGGTGCGGACGGGATCGAGGTTGGCCGCCAATGCCACACCGTTCGACAGGCGCACGGTGGTCGTGCGTTCGGCGATCGCCGCCAGCACGACCGGCGGCGAGGTGAGGACGTACTCGGAGAAGTGGTGCTCGCCGAGGTGCACCGCCGAGAACCCAGCAGCCTCGGCGGCCACCGCCTGCTCGACGACGATCCGATGCCGGTCGGCGTCGGTGGGGGAGTGGGTGGTGAGCGGATCGTCGATCCGGTCGCCGAGTGTGAGCAGTCCGACCTCCACGGTCGAGACACTAGGGACTTGCCATGATGGACCCATGGCCGATCCGTCCGATCCGAACGCCGCACTCCCGGCTCCGTCCGATCTCATCCCGCACCGGGCGCCGTTCCTGTTCATCGACGAGCTGACCGAGATGGTGCCGGGTGAGTCGGCGACCGGCCTCTGGCGGCTGACGGGCGACGAGGCCTTCTTCGCCGGGCACTTCCCGAGTCGGCCCACACTGCCCGGCGTGCTCATGTGCGAGGCGATCGCACAGCTCGGGGCGTGCGCGGTGCTCTCCGACGAGCGATTCGCCGGCAAGCTCCCGCTGTTCGGTGGCCTCGACGGAGCCCGCTTCCGCCGTCAGGTCGGCCCCGGTGACACCCTGGAGCTCCGCGTCGAGCTCGGGCGGATGTCGGCTCGCGCCGGCAAGGGGAGCGGCACCGCCTCGGTCGACGGACAGGTCGCGACCTCGTGCGACCTGATGTTCGTCCTGGTCGATGCGTGAGCGCGCCCGCCGGTGACGTGTGGGCGACCGTTCTGTTCGATCTCGACGACACCCTGCTCGATTCCCGCTCCTCCCAGGCGGCCGCGTATGACTCGACGATGCGGTCGGTGGGCCTCGACGATCCCGAGCGTCATCGTCCGACCTACGACCGCCTCAACCGAGAGCTCTGGCGCCAGGTGGAGGAGGGGGTCCTGCGGCCCGACGACGTCCGGATCCGCCGCTTCGAGGAGTTCTGCGCGGTCGTCGGTCTCGACGCAGACCCGGAGGCGATGGCGCGGACCTTCGTCGGTGGGCTGATCCGGTTCGGCGATCTCCTCCCCGGCGCGTCGGCGCTGCTCGACGCGCTCGCGGGACGTGTGCGGCTCGGCCTCGTGACGAACGGGATCGGTGAGGTCCAGCGAGGTCGTCTGGCACGGTTGCAGCTCGACGAGGTCTTCGACGCCGTCGTGATCAGTGGCGAGGTCGCCGTGGCGAAACCCGACCCGGCGATCTTCGACCTGACGTTCGAGCAGCTCGGCGTCGACGGATCTCGGGAGTCGACCGTGATGGTCGGCGACTCACTGTCGAGCGACATCGCCGGCGCCTCGGCTGCCGGGATCGACTCGATCTGGCTCACGGCCGATGTGGGCGAGGACCGGGTCGAACCGACACCGACGCACCGGGTCTCGTCGCTCGACGACGTCGCCCGCCTCGTGGTCCCGGCCTGACGAGCGGGCTCGACGCCGGGCGAGCACGGCGTCGACTCGACTCAGGGAATCGGAGCGAAGACGACGGATCCGTTGTGGCCGCCGAACCCGAAGTTGTTCGAGATCGTCGGGCCGGGCTCCCACGGGCGCGGTTCACCCACCACCAGATCGATCGTGAGCTCCGGGTCGACCTCGACCGTGTTGGCGGTGGGCGGGATCAGGCGGTGCTGCATCGACAGCAGTGACGCCGCCGCCTCGAGAGCTCCCGCAGCGCCCAAGGCGTGTCCGGTCACGCCCGGGGGCGACACGACCCGGACCGTTCCCGCCCCGAACACCACGCTGATCGCCGAGGCCTCGGCCGCGTCGTTGAGTGGCGTCGAGGTGCCGTGCGCCTGCACCTGCCGGACGTGGCCGGGCTCGATCCCCGCATCGGCCAGCGCCGAACGCATGCAGGTGATCGCGCCGACGCCCCCGGGCGCCGGCGCGGTGATGTGGTGGGCGTCGGCGTTGGACGCGCCACCGAGCACCTCGCCGATGATCGAGGCTCCGCGGGACTCGGCGTGTGACCACTCTTCGAG
>JBCDAK010000258.1:0-5901 GCA_039185545.1 Actinomycetota bacterium
CGTTCGGGCTCGAAGAACGTCGAGACCGGGACGAGGCCGAGGTCGGCGAGCACCATTCCGCACCCCGAGACACGGCAGGCGATGCGCGACGGCGTCTCCTCGAAGGTCAGGGTCCGGCCGAGTCCGTCCACCACCGAGACGGGCTCACCCGCGGCCGCCTCGCTGGCCGCCGTCGCCGTCGCCGAGGCCTCGTCGGCGTCGTCGGTGGTCTCCGTGTCGGTGGCTGAAGGCACCGACGCCGACTCGTCGTCGGTCGCGTCGTCGTCATCGCTGCCACACGCAGCGACCATCAGCATCGCTCCCACACCGAACAGCGCCGCGCGCGTGCCCCAACCATTCATCTCGTCTCCGATCAGTCGTTCCGCAAAGTCGACGAGAGACTTCTCCGACCGATCGCGCCGTCGTGGCCAACTGCTCGACCGCATCGGCCAATCGTCGGCGCCGACCCAGGGCTCCGGGTCGAGGCGTCTGTCGACTCCCCCGGCGTACTCGGAGGGTCCGACCCCGATCTCACTCTCGAACGCCCGGGCGAAGGCCGTCGTCGACGTGTACCCGAACGTTCGCGCGACCTCACCGACCGGCTGGCCGTCGGCGAGCAACCGCATGGCGCCGTGCGCACGAAGGCGCACCCGCCAGCGTCGAAAGGTGAGGCCGGTCTGCTCGAGGAAGAGCCGACGTAGTGTCCGTTCGCTCGCTCCGACCCGCGGCGCCCACTCCGAGAGCTCCAACGCCGAGGCCGGATCGGCGACGAGACCGTCCGCGACCTCTCGCGCCCGAGGATCGGTCGGAAATGTCAACGGCACCGGCTGTGCGGCGAAGGAGTCGAAGAGATGGGTCACCACCGCCGAAACGAAGTCGGCCGACCACGGTCGCTCGGGATGCACCGCCACGTGGGCGAGCAACGATCCGATCACGTCATCGAACTCGACGACCGAGACGCGCCGCCAGGCCATCGGACACGAACGGGCGACGAACGACGCCGTCCACCACGGCGCCGTCGCCTCGACGGTGTACGGCAGACCGGCCGGGACCCACAGCCCCGATCTCGGGCGCACCATCAGCGAGAGCCTCGGCGTGCGGACCTCGAGCCCCGATCGGTTCGACCACAGAAGACCGTGGTGTGCCTCATCGAATCCGTCGGTGCCGGCGGTCCCATGTGCGTCTGGGACGGGAGGACGGGCCCGACACTCGTCCAGCACGACTCCCTGGACGGACTCGATGCGCATCCCACTACGCTACTTCGAGTCGTCAAGGTTACTTAACACTCAGATGACTCGATCGCCCCGCGTCCGACGACTCAGCCGACTCGTTGCGCCCGCACGTCTTCCGGCGGCGGTTCCTCCGGTCCGGAGTGAACCCGACGTCGGCCAGCCCGATGCGACGGCCGACCGGGGGCTCGCTACTCCGTCGCCGCTGCTGCGACCTTGCTGAGTGCGTCGCCGACGAGGGTGGCGGTCAGGAGTGACGGGAAGTTGATGGCGAAGGACTCGTCGTAGGTGAGGTGGACGAATCGTCCGTCGACGACCGCGGGGATCGCTTGGAACACCGGCTGGCCGTCGAGAACGTCCGGTGGTCCATAGGTCACCATGTTGACGATCACGTCGGTGTCGAGAAGTCCCACGGTCTCCTCGGACAGATACGCCCACTTGTCGCCGACGGGCTCCTGCTCTTTGAGGTCCACGTCCGGCTCCATGACGGTGTCGCACCTGCGCTTCGGCCCCGAGAGGATCGACTCGACGTACCTCATCCAGGACGCCGACCTCGTCGCCTGTCACCAATTCGGGTTGCTCGATCGCTTCCCGGTCCTCGAGACCGCCGTGCGGGGCGGGACGTTCCTCCTCAATGCGCCGTACCCGGCCGACGAGGTCTGGGAGAACCTGCCGGCGTCGATCCAGCGCGAGATCATCGACCGCGACCTCACGGTGTTCTCGATCGACGCCGCGCGCATCGCTCGCGAGCTCGGCATGCCGGGGAAGATCAACACGGTGATGCAGCCGTGCTTCTTCGCACTCGCCGACGTGATGCCGATCGACGACGCGGTCGCAGCGATCAAGGAGTCGATCGAGAAGGCCTACGGTCGACGCGGTCAGGCCGTCGTCGAACGGAACGTCGCCGCGGTCGATCGGGCGCTCGCAGAGATGGCACCGGTTCCCGTTCCGGGCCCCGCCGTCTCCATCGATGGAGTCCCGACGTTCGCGACGGTGTTCGACGGCGTCGCCTCGCTCAACGGCGCCGACTTCGTCGATCGGGTGACGATGCGGCTGATCGCGGGTGACGGGGATCGACTCCCCGTCTCCGCAATGCCCGTCGACGGGACGTTCCCCACCGCGGGCCAACTACATCGGGAACCTGGCGACCTACACCAGCCAGTTCCTCGGCTCGAAGCCTCTCGCCCTCCGCTCGTCCTGAACGAGTTCGTCGGGCGGCGGCACGGGCCACGGTCAGGCCGGCGTCACCCTGCACTCGGGGGTTCGACGACGTCGCCGATCGGCTGTGGCATCCCGACGTACCACCCCTGGAGGAGGGGGGCGCCGACCGTGCGCAGCCACTCGGCCTGCGCCTCGGTCTCGACGCCCTCGGCCGTGACCTCCACCCCGAGCGCCGAGCCCAGCTGGATCACCGATTCGGCGATGGCACGCTCGCAGTCGTCGGTGTCCGCACCCGACACGAAGCTGCGATCGATCTTGATCCCGTGGAGCGGTCGGGTCCGCAGGTGCGACAGCGACGACACGCCGGTTCCGAAGTCGTCGAGGATCAGGCGAGCGCCGGTCGACGCGATCTCGGCGAGTGCGGCGCCCGACACGATCGATCCGGCGAGCGCCTGCTCGGTGATCTCGATACTCAACCGTGCCGGGTCGACCGAGCGGGCCGAGAACTCGTCGCGGAGCGTCGCGACGAAGCCGGGAGACGCGAGCTCGGCCGGACTGGCGTTGATGTGCATCTGGAGATGCTCGGTCTGCGGGCGGCGCTGCCACTCGGCCAGCTGCTCGACAGCGGTCCGCACCACCCACTGGCCGACCGGCTCGATCTCACCCGTGCTGAACAGCGAGTCGAGGAACTCGATCGGCGGGACGAGGCCTCGCTCGGGATGCCGCCAGCGCAGCAGCGCTTCGAAGCCGACGACCCGGAGATCTTCGGAGCGCGCGATCGGCTGGTAGTGCAACTCGAACTCGCGCTTCGACAGCGCCGCCGTGAGCTCGCGCAACATCGCCCCCGACGACGCGCTCGACCCCGTCTCGTCGCCGTCTTCGACCCAGCTGCGACCACGGCCGCGGTTCTTCGCTTGGTACATGGCCCGGTCCGCCCGGGCGATCAGGTCGTTGATCGGCAGGACCGTGTCGGTGAACGCCACACCCACGCTCCCGGACAGACCGTGGGGACGGCCGTCGCCGACGTCGACGGTCGTCCCCACGAGCTTCTCGACGAGCCGACGGCCGAGCTCACCGGCACGGTCGCGGTCGGGAATGCCCTCGAAGACGACGACGAACTCGTCGCCGCCCAGCCGACCGACCGTGTCCTCGGGACGCGCCACACCCTGCAGCGCGTCGGCGACGGCCCGCAGTGCGTCGTCACCGGCGCTGTGACCGAACGTGTCGTTGATCGCCTTGAAGCGGTCGAGGTCGATCAGTGCCACGACGACACCGGGCACCGGGTGTCGATCGAGGCGGTCGAGGGCGTGCTGCAGACGGTCGAACACCGCAGCCCGGTTCGAGAGTCCGGTCAGCGGGTCGACGAGCGCCATCTGCGAGAGCCGCTGCTCGTTCTCGACGAGCTCGGTGATGTCGCTCGCGATCAGATGTACGTGCTCGACGTAGCCGGAGCCGTTCTGCGGCTCGACGGGGAGGACGCGGATCAGGAACCAGCCGGGCAGACCGTCGGCGGGCTCCAGCCACTCGCGCCACATCTCGTCGGGGCGACCGGTCGAGGACACGCTCGTGACACCGTCGAGGATCGAGTTCGCGAGCGCCTCCGGAAGGACCTCGTTGAGATGACGTCCGATCATCTCGTCGCGCGGGCCGCCGATCGCGCCGGCCGCGCATTGGTTCAGGTCTTCGACGCGCCCGTCGATACCGATCCGCGCCACCAGGTCGACGGACGGCTCGATCAACGAGCGATACCGACGCTCGTTCCGCTCGAGCTCTTCGATGGTCCGAGCGAGCTGATCCTCGGCTCGCTGGTGTTCGGACCGGTCCTGGATCTGGACGATGAAGTGGTCGGGCTCGCCCACCTCGCTGCGGACGATCGACACCGACAGGAGGCCCCAGATGACCGATCCATCGGGCCGGAGGTATCGCTTCTGCGTCTGGTACGTGGTTCGTCGGCCCTCGATCATCTCGCGCACGTGCTCGACATCGGCCGCGAGATCGTCCTCGTGTGTCACGTCCGGGAACCGAATCGTGGTGAGCTCCTCCCGACTCCGCCCGAACAGCGTGCACAGCGAGGCATTGGCATCGATGAATCGGCCGTCGAGTTCCACCAACGCCATCCCGATCGCAGCCTCGTCGAACGCGAGCTGGAACCGGCGGCGCGCCAACGTGAGCTCGTCGCGGAGATCGTCCGCCGTCGTGTCGAGCTCGAGGTCGTCGCTGATCGTCATGTCCGAGCGACGGTCGGGCCGCCGCGCTCCTCCTCGACACATCGGTCCCGGCGCTCCACGACTTGACCGAACGGCGAGAATCGACGGGTGCACGGCGACGAGAGCGATTCGGCTGACGTCACGACCGTCGTGACCTGGAACGTCCGATTCGGCGAGCAGGTCGACGCGGCGGCCGACCTGCTGTCGACACACCCGATGCTGTCCGTCGCCGACGCCCTGCTGCTGCAAGAACTCGACGGCGACGGCGCACGACGAATCGCCTCCGCACTCGCGCTCGAGCTCCACTACGAGCCCGCCTGCATGCACCCACAGACCGGTCGCGAGTTCGGCAACGCGATCCTCAGCCGGTCACCGCTCCGCGATCGCCGAGTCGTCCCCCTCCCCCACACCGCGACGATCAGCGGAACACGCCGCATCGCTGTCGCAGCGACCACCGACCTCGGCCACGACATCCGGTTGTGGTGCACCCATGCGGAGATCCCGGTGATGGCACCGCACCTGCGCCGACGCCAGTTCCGAACGGTCGCCGACGTCATGCGGCGGGACCCGGCACCGATGATGATCCTCGGCGGCGACTTCAACACGGTCACGCGGCGCGGGATCGACACGGTCTCGTCGATGATCCGGGCGGCGGGTCTCGAACGCGCGCGACTCAGCGAGGACGCGACGATCCGGCGCGCCGGTCGACCGCTCGCCCTCGACCACGTCTTCCATCGCGGCGTGACCCCGGTTGCAGCGGGCGTCGTGGAACCCGGCCGGGCGAGCGATCACTCGGCGGTGTGGTTCCAGTTCCGGCCGTGACCTACGGTCACCGGCGTGTCGGACCTGACGGTCTTCCTCATCGTGTTGCTGCTGCGCTTGTTCGCGCCGCTGCTCATCCTGCGATTTCCGCTCCCGGCGATCGTGTTCGCTCTCATGCTCGACGCAGCCGACCAGACGATCTTCCAGACGTTCACCGACCTCAACCTCGACAGCTACCAGAGCTACGACAAGGCCCTCGACATCCACTACCTGGCCATCGCGTACATCGCGACGTTCCGCAACTGGCGCAACCAGATGGCTGTCCTCGTGGCGATCTTCCTCTGGTACTACCGGCTCGTCGGTGTGACGCTGTTCGAACTCACCGAGTGGCGCCCCCTCCTGCTGCTGTTCCCCAACACCTTCGAGTACTACTTCATCGCGATCGCCGTGGTCCGTCTGCGCTGGAACGACCAGTCGCTCTCCGATCGATCCGTCATCGGGATCGCCGCCGCGATCTGGGTCTTCATCAAGCTCCCGCAGGAGTGGTGGATCCACATCGCCCA
>JBCDAK010000259.1:0-5876 GCA_039185545.1 Actinomycetota bacterium
CCCGACGTACCGCTCCCGACCGAGACACCACCGACGACGGCCGTCGGGGCCACCGACCCCGTGGCCCCGCCACGGACGAGCCCGGACGTCACGACGACGACCACCACCACGACCGGCGAAACCGTTCCGCTCTCCCCGCCCCTCGTGGACGTGACGACCCGGTCCGTCGACGCGCCGCTCTTGCTCGCCGGCCCGACGGGCCTCTTCGTCCCTGCGACGGGAATCGGATTCGATCCCTCACCCGTCGTCGCTGCGGACGTGTTGGACGCCCGGTGGATCGACGACACGATCGCCTTCCAGCTCACCGACGTCGAACTCCTTCGCTCGAGCGGTCGACGTCCCGACGTCTCGTCCGTGGGCGTCGTCGACGGTCGCGAGTCGGGCCCGCCGACGAGGGTCCGGGAGTACCGCTCTCGAGACGGCTGGAGCGTGTCCCTGCTCGACGTCGGGGTCGTCGACGGCCGGCCCGTCATGCTCGTCTGGACGAGGTTCGCCATGCCGGCGGGAATCGACGATGCGGACGATCGGCTCCTGCTCGTCGACCTCGACACGTTCGGGGAGACCGATCTCGGTCGTCGTGGTGACTGGGAGCACTCGATCCGGGCCGGCCGGCTCACGGAGCGCGAGATGGTGCTCCTACACGCCGACGCCGGGACGAACTGGATCGAGGTCGTCTCCCACGACGGCCGGCTTCTCCACCACGCCCCCGACGGCGGTCGAACGGACTCGGAGTTCGGCGAGCACGACCTCGAGCTGCTCGACGACACCAGCTTCTCGCTCGCGATCGACGGTCGGACCCTCTCGGTGCTGATGCCTCGGTTCGACGGTGACGCGTTCGATCCCGTGCTCGTGGTCCAGACGCTCGATCTCGACACGGGCGCGTCCGCCACGACCGAGATCCGACTCCGCCCGAACGGCGTCTCGATCGACGCCGGTTTCTGCGAATCGGCGGCCGTCATCGACGGCGGCGTCATCTGCGATCGATCGGATGGAACGCCGATCGTCGTCGATCTCGACACGGGTGTCGTGGAACCGCTCGACCTGGGGGACGCTCTCCCCAGAGATCAGCACGGCTCACGCGTCCGGCCTCAACGGTCGGACGCCTGATCGAGCGATCGGTCAGCGGCGTTCGGGGAGGGGGGCCGAGTAGTCGGCGCCCGAGTCGAGGCCGAACGCCGTGTGCAACGCACGAGCGGCGCGCTCCATCTCGCCGGCCGGGATGATCACCGACACACGGATGGTCGACGTGGAGATCATCTGGATGTTGACGCCGTCGTCGGCGAGGACGCGGAACATCTTGGCGGCGATGCCCGGTGACGACTTCATGCCGGCGCCGACGAGCGACAGCTTGCCGATGTCGTCGTCGTGGGTGACGTCCTTCGCCGAGATGTCGGATGCCACCTGCTGGACGATGGTCTCGGACTGGGCCATGTCGGCCATCGGCATCGTGAAACTGATGTCGGTCATGCCGTCGATCGACGTGTTCTGCACGATCATGTCGACGTTGACGTTGGCCTCGGCGAGCGGCTCGAACAGCGCCGCCGAGATGCCCGGCTTGTCGGGAACGCCGACGATGGTGACCTTGGCTTCGCTCATGTCGGTCACGACACCGGAGATGATCGGATCTTCCACGGATGGCTCCTCGTTGCTGACCAGCGTGCCGTGCTCCCAGGTGAAGGCGGAGCGCACGTGGAGGGGGACGTCATGGTTGCGGGCGAACTCCACCGACCGCATGGCGAGCACCTTCGACCCGGCGCCGGCCATCTCGAGCATCTCGTCGAAGTGGATGCGGTTCAGCTTGCGGGCCTGCGGGACGATGCGCGGGTCGGCGGTGAACACGCCGGTGACGTCGGTGTAGATCTCGCACGACTCGGCCCCCATCGCGCCGGCGAGCGCCGACGCCGTGAGGTCGGACGCGCCGCGGCCCATCGTGGTGATCTCCTTGTCGGTGCTGACCCCCTGGAACCCGGCGATCACACACACCTTGCCGTCGGCCAGCGACGCTCGGACGCGGTCGCCCTTGACGTCGACGATCTTCGCCTTGCGGTGCGACGTGTCGGTGATGATGCCGACCTGGCTGCCCGTGTAGCTGATGGCGTCGACACCACGGTCGTGCAGCGCCATGGTCATCAGCGCCGCGGTCTGGCGCTCGCCCGTGGTGAGCAGCATGTCCATCTCACGACCCGACTGGGTGCGCGACACGGAGTCGGCGAGAGAGATGAGGTTGTCGGTCGCCTTGCCCATCGCCGACACGACGACGATGAGATCGTGACCTCGCCGCTTCGTGAAGACGATGTTGTCGGCGACCGCATGGATGCGGTCGGGGTCGGCGACCGATGTCCCGCCGTACTTCTGGACGATCAGCGCCACGCCTCGGATCCTACGGACGATGTCGGAGAGTGCCTGGCACCTCCCGACATCCGACGGCCGATCGGATCAGCGATCGGATGGCTCAGCTCGTCGTCGTCGCCTCGTACCGGTCGTGGCGGCGCAGCCACTCCATCGTCCACGCAAGCTCGTCCTCGTCTCGGCCCTTCGGAACGAGATCGAGGAGCTGGTAGGCCCCGTTGAACACCTCGAGCCCTCGGGCGTACATCGAGTACGTGTGGAAAACGTCGTCGCCGCGCCGGGCGAAGACACTGCGCCCGGGCGACTCGGCGAGCGGCTCGGCGACCGAGCGGAAGTTGTACGTGTCGGAGCCCGCCACACCGAAGTCGCGGTTGAACGTCCCGCCACCGCTCGACACCCAGTCGAACGACCAGCCCATGCGGTCGCGGTACCCGAGCAGCCGATCGAGCGGGGCGGTCGACGACGCGACGAACGCGACGTCGCGCGCGGCGAGGTGGCGGTCGATGCCGTCGAAGTTGTCGGCCCAGAACGAACAGCTGGGGCAGCCCTCGTCCCAGTCGCCGCCGAACATGAAGTGGTACACGACGAGCTGGCTGTGGCGGCCGAACAGGTCGCTCAGCGACCGTTGACCCTGCTCGGTGTCGAACCGGTACTCGGTCGACACCTCCACCCACGGCAGGTCACGGCGGGCGGCGGCGACTCGGTCGTGCTCGCGCATCAACCGCTTCTCGGCCTCGAGCAACTCGACGCGGCGGCTCGTCCAGATGTCTCGGTCGACGATGTCGGTCATGGCCAGCTCCTCACAGGACGGGTGGAACGACGATCGCTCCAATGTGTAAGCTGTTGCTTACATGAATGAATCATCCGCCGCAACCCTCGATCGAGACACCGACATCGATCGCGTCGCCGATGCGCTGTCCGTCTCGACCCGTCGCGGGCTCCTCCGACTCGTCCGGACCAGCGAGCGGACGGCGGGCGACCTCGCCGAGCACTTCCCCGAGATCAGCCGGCCCGCCGTGTCGCAACATCTCCGCGTTCTCAGTGATGCCGGCCTCGTCGCGGTACGCCCCGACGGACGTCGCCGGCTCTACTCGGCCCGGGTCGAGGCCCTCTCGCCCGTGTCCACGTTCATCGACGAGATGTGGCGCGACCGTCTGATCGACCTGAAGCGGGCCGCCGAGGCGCGCGAACGGGGTGACCACTCGTGACCGGTGCGCCGACGACCACCCTCGAGCACGTCCTCGAGGTCGACGCGTCTCCTCGGACGGTCTTCGAGATGTGGACCACTGCCGAGGGCCTGGCTTCGTGGTGGGGCCGCGCGGCGGCCGTCGACGCCCGACCGGGCGGCGAGATCCGCGTCGTCGTGGACGACACCCACGTCATGAGCGGTCGGTTCGTGACCGTCGAGCCTCCGAGCGAGATCGTGTTCACCTTCGGGTGGGAGGGAGGCGAACTCGAGCCGGGCGGGTCGACCGTCTCGGTCACGATCGCAGCGACCGAGACCGGATCCCGGATGGTCCTCCGCCACGACGGACTCCCCCTCGACCTCGTCGGCTCGCACGCCGCGGGGTGGACCCGCTTTCTCTCGATCCTCGTTTCCTGACGGTCGTCATCACCCGCTGTCACGAAGCCCGAGGAAGCTGGCGTGACGCACGTGGCCGTCGTTGGTGAACTCGGCGATCTCGATCTCGGCGACGAGCGACGGCTCGACCCACGTGGCCGTCCGGGTCACGGCCGACGGCGGGGCCGGGTCGAACGGCGAGCGATCGACGACGAGCGCGTCGAGACGCCGTCGTAGGTCGCCCAGGGTCTTCACGTCGAATCCGGTGCCGACCCCGCCGGCGAACCGCAGCGGCCCCGAACCGATCGTGCCGTCACCGTCGACGGGCGGCTGTCCCGCGGCGCCGCCGTCCCTCCGTCCGACGAGCAGAGCGCCGAAACTCGCCGACCGGTTGCCGTCGCCGGCGGTGAACCCACCGATCGGCAGCAACACTCGCAGACGATTCTTCACCTTCCGCCAGTCCTTCGATCGGCGACCGGGTGCGTACCGCGAGTCGGTGCGTTTGGCGATGACACCCTCGAGTCCCTGGGACGCGGTCGCCGCCAGCAGCGCAGCGCCGTCGCCGAGGTGGTGCGCCGGGATCCGCCACGAGTCGCCGTCGTCGAGGACCTGGTCGAGCAGACGTCGGCGATCGACGTACGGGAGATCGACCGTGTCGACGTCGTCGATGCGCAGGACGTCGAAGGCCTGGAACAGAGCCGGTCGTCCGTCGGAACCGCCGCTGCGCTGGATGAGCGAGAAGCTCGGTCGGCCGTCGTCGTCGAGCACCACGAGTTCGCCGTCGAGGATCGCCGATTCGGCGTTGACCGCATCGCCGATGGCCCCGAGTTCGGGCCACCGATCGGTCACATCGTGGCCGGCCGTGCTCTGGAGTCGGGCCATCCCGTCGTCGACGTGGACGAGCGTGCGGTAGCCGTCCCACTTCACCTCGTACGCCCACCGCGGAGTTCCGTCCGCATCGAACTCGGCATCGGCGGGCGGCAGCGATCCCATCGTCGCCTTCATCGGCGCGACCGGGAACGAGAGACTCATGCGCGACACCTGGTGCGAGACACCGAGCGACGCGCGAGTCGGGTCATCGGGGGCGGTGGTGGGAGAGGACGCCGTCGGCTTCGAGGGCGTCGACTCGGGCATCGTCGTAGCCGAGCAACTCGGCCAGAACCTGGCGGTTGTCCTCGCCGCGGTACCGGGGCTCACCCACGAGACCGACGCCCGGACCGTCGGAGAACTTCCACGGCGCGTTCGGCAACGCCACCGTCTCGTCGCCTCGATCGCTCACACGAACGACGGCGTCGCGTTCAGAGGCCCAGTCGGTGCGGGCCAGCTCACCGTGTGCTCGCACGCGTCCGACGGCGAGACGATGCTGGGAGAAGATCCGTTCGAACGTCTCGGGGTCGGGGACGGTCGCGGCGAAGTCGGCGATAATCTGCTGCAGCTCGTCGAGGTGGTCGAGTCGTGACTCGACCGAGGCGAACCGCGGGTCGTCGCCGAGCTCGGGTTGACCGATCGCCGCCGTGAAGAACTCGAACGTGCCGCGCTCGGCGGGATGACCGCTCACCACCAGCGACTCGCCGTTCGCCACCGTCATGACCGCGTAGTCGTCGGGCCGGAAGCTGCGGATCCAACTCGGATCGTCCTCGCCCTCCCACAGCGCATCGTGGAGATGCTCGTTGGCGTACATCATCGACTGGGCCATGGCGACATCGATCCACTGGCCGCGTCCGGTGCGCTCTCGCTGGAACAGCGCCGCGAGTACCCCGCTCGCCGCGTCCATTCCGGTGTACACGTCGGCGTGGCTGAGGGGGTCCTTCGTCTTGCGACCCGAGCGACGCCGGTTCTGGATGTCGATGACCCCGGCCTCCGCCTCGACCACGGGGGCGTAGGCACGCCGATCGATCCACGGCCCGTCCTGGCCGTATCCGCTGATCGACACGACGATCAACCGCGGGTTGCGCTCGATGAGATC
>JBCDAK010000260.1:0-5789 GCA_039185545.1 Actinomycetota bacterium
CACGCCGTGTTCGCCTCGCTGCGGAGCCAGGGTCCGGTCGTGTGGCTCGAGCGTCATCGGGCCTGGATGCTGACCACCCATGAGGCGGTCCGGACGGGCTTCCACGACCTCCGGCTGTCGAGCGATCGGCTCACGCCGTTGGAGGCACGGCTCGACGACGCCGACCGGGAGGCGATGGGTCCCACGTTCGAGCTGTTGCGGGGATGGATGGTGTTCCACGATCCGCCCGACCATGCTCGGCTGCGGGAACCGCTCCGCCGGGCGTTCACCCCGAAGCGGGTCGCCGATCTGCGGCCCCGGATCGAGGAGATCGTCGACGAACTGCTCGACGACCTCGCCGAGCGCCGGGCCGACGGGACCGGGTTCGACCTCGTCGCCGACTTCGCGTTCCCGCTTCCGGCCATCGTCATCGCCGAATTGCTCGGCGTTCCTCCCGAGGACCGCGACGAGTTCAAGCACTGGAGCGACCAGCTGGCGGCGATCGTGTTCGGGACCTCCGACCGCTCGTCGGGGGTCGAGCGTGCGGTCGCGGGGACCGCGAAGTTCGCCGACTACTTCGGCGGGCTCATCGAGCGGTACACCGCCGAGCCGGCGGACAACTTCACCTCGGCGCTGATCGCCGTCACCGACGACGACCCCTCGGTCGGGCTCACGTCGTCGGAGTTGGTCGGCGCGCTGACGCTGCTGCTGTTCGGCGGGCATGAGACCACGACGAACCTGATCAGCAACTCGATGCTGTCGCTGTTGTCGAACCCGGGATCGATCGCTCGCCTGGCGTCCGAGCCCGACCTCCTCGGGTCGGCGCTGGAGGAGCTGCATCGCTTCGACGGCAGCACGAAGCTGATGGTCCGCATCGTCGGCGAGGACCACGAGCGCCACGGCGTCGAGATGACGGCCGGGCAGACCGTCTTCCTCGGAGTGCTCGGGGCGAACCGGGACCCCGAGGTGTTCGAGCGACCGGACGAGTTGATCCTCGATCGGGACAACGTCCGTCAACACCTGGGGTTCGGATACGGTGCCCACTTCTGCCTCGGTGCGGCGTTGGCCCGGTTGGAGACCGAGATTGCGGTCGGCCACCTGCTCGACCGCCTGCCCGACCTGCGGTTGGTCAACGCCAGCGCACCGAGAACCGAGGTCCTCCTCGGCCGTGGCATTGCCACCCTGCCCGTCCGGTCAACGACACTTTGTGCCTGACCCAAAGTGGGGCTTTCGTAGAGTTGCGTCTCCCATGACGGACCAGTCCGAGATCACGCACGACGATCGGCCGCCGGTCGACGAGGGCGCGCCGAAGGTCGGTGAGCCGAAGGAGTGGGCCAGCGGTCTACCGGCGGTTGTGTCGACGGTGAAGCACGTGCTGCGCGACACCGGGCCGGTGCGAGGCACCAAAGCCCTCAAGCTGCTCAACCAGCCGGGCGGTTTCGACTGTCCGTCGTGCGCCTGGCCCGACCCTGAGCACCGGTCGTTCGCCGAGTTCTGCGAGAACGGCGCGAAGGCCACGGCCTCCGAGGTGATGAGTCGCACGATCGGGCGCAAGTTCTTCGCCGAACACAGCGTGGCCGACCTCGCCGCCGAGTCCGACCACTGGCACGACCGGCAGGGCCGACTCGCCGAGCCGATGCTGCTCGACGAGGGCGGCACCCACTACCGGCCGATCTCGTGGGACGACGCGTTCACGCTCATGGCCGACGAGCTGAACACGCTTCCGAGCCCGAACGACGCGATCTTCTACACGTCGGGCCGCACGTCGAACGAGGCCGCGTTCCTCTACCAGCTGTTCGTCCGCCACTTCGGCACGAACAACCTCCCCGACTGCTCCAACATGTGCCACGAGTCGTCCGGGGCGGCGCTCGGCGCGGCGATCGGCATCGGCAAGGGCACCGTCTCGCTCGATGACATCCACGACGCCGACACCGTCATCTGCGTCGGTCAGAACCCCGGCACCAACCACCCGCGAATGCTCTCGGCGCTCGAGACCGCGGTCGAGAACGGCGCGTCGATCGTGGCCATCAACCCGCTCAAGGAGGCGGGTCTGCTCGCATTCGCGCACCCGCAGAAGCCGAAGGGGCTGCTCGGTCGGGCCACCGATCTCGCGTCGCAGTACCTCCAGGTGCGGGTCAACGGCGACATGGCTCTGTTCCGGGGGCTCGCCAAGGCGATCGTGGCGGCGGGCGACGTCGATCGGGCGTTCGTCGACGAGCACACGAGCGGCGCGACCGAGTACCTCGCCGCGGTCGAGGCGACCGAGTGGTCGGAGGTCGAGGCGAAGTCGGGCGTGACCCGGGGCGAGATCGAGGAGCTGGCCGGCACCGTCGCCCGTGGCAAGAAGCGTCTCGTCACGTGCTGGGCGATGGGCCTCACGCAGCACCGCAACGCCGTCGACACCATCCGCGAGGTCGTCAACGTGCACCTGCTGCTCGGTGCGGTCGGCCGTCCCGGTGCGGGCCTGTGTCCGGTGCGCGGGCACTCGAACGTGCAGGGCGATCGCACGATGGGGATCTTCGAGAAGATGCCCGCCTGGTTCCACGACCGGATCGACGAGGTGTTCGAGTTCGAGTCGCCCCGGGCGTCCGGCCACGACACGGTCGATGCGATCGTCGCCATGCACGACGAGCCGGACAAGGTTTTCTTCGGGCTCGGCGGCAACTTCGCCCAGGCCACGCCCGACACCGACTTCACTGCGCGGGCGCTGCGCAACTGCTCGCTCACGGTGCACGTCTCGACGAAGCTGAACCGGTCGCACCTCGTGCCGGGACGGCGTGCGCTGATCCTGCCGTGCCTCGGTCGGAGCGAGGCCGACGAGCAGGAGGGCGGTCCGCAGTTCGTCACCTCCGAGAACTCGATGGGCATCGTGCAGCAGTCGCAGGGTCGGCTCACTCCCCCGTCCGAGCATCTGCGCTCGGAGGTGTCGATCGTCGCCGCCCTCGCCACGGCGACGATCGGCGACACGTCGACGATCCGGTGGAGCGAGCTGGCGGGTGACTACCGGAGGATCCGTGCGCTCATCGAGCAGGTCGTTCCGGGCTTCGAGGGCTACGACGACCGTGCTCGGGTCGAGGGAGGATTCGCCCTTCCGAACGGGGCGAAGGAGCGGACGTGGAAGACGGCGACCGGTCTCGCCGAGTTCGCCGCTCCCCCGCTGTCGGTCTTCGAGCCGAGCGATCCGAACCGACTCGTGCTGCAGACGAGCCGCAGCCACGATCAGTTCAACACCACGATCTACGGCCTCGACGACCGGTACCGCGGCGTGAAGGGTCAGCGTCGGCTGATCTACCTGAACGCGGGTGACATGGCGGCGCGGGGTCTCTCGGCGATGGACGTCGTCGACATCACGTCGTACTGGACGGTCGACGACGGCTCGGTCGAGGAGCGTCGCGCCGAACGATTCGTGGCCGTCCCGTTCGACACGCCCGCGGGCACGGCGATGGCCTACTTCCCCGAAGCGAACGCGCTCGTCCCGATCGGATCGAAGGCCGACGTCTCCGGCACGCCCACGAGCAAGGCCATCGAGATCGACGTCACCCGCTCGCCCTGAGTTGTTCCGTCGAGCCCGGGACTCGACTGAACAATGCGCCTCAGCCGTAGAACAGGCTCATGCGGTGCATACACTGCTGCACCGACACGTAGACCGCCACCTCGATCACCTGCGCCGGCGTCAACGTCGAGGTCACGTCGGCGGCGATCTCGTCGGTCACCATCGCCGGGCTCGGAGCGATGGCCCGCGCGAACGTCACGACGGCCGCCGTGACCTCGTCGTTGGGGGCAGCGCCCGACGAGACGGCCTCGATCGTCGTGGCATCGACGCCGTTCGCGTCGAGCAGGGCGAGCGCGTGTTCGCGCAGCATCTGGTTGTCGACCTCGTTGCCGAACACCAGACCGGCGAGCGCCTTCCGCCCGATGCCGACCTCGCTCAGCGTCGGGTTCAGGTTCTGGTCGAGCATGGCTGCGAGTGCCCGCATCGGCGTCGCGTGGCGGAAGCGGGTGAGCAGCGGCACGTCGACGCCGTAGCTCGACCGGAGGTACTCACGGAGTTCGGGCGCCGACTTGGGGAGGTGCTTCGTCCACCCCTTCTCGATGCGCACGGCGCTCGGTCCACGACGGAGGACGCGGGCGATCGTCGCCGCGGAGTCGACGGGCACCGTCGCCGTGATCCGCTCCTTCGCACCGTGGCGCCATCCGGCCTGGCCGACCTCCCAGCCGGTCGGCTCGATGAGTTCAGCGACGTCGTTGATGGCCGAGATCTCGAGCGGCACGGCGATGGCGTCCATGAACTTGTTGAGGAAGCCCATCATTCCGACCGACATGGCGACCCACTCGATGTCGTCGGCCGAGAGGAACTCGCCGAGCCGACCGATGACCGCCGGGTCCCACTTGACCGGAGTGTTCGACATCGCCTCTGCGAGATCGACGACCACCTGCTCGACCGGCGTGCGGTTCGATCCGTCGATCGCGTCGCGTGTCGCGCCTCGCCGCAGCGCGAACGAGCACGTGTGCGCCGAGCAGTAGGGACACCCGGCCGCACGGCTGGCGATGTACATCGCCAAACCCATGTGCGCCTTCACGCCATCTCGCTTCACGAGCGACGTCGGCAGGTTGAGGAAGTTAGGGACGCAGAGGTTGTAAGTGCGGAACCCGGGAGGCCAGATCTCGAGGTACGTGTCGCAGTCGGGCACCACGCCGATCAGCTCGTTGACCAGGTGGAGCATCGGCCCGTAGGTGCCGTGCAGATCCTCGATCGGCACGACGTGCGGTTCGAGATGTTCGGCGATCGTGGTCATCGAGGGGATTCCTTCGTTGGCGGAGACGATCCGGCGACCGTAGTTGTCGCCACCTCAGTCGAACGCGTCTCGGTGGGTGACAGCCTGGGTCAGACGCAAGCGCCGCCGGCGTCGACCTCTCGACGATCTACGGCGACGCAGGTTCGGGGCCGGCCCGGAACTCGGACGTGGCAGGAGCGGCGAGTTCGAATCCGGGAGGGGGATCGAGACGAACAGGTCCGCCCTGCGGAGTCACGTTCAGATATGCGGGCAGCTCCGGCTCGTCGACCTTCTTCGGCTTCGGTTGATACGCCTCGATCTCCTGAAGGACGGCCCAATAGAACGACTCGACTGCCCAGATCAGTGTCTCGACAGTTCCGGCTGACTTCTTGCTGCCACGCCGAAGGAGCTTCGAGTCGAGTCGGAAGAGGACGCGGAACTTCACCGGTTCTCGTGCCTGCTCGTCGAGAAGCACGGCGGGATCCTCGAGAGCATCCGACAGGAACGCGATCACAGACTGCCGACTGCCCTTGCTGACCGACTCAATAGTGAGCGGAATCTCTGCCTCTCTCAACTGCCTCGTTAACCAGGTCACCCGCGCTTTCGCCCTCTTGTCGCTCGGCGCGTCGACCTCCGTTCCGACGACGATCTGTTTGGCAGCCAGCTTGATCCTCACATCGAGATCGCCAGCGGTGTTGGGGATGCGGATCTCTCCACGAAGGCGCTCGCGGCTGCAGAGATCGGCGACGAGATCCTTCTGGCGAAGTGCCGGGTCCGCGCGGTGCTTTCTCGGCACGACCTCACTCACGTCGAGGCCGATCTCGCGACCGAGACGAAGCGACGTGTAGCGCAGCAACTGATCCCAGCGCGTCACGACCTCGATCACTTCTTCCGAACGTGGCGTGAGCAACCCTGATCGCGGTCGTGACGCGCTGGGATCAGTTGCTGCGCTACACGTCGCTTCGGAAGAAGTGATCGAGGTCGTGACGCGCTGGGATCAGTTGCTGCGCTACACGTCGCTTCGTCTCGGTCGCG
>JBCDAK010000261.1:0-5739 GCA_039185545.1 Actinomycetota bacterium
AGCACATGTCGCCAGACCACCCGGATGCGCTGACGCAGCAAGCCCGGACCACCACCGCCGCTCACGTCAGCACATGTCCACGAATCGCCGAGATGCGCTGACGCAAGGACGGTCGCGGCCGCTCACGTCAGCACATGTCGCCAGACCACCCGGATGCGCTGACGCATCAAGCCCGGACCACCACCGCCGCTCACGTCAGCACATGTCCACGAATCGCCGGGATGCGCTGACGCGAGGACGGTTGCGGCCGCTCACGTCAGCACATGCCGCCAGACCACCCGGATGCGCTGACGCGAAAGGCGGGCTCTGGGCGGTCAGTCGCGGGTGAGGCGGACGCGCAGGGCGCGGACATCGAGTGGTTCGCCTGTGTTCGCGTCGACCACGAGCGGGTCGATGCGGTCGCCGGTCGCGCGATCGGAGAGCTCGACCGGCGATCCGGGGGCGGGCGACTGATCGTCGTCGTGCCAGAGCCAGTCGTCGCCGAAGCGCCACATCGCGGCGAGCACGTCCCAGAACGCGCGGCCCTTGGGTGTGAGCCGGTACTCATGGCGGACCGGTCGCTCCTGGTACGGCTGGCGACGCAGCATGCCCTCGTCGACGAGACGGTCGAGCCGCTGCGTCAACGTGGCGCGCGGAGCGTCGAGCTCGGACGCGAAGTCCTCGAATCGACGCGCACCGAGGAACGCCTGGCGCATCACCAGCGGGGTCCACCAGTCACCGATCAGGTCGGTGGTCCGAGCGATGGGACACGGCCAGTCGTCGAAGCGGGTTCGTCGCACGTGGTCAGTTTCCCGCAACCGGGACCGGCTCGACGTCATCGGCCGCACCGAGGTCGACCACCACCACGGGCTCGATCCGTGCACGCACGTGCTTGTGGAACGGCGTGCCGGCGAACCAGTCGCGGTCGTCGACCGACGTCAGTTCGTTCGGGGCGACGCCAACCGCGTCGGCGCCGTCGGATGGGAAGGAGCCGAGACCGAACCCGTTCGGGAGCGACATGTGCCCCGCACGCATCGCATCGGACACCTCGACGGTGGCCACGGCCGACCCGCGCTTCGTGACCACGCGAGCGCGATCGCCATCGGCCAGCCCGTGTGCGGCAGCGTCCTCGGGAGCGAGTCGGAGCGCACCGCCCTGGTCCTGCTTCCGCCAACCTGGGTCGCGCATGATCGTGTTGGCGGTCGACGACCGCCGCTCACCGGCGGCCAGCACGAGCGGGAACTCGTCGTTCGACTCGACCGGGCTCGCCTCGTCGGCGAGCGCATCGAACTCCTCGAGCAGCTCGGGGATCACGAGCTCGACGCGCCCGTCGGCCGTGAGGACCCGGCGCATCGTCTCGTCGTAGTCGTCGACCGAGAAGATGATCCCCGACGGGTTGGCGAGAACGTGGTCGAAGAGCGCATCGCCGAGCGCGTCGCCGCCATCGGGATCACCGATGCCGGCTCGGCGGATCGATGCGTCCCAGAATCCGGCGCAGGTCTGGGCGAGGCCCCACACCGCCGCGGCGCCCGCAGCGGACGCGCCGTCGGGTGTGGTGAGCGTGGGGCCGAGCGTCTCGTACAGGATGATCGGCAGCAGCTTCGACAGGTCGGGACGGTCGACCATGAACTGGAAGAGCGCCGTCGCGTACTCGCCGCGACCGAGCCGTGCGGCTTCGGCGAGAGGGGCGAGCACCTCGTCGTCGTAGGCGCCGAGCGCCCGGCAGAGGCGGGAGTGGATCTCGTACTCGGGAAGGGTGCCCTCGGTCGGTTCGAGGACCGGTCGACGCAGGTGGAAGTAGTTGTGCGGGAACTCGAGGTTGAAGAAGGTGCACTCCCACTTCTCGTACTGCGACGACGCCGGGAGCACGTAGTCGGCTTCCCGAGCGGTCTCGGTCATCGCGACGTCGATCACGACGCTCAGGTCGAGGCCGCGCATCGCATCGCGCCACGCGTGGCTGTCGGCGAGCGAGTGGACCGGGTTCCCCGACTCGACGAGCAGCGCCCGGAACCGGTCGGGATGGTCCGGATCTCCGTCGCCCGACAGCTCCGCCGGGATGACATTGCACGGAACCAGTCCGGTGACGAGTCGATGGCCGGTGACCGGGGTGATCGGCTCGGCGCGTCCGCCGCCGTCGGCCTTCTTCGATCCACCGCCACCCGATCCGAGCGAGGCGAACCGCGTGTGGAGGTTCATCCCACCCTCGACCCCGAAGTTGCCGGTCAGGATGACGACGAGCTTCTCGAGGTAGCTGTTGAGCGTGGAGTGCGGCGCCATCTGGATGCCGAGGTCCTCGAAGATCGACACGCCACCGGTCGCCGATCCGATCGCGTCGGCGGCGGCGTACACGTCGTCGATCGGCACGCCCGCCTTGCGGCACGACTCGGCGACGTCGATCCGGTCGAGGTGCGACCGCATCTGATCCCAGCCGTTCGCGTTGTCGGCGATCCACGACGTCGCGATGCCACCTCGGTCGACGAGGCTTCGGAGCAGAGCGGCGAGCAGATGGGCGTCGCCGCCGGGGAGTGGACGGAGATGGATGTCGGCCAGGTCGGCTGACTCACTCCGTCGGGGATCGACCACGATCATCGTGCGGTCGGGGTCGTTCGCGATCGCCTTCAGGATCCGGCGGGCCTGGGGGAAGCCGTGCGACTGCCATGGGTTCTTGCCCCAGAACACCGCGACCTGGGCGTGCTCGTAGTCGCCGGCGGTGTGACAGCTCGACCTGCCGAACAGCTTGCCGTCGACCCAGAATTCACCGGTCTTCTCCTGGGCGAGCGCGTTGGAGTTGAACCGGATGCCGAGCGCTCCTCGCGTCGACGACCCGTACCCGCCGCCGAGGTGGTTGCCCTGTCCCCCGCCGCCGTAGAACATGATCTTCTCGCCGCCGTGTTCGTCGATGACATCGCGGAAGCGGGCGGCGACCTCGGCGATCGCCGTGTCCCAGTCGATCGCTTCGTAGGTGCCGTCGGGGCGACGCCGCATCGGTGAGGTCAGGCGCGTCGGGTCGTTCTGGTAGTGGTCGAGCCGGAGGCCCTTCTCGCACGTGTAGCCCTGCGACGCCGGATGTCCCTTGTCGCCGCGGACGCGAGCGAAGCGACGGCCGTCGAGCTTCACCTCGACACCGCAGTTGATCGAGCAGAGGCAGCACGCGGTCGAGTGCCACTCGGCGGTGTCGCCTGCGCCCGACCGCCGGAGCCCGGCGAGCCGGTCGGCCGCGGACCCGGCCACGGAGTCGCCGTCCGATCCTCCGGAGATCGCAGGGTCCGTCGAAGTCGCAGCGTCGCTCATCGACTCAGTTCAACAAATGAACTGAGCGACGTCAAGAGCGGGCGTCAGATGACCGCCGGTCCGCGATTCGACTGCCACACTCGCTGCGGTGGATGTCGGGGAGATGCTGATCGTGCTCGCCGCGATCGTCATCGGCTCGATCATCAAGGCCGTGACGGGCATGGGTCTGCCGCTCATCGCCATTCCCATCGCGGCACTCTTCGTCGATCTCGATGACGCGGTCGTCGTCATCGCCCTTCCCAATCTCCTCGCCAACGCCGTCCTCGCCACTCGTGAGCGGGCGGCCCGGCCGGAGACCCGTGACCTGCCCGTCCTCGCCCTCTTCGGGATCGTCGGCGCCATCGGTGGCGCGCTGGCGTTCGTGAACCTCGCTGAGGAACCATTGGTCCTGCTGTTGATCGCGTCGATCGTCGGATACGTCCTCGTCTTCTTCGCCGCACCCGACCTGCGCGTCGACGAGACGACCTCGAGGCGGTGGTCGCCGGCCGTCGGCGCGGTCGCCGGTGCGTTCCAGGGTGCGATCGGGATCTCCGGTCCGGTGGTCGGCTCGTGGATCCACAGCTACCGCCTCGACCGCAGCGCGCACGTGCTGTCGGTGACCGTGCTCTTCTTCCTCACCGGGGCGGCTCAGTTCGCCGTGCTGCTCGTGAACGGCGAGCTCGACGGACGTGTCGTCGCGACCGCCCTCGCATGCGTTCCCGTGCTCGCCTCGATCCCCGTCGGGACGGCGATCCGCGACCGGATGACCTCACGGGCGTTCGACCTGTCGATCATCGTCCTCCTGGTCGTCTCCGCGCTGGCGCTCGCGATCCGGACGTTCACCTGAGGGACGTTCCACCGCCGGTGACGTGCTGTCACGCTCGGTCGTCGGGTAACGTCATCGACAACGACACGACGGGGAGCCCGCAGGACGGCGGGCTGAGAGGGTGGTCCGCCGCCGCCGACCCGAGCACCTGATCCGGATCATGCCGGCGGAGGAATCGAACGTCATGGAGACAAGGTGAGCGACCGGTCCGATCCGGCGATCCCCACGCCCCCCACCCCACCACCCCCCAACCTCCACGGCGATTGCGACGCGGTCGACCACATCGTCGTCGTGGCCGGCTCGGCGCCGCTCGCCGCTCACGTCGTCGAGGCGATCGACCCGGCGGCGATCGTGCTGGCGGCCGACTCGGGTCTCGATGTGGCCCGTGACGCCGGTCTCCACCCGTCCGGTCTGATCGGCGATCTCGATTCGGTCAGCGCCGACGGCCTGGCGTGGGCCGAGGAGCACTCGATCATCTCCCGACATCCCGACGACAAGGACCTCACCGACACCGAGTTGGCCCTGGCCTTCGCAGCCGACATGAACCCCGACCGACTCACCCTCGTGGGAGGCGGTGACCGGCTCGACCACTCCCTCGCCGCCATCGGGGCGCTCGGATCGCCGACGCTCACCAGCGTTCCCGTGGTCGACGGGTGGTGGGGCGGACACCACCTCGACGTGCTGCACGGCCCCGATCGACGCACCCTCGTCCTCGAACCCGGCTCGACGTTCTCGGTGATCGCGCTCCACGGACGCTGCAGCGGTGTGGTGCTCGACGGCGCGCGATGGCCGCTCGACGGTGTCACGGTCGAGCCGTCCGCCGGCTTCGGCATCAGCAACGAGGTCGCCGGCGAGGACGGGCGCGTCAAGGTCGGGGTCACCGACGGTGTGCTGACCGTCTTCGACGTCCCCTCCCGGAGCGACCCGTCCACATCGTCGACCGGCCCGCCCGAGGCCGCGGCCGTCGCTGCGTCCGACACAGCGTCCAACGCCCGCTCCGGCGCCACGACCGTGCCGACGCCCACCCCTTCGTCCCCCGACCACTCGCCGACCCCTTCGAAAGACACGTGATGATCCCCACCAACTCCGCCCACCGCCGCCTCTCCACCACCGGCCTCTCGACCACCCGCGTCCGGCACCGTGACCGCCTCGTGGCCACCCTCGTCGCCAGCGCCCTCGTCGCCGCTGCCTGCGGCTCCGACTCGAACGGCGAGGACGGTGCCGACGGTACGCCAGCGTCGGCCTCGGACGACACCGACTCGACGACCGATGCCGAGTCCGACACGACCGATGCCGGTGGTGACGAGTCGGTGGCGTCGACCGACTCGACGACCACCGAGGGCGACGCCGAGGACGGCGGCGACGACGGGACCGAGGGCCCCGAATCGACCGACGACGAGCCCACGGGCGGCGACGGCGAGCCGGTCACGCTCGTGACGTACGAGTCGTTCCCGTCCGAGGGCACCGCGGTCAACGATGCCCTCGCGGCGTTCAGCGAGGAGACCGGGATCGACGTCGAGATCCTCGTGTCGGGCGACACCGGCACGATGCTCGCCAAGGCCGAACTCGCCGCTGGCAACCCCGAGGGCGACGTCATGTGGGGCATCGACAACTCGTTCCTCGGTCGAGCGATCGAGGCCGAGATCTTCGAGCCATACGTCGCC
>JBCDAK010000262.1:0-5738 GCA_039185545.1 Actinomycetota bacterium
GACCCTCGACGGCGTCCTCGAAGATCTCTCCGGCATGACCGGCACGCAGGTGAGCACCCTGTCGCACGCAGAGCCCGCGTGGAGGCACACCATCGATGGCGAGACGATTCCCTACGAGCTCGCACTCGTCGCCAAGGACCAGGTCGTCACCCCGACCGCTCGACGGTTAGGCGCCGAGGTCGCACGCCGCTACGGCCTCGCCGAGACCGGCTGAGTGGTGTACGAGCTTCGTGTCGCCGAGTACGTCTTCGAGAAGGCCCACCTGAGGTACGGCGAGGAACGATCCGCATCCGGTCGACCAAGTGAGTACGACTTCGTCGGCGGGCCGCTCGCCGCGGCGATCGCCGACTTCCGTTCCTACCACGACTTCCCGGAGGTCGCAGGCCCGACGGTGCGCTCGATGATCGTGAGCGATCCGTTCTTCGGGGCGGTCGTCTTCGTCGCCGCACGCGTGGGGCCTTCGACGGTCGAGATCGCTGACTTCGCCGACGACCCCGACTACTGGTCGATCATCGAGGACGCGGACCACCCGGAGTAACGAGTTCGAGCGGGACTCGCCCGCACCGTTGGCGGAGGTGAGCGGGGCATCCCAGCGATGCAGCGCCGCGCCCGCATGAGCCCAGCCGACGCACATCGTCGTCGGCCGCGCCGTCGCCAGCGTCGAGTCGGGACCGCAACCGGTCGAGAGCGAACTCATCCACGGGGTCGAGGCTGGCTCGGTCCAGGTCTCGGGTGCGAAGGGGTTTCTCGACGGGCTCGCCACCGAGCCACACCGACCAGGCAATCACGAGCACATCGACAACGCGTCGTGCAACGATCTCGGTCGTGATCCGTTCCATCTTTCTCGTGGCCTCGCTGCTCGCCGGCGCCACTGCATGCGGCGGTTCAGACGGCGATGCCGACGACGCACCGGCCGCCACTTCGATCGAGGACACGACCACGGCGCCCGTCGACGAGGGCTCAACGCTTCCGTCGACGACCGGGTCGGGCCTGGCGCCGTTCTGCTCGATGTTCACGTCGCTGCAGGGCGAGGTCCCTGAGGAGTACGTCGGCTCGGCGGACCACGTCACCGACATCGAGGCGCTCCTCGCCGTCGCACCGACGGACGTCGCGAGCGAGATCGACGAGTATCGGGCGTTTCTCGCCTCCGGCGTGGTCGACGCATCGATCGACCCGGAGTCCACGCAGTTCGACAACTGGCCATCGGAGATCCAAGCCGCCATCCTCGACGTGCAGGCCTTCGCCAACGACGCCTGCTGATCGGCGACCCGGTGTCGATCTCGGTCTGGGTCGACTCGGTCCGCGACGCTGCCGCCGCCGTACAGTCCCGGCATGGCCACGAATCACCGGATCACGCTTGCTCAGCGACCCGAGGGCGAGGTGGGGCCCGAGTGCTTCTCCGCCGACGACGTCGAGGCGCCCACACCCGGTCCCGGTGAGGCGCTCGTCGAGGTCGGCTGGCTGTCGATCGACCCGACCATCCGTGGCTGGATGCAGATGGACACGTACCTCCCCGCCATCGGGATCGGTGAACCGATCCGCGCTGGCGGGCTCGGCACGGTGGTCGAGTCGAACAACGACGCCCTCCCCGTCGGCTCCACCGTGTTCGGGATGATGGGGTGGCAGCAGTACGCCATCGCCGGTCCCGACGCCCGCATCATCCCCGACGGCATCGAGCCCGAGGCGGCGCTGAGCGTCTTCGGCGTGACCGGCCTCACCGCCTACTTCGGTCTCCTCGACGTGGGTGAGCCGAAGGAGGGCGAGACGGTCCTCGTGTCGGGAGCCGCAGGCGCCACCGGATCGGTCGTCGGACAGATCGCCAAGATCAAGGGCTGTCGCGTCGTCGGGATCGCCGGCACCGACGAGAAGTGCGCCTGGCTCACCGACGAGCTCGGCTTCGATGCGGCCGTCAACTACCGCACCCAAGACGTGTCGGCCGCCATCGGCGAGACGTGCCCGAACGGCGTCGACGTCTTCTTCGACAACGTCGGTGCCGAGATCCTCGAGGCTGCGCTGAACCACCTGTCGCTTCGGGCGCGGGTCGTGCTGTGCGGCGCCATCGCCCAGTACAACGACACGACTCCCCGCCCCGGCCCGCCGAACCTCATGAACCTCGTGGTCCAGCGGTCGCGCATGGAGGGCTTCCTCATCCTCGACTACCTGCACCGCGCCGACGAGGCGATCGCCGATCTCGTCACCTGGGTGCTGAACGGCGACCTGAAGTACGCCGTCGACGTCGTCGAGGGCCTCGACAACGCTCCCGAGGCTCTGAATCGCCTGTTCACCGGCGCCAACACGGGCAAGGTCATGGTGAAGCTCTGACGTCAAATGGTTGCCGACTTGACGAAGTCCAGACTCTGACGTACGAAACGCGACTCACTCGTGGCAACCTGTGGCATCGTGAACACCGGTCGCGCGCGCCTGGGGAGCTGGAGCGCTGTGTTTCTGCTGTCGGTGGCCACCGTCGCGGACCCCTCTGACCTCACGTCCGGGACCGAGCAGAACGCCGACTCTGAGCAGCCTTCCGACGATGAAGAGCTGCCCGACACCGAGCAGCCGCCCGAGCCGACGCAGACCGACGAGCCCCGGATCACCTTCTGCGACGAGCGCACCGACGGGTGGACGCCGAGGTCCCGGCGCGTGAGCGTCGTGCTCGAGCGCCACGTCCACCACGCAGGCAACATCATCCCGGCGTTCACGGCCGTCGTCGAGGAGGAGGAGGTCAGCTACGCAGGCCTCAACCTCGACACCGACTACGGCGGCGTGATGGGCCGCGAGATCCTCGGAAACAACTGCGCCATCCCGATCGCCGCTGCCGAACCGCCCCCGCCGCCGGAGAACCGCTCGGCACCCACCACGACCGTGCCGCCCGAGCCACCCACGTCGCCGACCGTCCCCAACACCACCACGACGACCACCACGGTGCCCGACGAGGAGCCGGTCTCGCCCAGCACCACGACACCGTCGACCACCACGACCGCGCCGGCCACCACGACTGCGCCGGCCACCACCGTCGTCACCACCACGACGATCGTCACGCCACCGTCCGCGCCTCCCGTCGACGAGCCGGCGTCCACGCTTCCGCCCACGACGGAGGCTCCAGCCCCTGCGCCGACCACCGCCCCGCCGACGACCGACGGGTCATCCGGAGCAACCGCTCCCCCGGCGAACTCGCCGCCGGGCGAGGCACAGTCGTCGCCGCCCGCCTCGGGCTCTTCGAGCGGGGGGACCTCCACGTCCGAGGCACCGCAGTCGGTCGTCGAGGAGGCGGCGCCCCTGCCGACCATCGTCTTCGGGGGTGGCCGGGACGCGGACGACGACCCCGTCGACGCCGGAGCCGATCTCGCCAGCAGCGGTCCGACGTCCGGCGGAGCGGCGTTCGAGGCGATCGACGACCTCGCCGACGGCGCGCCGACATCCGAGTTCGACGTGATCGACCCCACGCAGGTCAGCGGCGAGACCCAGTCGTCGCTCGAGCCGGTGACCAGCATCGAGTTCTCGCTCGCCGACGAACGCGACCGCACGACCCTCGTCATCGCCGCGATCCTCGGACTCATCATCACGGCGTTCGCGTTCCTCACCGCCATGGGGTTCTCCGCACCCGGTCGCGACGACGAGTTCTGATCGCTCGGCTCAGATCGACTCCGTGATCCGCCACATCGTCCTCACCCGGTTCGCACCCGAGGTCACCGAGGCGACGATCGCCGAGATCTACGCCGGGCTCGCAGCGGTCGCCGACCGGCTGCCGGGCGCGTCCGGTTTCGTCGGTGGCCGATCGGACAGCCCGGAGCAGATCGAGCGGGGATATCGCCACGCCTTCTCGATCGACTTCGAGTCGTGGGACGCGCTGACGGACTACGCGGACGATCCGGAGCATCGGGCTCTCGGCGCCCAGCTGGTCGCGAACGCGATCGACGGTCGGGACGGTTTGCTCGTCGTCGATCTCGACGTCTGAGCGGGCGGTCGATCGGGCGATCACCACGAGGCCGAATCGACCCGATCGGTGCCTGCTTGAACGCCCCGAGTGGCGGAATGCACATTCTTCGGAGTGCATGTCGAGGTGCACCCATGGCCGGGAGGAATCCGTGGCAGTGTGTGGATTCGTGAACCGTCGGCGGATCCGCCCGCTCGCCTGGGTCGCGACCGCACTGATGGTCGCGTCCGTCGCCGCGATCCCCGCGACCGCGTCCGCCGACGATGACGACGACGACCACAACCCTGACGTCACGTTCTGCCGCTCCCGCGGTCACGACTCGTGGGCCCAGCGCACCCGCTCGGCCACCCGCGTGGCGGCGTTCCACATCTACAACCCGGCGAACATCATCCCGCCGTTCTCGTTCGAGGCGTTCGGCGAGGAGTTCCACTACCCCGGGATGAACCTCGACGCCACGTTCGATGGAGTTCCGGGCCGGACGATCCTCGGCAACGGCTGCAAGCTCCCGCCACCGCCGACCACGACGACGTCGACGACGACCACCACGACGACGACCGTGCCGCCCACGACGAGCACGACGTCGACGACCACCTCGGTCCCGCCCACCACCACGACGCCGCCGACCACATCGACGACGACCACCACGGTGGCCCCGACGACTGCCCCGCCCACCACGGCCGCACCCGCGCCGCCGGCCGCCACCGCGCCACCTGCGACGGCAGCTCCGACCACCGCAGCTCCCACAACTGCGGTCGCGACCACGTCGACGTCGTCGACCACCACGACCTCCGAGCCCGATGCTCCGGAGCTCGCACCCGTCGACGATGACGACGACGATTCGTCCGACTTCGCCGGCTCGACGACGTCACTGCCCGATGTGGCGCTCCCCGACGTCGCATCGTCGCCCTCGCCCTCGGCGGGTGGATCGGGCGGCGAGGCTGCTGCGGGTCCGGCGTCCTCCGACGCTCCCGAGGCCGAGGTCCTGGCGACGTCGCCCGACGATGACGCAACCGACGACGACCCTCTCGGCCTCGAGACGGCGCCCGGAGCCGGTCGAACTGGGCTGCAGGCGTCGACCGGACCACTGTCGACCTCTCCGACCGACGACGGCGGCTCGCCGCTCGCCAGCGTGATGACCGCACTGCTCCTCGGGCTCGCCCTCACCGCGCTCGCCGGGGTGGCGACGGTCCGGGTCGTCGGCAAGAACCCGCAGTAGCGAGATCGGCGGCGTCGTCCGGGCGCTGACTCAGGCGTCGGCGACGGCGTCGGCTCGGAACCGCCGATCGTCGCCGTAGACCGGACCCCGGTCGTCGGCCGCCCACAGCCGGTTGTCCGACGCGAGGAAGCCCGGACTCGAGCCGAGGACCTCGACCATCGCCGCGTAGTTCGGGTGGTCGAAGTGTTCCGCGAGTCGGTCGGCGTCGGTCCACAACTCGTAGACCTGGATGTGGGTCGGTTCGGCGGGGTCGGCGGCGAAGCAGTACGCCAGGCACCCCGGCTCGTCGTCTCGCGTCGCCCGCTGGATCGGGGCCGACGCCGTGACGGCCGCGTCTCGGTGGGCTTCGGTGTCGAACGAGAGCGTGGCGGTCACGATGATCACCCGGACAGCATGACGCCGGCGGCGTCGTGCCAACGGACCGGTCGAGCGGGCGGCCGTGTCGGTGTCGATGCGTTGACGTTCGGCTCGGCGACGATCAGCTGTCGGCGTCGTTGATGTTGACGGCCCGCAGTTCGCCGACCTGCCAGGTGACCTCGAAGTCGTGGAAGCGGTCCTGGCGGTTGTACGTCTGACCGTTGAGCAGGC
>JBCDAK010000263.1:0-5731 GCA_039185545.1 Actinomycetota bacterium
GCCACCCGCGCATGGCCCGGCGGCCCGCGCGGTGGTCCGGGCCCGCCATCCGGGCGAGGGATGGCGCCCGCCGCGACGACCTCGCCGCCATCGCGAGAGGTGTGGTGGGCCGGGGAGGATTCGAACCTCCGAAGGCATACGCCGGCAGATTTACAGTCTGCTTCCTTTGGCCGCTCGGACACCGACCCGGGTGTGAGGCCCGTCGATCGTACCGGCCGCGGGCCGTCGACCCACGGGTCCGACTCGGTACGGTGCGTCCATGGCCAGTTTCGACGTGGTGTCCGAAGTCGACCGCCAGGAGGTGCGCAACGCCATCGACCAGGCGCAGCGCGAGATCGCCAACCGGTACGACTTCAAGAACACGAACTCCACCATCGACCAGAGCGAGCTCGTCATCACGCTCGCCACCGTGAGTGAAGACCGACTCAACGCGCTGCGCACGGTCGTCGAGGAGAAGCTGGTGAAGCGCGGCGTGTCACTGCGCGGTGTCGACTACGGCGACGTGCAGGAAGCGACCCAGAACACCGTTCGCCAGGTCATGACGATCGCCGTCGGCATCTCCTCCGACAAGGCGAAGCAGATCAACAAGCTCATCAAGGAGAAGGCCCCGAAGGGTGTGTCGAGTCAGACCCAGGGCGAGTCGATCCGGGTCAACTCGAAGAAGCGCGACGCTTTGCAGGAGACCATCGCGCTGCTCAAGGCCGAAGACATCGGGATCCCCCTCCAGTTCGAGAACTTCCGCGACTGACCGCCGGCGATCGTTCCGTCGAGCCCGGGGCTCGACGGAACATGTGACGTTCGCTCGGGAGCCCGGGTCAGGAGTCGTCGACGACAGGGGCCGGCGCGTCGAGGACGGCGGCCACCTCGGCGTCGATCAACGCAGCGAGTTCCGCCGGGTTGCTCCCTGACGGCAGCGCCGCCGCACGATCCGCCACGCCCGCCGCGTTCACCCGCTCGAGCGCTTCGGCGACGTCGAGCTGAGTCGTGGCGTCGCTCGTCTCGACCATCGTGATCGTGGCCAGCTCGGTCGCCCGGAAGGCGATCAGCTGGCGGGCGAGACCGAACGACGCCTGGGACTCGAACGCCGAGCCCGGGTCACAGGTCCGCAGCTGCGGTGTGCCGTCGGGCAGGAAGCTGAGCGAGGAGGACAGCGCGGGAGCGGCTCCCGACACCCACCGGGTCAGGCCATCGGCGAGCGTCGCGTTGGCGTCCGGGGTCGAGGTGCCGAACGTCGCGAGCCAGCACCGCGTCCCGGAGTTCGTGACGGGCACCACCGACGCCGACACCACCGCGTCGGTCATGCGATCGGCGGTCGCGGGATCGGTGTGGGCAGCGAACGACATGAACCAGACGGCCGGATCGAGCTGGAGGCGTGCCCCGGCCACCACGTCGCCCTCAGCGGGCACTGCGTCGGCTGCGTCGGCGTACGAGGTCTGGAAGACCGGTCCCGGACCCTCGGTTCCGATCCCCGCGAGAGGATCCTCGATCGAGCGGGCCGTCGCGTCGGGCGGAACTGCGTCTCCGACTGGTGGCGTCGCCGCCGTGATCGGCGCTCCGGTCGCGTCGAAGGCGGGCTGGGCGACGACGTCGAAGGTCGTGGCCGATGCCGGCAAGAGCTCGGCGAAGACGATGGGAGCCGTGAGCCGGTAGTCGAGCACCGGAGGCAAGAACGCGAGCGACGCCTCCGGAGGGGTCGAGACCAGCCCGCCGTAGATCGACGCCGACTGGACCACCGCGGCGCGGGCACGAACGTGTGCGTCGACCAGCGCACGGTCGTCGAGCGACCGGTCCGCATGGTCGGCCGACCAGCCGAACTGCTGGTCGAGCGACGCCTCGACCGCCGCCCGGGTGATCAGGGCGTCGCGTTCGAACGGACTCGACGCGTCGTCGACGTAGATCTGACCGTCGACGTGCGAGTAGAGAGCGGGCGAGCGTCCGTCGATCAGGGTGTTCACCGCCTCGCTGTCGACCGAGCCGCCAGCCAGTCCGAACGCTCGCCAGAGCGGGAGGTCGAACTCCCACTCGCCGAGCAACTGCCGCTCGACGCGGGGGCGGTAGTCCGCCGTCGGCTCGACGGTGACCGTGAACGGGTCGACGTACTCGACGGCGCGCACCGATGCGACGGCGTCGGCGTACGACTTCGCCGAGTCGTCCCAGTCGTCCGGGAACAGCAGGTCGCGACCGAAGACGACGCCGCCGACGATCAGCGCGACGAGGACAACGAGACTAAACAGCAGTCCGAAGCCACTGCTCGAGCGGCGCGTTCGCACGGCGCGAACCGGTGTGACCGTGGCGTTCGCCGCGAGCAACGCCCGCTGCGCGGCCTCCTGGCGTGCTGCGGCCGCACTCTGGTCGAGCACCTGGTGGGCCACGGTGAGGACCGGCTGGATCGGTTGGGAACCGCGCACGGCGGACTGCGGTGGTGATTGGGCGGCAGACGTGGACGAAGCGGTCACGTTCGTCACGGCCGCGGCGGCTTCGGGCTGGGGCGCAACGGGGTGGACGGGGTCGACGGGCTCCACCTGCTCGGTGAGCTCCACCGGCTCGGATGCCGCCACCGGCTCGACGGGCTCGAGGGGCTCGACGGACGCCGCCGTCTCCGCTGCCGGCGGGACTGCGGTCTCTGCCGCCGAAGGAGCGGCAGTCTCGTCAGATGGTGGCTCGACGGCTCCGATCACGGGGATCGACGCCACCTCCGCTGCCCGAGGGTTCGACGCGACCGGGACCTCGCTCTCCTCCGGCTGCTGCTCGGCGGCGGGCGACGGATCGCTGGTCGGGAGGATCGGATCGAGAGGTTCGATCAAGGTTTGGGCGAGGACGTCCTCGTCGTCGACGGGGAACTCGTCTCCCGACGCAACAGCGGGGCTGCGTCGAACGCGTGACTCGCCGTCGAGATCGTGGCCGTCGAGGCTGAGCGTGAACATCGATCCCGCGCGGCGGTCCGGCGAGCCGGTCCGACGGTCGTCATCGGATCGGCGGTCCTCCGCGCGGCGCTCGAGCGTGCCGTCGGGTGGTCCGTCCGACCCGACCGCGCGGCGATCGTCGCCGGATCGACGCTGCTTCTCCCGGCGGTCGGTGCCGAGGGTGATCGAGAACGCGATGGCACCATCGCCGGTCTCCTCCGCCTCGTTCGTCGGCGGCGTGGAACCCTCGCCGTCCAACACGCCCATACTCGGATGATCGGCATCGCCTGAGGCGATCTTGAGATCGAACCGGATCGGGATCCCGCGTCACGTCCTGGGTCTGACCCCAGGCGTGATGTCAGTCGTCGCCGGTCGAGGCGGAGGCCTTCGCCTGGAGCTCGTCGACGATCGAGGCGTCGGCGAGCGTGGTCGTGTCACCGATGTTGCGACCCTCGGCGACGTCGCGGAGCAGGCGCCGCATGATCTTGCCCGACCGGGTCTTCGGCAGGTCGGGCGTGATGAAGATTCGCTTCGGCTTCGCGATCGCTCCGATCTCGGAGGCGACGTGGTTCCGGAGGACGGCTTCATCGACGTCGTCGGCCCCGCCCCGGAGGATCACGTAGGCGAACACGGCCTGACCGGTGGTCGCGTCGGTCGCACCGACCACTGCCGCCTCGGCGACCGACGGGTGCGACACGAGCGCCGACTCGACTTCGGTGGTCGAGATGCGGTGGCCCGACACGTTCATCACGTCGTCGACGCGACCCAGCAACCAGAGGTAGCCGTCGTCGTCGAGCTTGGCTCCGTCACCTGCGAAGTACCGGTCGCCGAATCGATCCCAGTACGTCTCCTGGTATCGCTTCGGGTCACCCCAGATCCCGCGCAGCATCCCCGGCCACGGCCGCGTCAGGGTGAGGTATCCGCCCCCGACCTCGACGACGTTCTTGTCGTCGTCGACGACCTGGGCCGACACGCCCGGCAGCGGGAACGTCGCCGACCCCGGCTTCGTGGTGGTGGCGCCGGGCAGCGGCGAGATCATCATCCCGCCGGTCTCGGTCTGCCACCACGTGTCGACGATCGGACAGCGACCGCCGCCGATGTGCTCGTGGTACCACATCCACGCCTCAGGGTTGATCGGCTCACCGACCGTTCCCAGAACCCGCAGCGACGACAGGTCGTGCTTGGCCGGCTCGTCGGCACCCCATTTCATGAACGTCCGGATGGCGGTTGGCGCGGTGTAGAAGATCGTGACGCCGTACTTCTCGACGATCTCCCAGAACCGGTCGTTGCCCGGATGGTTGGGGACGCCCTCGTACATCACCTGCGTGCACCCGTTCGACATCGGCCCGTAGACGATGTAGCTGTGGCCGGTGATCCACCCCACGTCGGCGGTGCACCAGTACACGTCGGTCTCGGGCTTCAGGTCGAACACGTACTTGTGGGTGTAGGTCGTGTGGGTGAGGTAACCACCGGTGGTGTGCATGATCCCCTTGGGCTTGCCCGTGGTCCCCGACGTGTAGAGGAGGAACAGCAGGTCCTCGGAGTCCATCGGCTCGGCGGGGCACTCGACCGACGCGCCGTCCATCAGGTCGTGGTACCAGTGGTCGCGACCGTCGACCATGTCGACGTCGTTGCCGCCGCGCTTCACCACGACGACGTTCTCGATCGTCGACGTGTCGGCGAGGGCCTCGTCGGCTGCGGGCTTGAGGGGGAACACCTCGCCGCGCCGGTATCCGCCGTCGGCCGTGATGAGCACCTTGGCCTCGGCGTCGTTGATGCGGTCGGCCAGCGACTGTGAGGAGAAGCCACCGAAGACCACGGAGTGGGGAGCACCGATCCGCGCGCAGGCCAGCATCGCGACCGCCGCCTCGGGGATCATCGGCAGGTAGATGTTGATCCGGTCGCCCTTCTCGACGCCGAGTGCCTTGAGCGCGTTGGCGAACTGCGACACCTCGTCGAGCATCTGGGCGTACGTGATGGTCCGGGTGTCGCCCGGCTCGCCCTCCCAGTGGATGGCGACCTGGTCACCGTTGCCGGCGGCGACGTGTCGGTCGAGGCAGTTCGCCGACACGTTGAGCTGCCCGCCGATGAACCACTTGGCATACGGCAGCCGCCAGTCGAGGATCTGGTCCCACTCGCGATCCCAGGTGACCAGCTCGGCTGCCTGACGAGCCCAGAACGCCTCGTCGTCCTCGTTGGCCTCGTCGTACAGGTAGGTGCCGACGACGAGTGCGTCGTCCTTGAACGTCTCGGACGGCGGGAAGGTCCGGTTCTCGGCGGCGAGCGCCTCGATCGACTTCTGGGTCCCCTCGTTGCTCATGCTCGCGACAGTAGGTCAGCGCCCCGCCCCGTCGTCCACGGGCCCGATCGGCCAGCTGGCCGCACCGGAGTCGACGACGACGCCGTCGACCGTGAGGTCGACATCGCAGTCCCGGCCGGTCGTTTCGTCGACCAAGCGTGCCGGCGCCGGGCGTCCCAGCACGTGGCGTTCACTCCACCGCGTCAACGCCCCGAGCGTCGTCGTCAGTTCCTTCCCGACGAGTCGGCGGGCGACGTCGGCTGGGTCGGAGTCGCGCACAGCGTCGTCACGACGAGCCTCGTCGACGAGGACGGCGAACTCACCGCTGCCGTCCGCGACGAGATCATCGAGTTCTTCGCCGCATCGTTGGAGGCGACGGCCTGACACGGCGACACACACGCGAAACGGCCGGGGGGCCCCCGGGCCCGCCACCGGCCCCCCGCCCCCCGGGGGGGGTGTGGGGGGTCCCCCCCCAGAGAGGGGGCAAGGGGGGGCCGGCACCGGCGAGCCCGCGCCCCACGCGGCAGGC
>JBCDAK010000264.1:0-5727 GCA_039185545.1 Actinomycetota bacterium
CCGAACACCCGGCTCAGGTGGTCGAAGGCCCCGTCGATGTCGTCGTACACGAGGATCGCGATCCGTCGGTCGAGGGTGGTGTCCAGCATGGTCATGTCCTCCATGAGGTCGAGGAGGTCACCGGTCGCGACCTCGGTCGAGCCGATCGCGTCGACGAGTCGTGTCAGGCGCGAGCGAAGTCGGTTCTCCGTCGCAATCCGCGTCTCGACCACCGAGAGGTGATCTCGGAGTGTCGAGCGGAGTTCGCCGGTCGAGTCGCCGAGGCTCGCTCTGATGGAGTCGAGAGGCAGCCCCAGCTGACGGAGGAACACGACCCGGTACAGCCGTTCGAGGTCTCTCGGGCCGTAGAGCCGGTGCCCGGCGTCGGTGCGCTCGGCCGGGTCCAGCAGGCCGATCTGCTCGTAGTACCGGAGGGTGCGGACCGTGAGCCCCGTCGCGGCCGCGACGTCGCCGATGCGACGTGGCATCGAGTCGGCGCCATCCGGCATGTCGACGACCGTACGACCTGACGTTGCGTCAGGTGCAAGGGTTGCCGTCGCGCGGGCTCACTCGTTGGATCGCACGTCGGCGGTGGGTGCGGTCGGTGCGAGGCCCCGCCAGGCGTGATCGAGAAGGCGATCGACCGCGTCGTCGTCGAGCTCTGCGTGTCCGACGAGAAACCGGAGCCAGAGGGGTCCGTAGAGAAGATCGATCACGACTCCGAGGTCGAGGCCGGCGGCGATCTCGCCCCGCTCGACCGCGGCCTCGATGATCGCTGCAGCGCGTCGTCGGCGGCGATCGAAGAATCGTTGTCGGAACGCCTCGGCGATCTCGGCGTCGCCCTGGGCCTCGGCGATCAGTTCGCTCACGATGGCACCGATCGGTGATCGGAAGGAGGTGGCGACCCGTCGCATCTGGAGTCGGAGGTCCCCGACCGCCGACCCGGTCTCGGGGAGCGGGTTCTCGGCGTCGAACATCTCCTCGAGTGCGTCGAGCGCGATTGCGGTCTTGCTCGGCCACCACCGGTAGATCGTCTGCTTCCCGACGCCGGCGGCGGTCGCGATCTGATTGATCGTGACCTGTCGTGCGCCGTGTGCGGCCAGCAGCTCGCGCGTCGCGTCGACGATCCGTCGTTGTGCCTCGGGATCGCGATGCGGGCCGTACTTCGGCATGCGCCACCGTACCGATCGGTGTCCGTGGGGAATGCCGATCGAGGGCGGGTGGTTGCACCAAATGTCGAGACCAACGGTCTCGACATATCGAGCAGACACACCACCCCCAACCCCACACCAGGAGATGGAAGACATGAGTGACGACACGACCTTCGAATTCGACGGACTGTGCCCGACGGCCCTCGCCCAAGGGGTCGAGGTCGCGGGTGATCCGGCGATCACATCGACCCACGACGGCAAGCGCTACGCCTTCGTCGCCGCCGATGCGAAGGAGGCGTTCGACGCCGACCCCGCCGGGATCCTCGCGGCCATCGGCGACCGCTCCGCGGGCTGAACCGGGGCCTCTGGTGGATCGGGTCGCCCCCGGTTCACCAGAGGCCGAGCAGGCGCCCCGATAGGTACAGCGCGGCGCCGACCATGAAGACGCGGACGATCCTCTCGCCGCCCGACACCGCCCACTTGGCGCCGACCCACCCGCCGGCGAGGAACCCGATCGCCAGCACGATCGCCGGCAGCCACACCACATCACCACGGGCGATGAACACCGGCAGGGCAAAGCACGTGACGACGAGGTTGATCAGCACCTTCACGCTGTTGGCCCGCACGAGGTCGAGCCCGGCCCGCGTCAGCGCCGTGAGCAGTACGAGACCGACGCCCGCCTGGAACGCGCCTCCGTAGCAGCCGATCAGGAAGAACACGATCACCGTGACCGGCTGCGACCACGGCTTGGCACCGGGCTTCGGCTTCGGCTTGAAGATCGTGAGCAGCACGATCGGCACGAGCAGGATCCCGAAGATCGTCTCGAACGTGTCGTCGGCGAGCTGGCTGATGCCGAACGAACCGAGGAGTGACCCCGCGACAGCGGGAACCAGGATCGGTCCGCTGCCCTTCAACCCGTCGACACCGGAGGTGCGGAAGCCGGCGACCGCCGATCCCGACGCAGCGAGGATGCCGACTCGATTCGAGCCGTTCGCCTGGTTCCCCGGAACGCCGGCGAGGACCAGCAGCGGGACCGTCAGCGCCGAGCCACCTCCGGCCATCGTGTTGATGATCCCCGCCGCGAGTCCGCCGACGACGAGCAGGACGCCCTCCCAGAAGGTCATCGGAGCGCTCGGACGTCATCGGCGCGAAACAGCACGTTTCGGACCCGGCACCGGATGTGCTGTTTCACCAGATGGGGTACTTCGCCTTGTCGGGGAGTCCGGAGCGGCGGGCGATGGCCTCGCCGTGCGTCTGCGCGTCGCGCCAGAGCGCCTCTTCGTCGATCGTGGTCATGTGGCCGTCCTCGACCACCACCTCACCGTCGACGACCACGGTGTGCACACCGCGTCCGTCGGCCGACCAGACGAGCTGGTTCATCACGTTGAGCAGCGGCCGCCACTCGGGTCGGTCGGTGTCGTGCAGCACGAGGTCGGCCTTCTTCCCCACCTCGAGCGAGCCGATCTGGTCCTCGGCCTTGATCGCCTTCGCGCCGCCGAGTGTCGCCATCTCGAAGGTCGTCTCGGCGGGGAACATCTGCGGGTCGAGCCGTCCGTCCTTGAACAGACCGGCGACGAGGTAGGTCGCCCGCATGAGATCGGAGTAGTTGGACGCGTTGTTTCCGTCGGTCCCGATCGACACGTTGACGCCGCGCTGCGCCATCTCGGGCATCTTGCCGAGCCGGGTCACCCCGTAGCTCACCTTCAGCGCCGTCGTCGGGCAGTGCGCGACGGTGAGTCCGTGTTCCGCCATCACGTCGAGCTCGTTCTCGTCGACGTGCACGGCGTGCGTGATGGCGCAGTCGTCCGCGAGGACACCGAGCTCGTCGAGGTGGATCATCGGTCGCTGACCGAACTCTGCGATGAAGCCGTCGGGATCGGCCTGGGCCGGCGACATGTGGAAGCTGACGCCGACGTCGTGCTGGTCGGCGAGTTCTCGAGCGGCCTTCCAGAGCGGATCGGAACAGGTGGTGTGGCCCACGAGCGTCGACCAGGCGGCGAGCCGTCGGTCGTCGCGGACCGGGTACGTCTCGAGTTGGTCGGCGAGGCGAGCGATGGCGGTGTCGGTGTCCTGACGGTAGACGTCGGGCTCGGGCGGGAGGTCCCAGATCCAGGCGCCGACCCGGCCACGGATCCCCGCTTCCTCGAGACCGTCGACGACCTCGTCGAGGAAGCGGATCGTCCCGGCTTCGAGGAAGGTGGTCGTGCCGCTCCGCAGCATCTCGACCGCAGCGAGCTGCCCCGAGCATCGCTCGCTCTCGGCGTCGTAGGCGGCGTAGAGCTGCGTGAGCCACACGAACACGTTCTCCTCGAACGGTGTGTCGTCGGGGACGTACCCGCGGGTGAGCGGCTCGCCGGTGATGTGGATGTGCGTGTTGACGAGGCCGGGCGTGACGACGAAGCGCTCGCCTCCGACCCGGCGGCGGGGTGTGTATCTCCGAGAGAGTTCGTCGGTCTTCCCGACGTCGACGATCGATCCGCCGTCGACGGCGACCGACCCGCGGTGGATGATGTCGCGGGTCTCGTTCATCGTCACGACGTACCAGCCGTCGATCAGCAGGTCGATCTCGGCGGGCGGTGCCGATGTGGCGGGGGTGCCGTTCGTGTCGCTCATGGCGCGACCTCCTCGTGTGTCCTGGTTCCGACGATGACCTGTTGGAAGCCGATCGGTTCGATGATCCGGACGGCCTCGAACCCGGCCGCGGTGAGCCAGTCACCGACCTCGTCGGCGGTGAAGGTCCGGCCGACTCGCGTGCTGGCCATCATCGTGACGCCCATCATCAGCGAGTGCGCGGCGAGCGACCTCGAGCGATCGCAGAAGTAGTCCCCGATGAGGATGCGGCCACCCGGCTTCAAGGCGGTCGCCGCCCGATCGATGAGCGTCTGCGTGTCGTCGTCGCCGGCAGCGCGGCACACGTGACCGAGGACCACCACGTCGAAGGTTCCCGGCTCGACGTCGATCGCGAGGAAGTCGCCGGTTCGGAACTCGACGCGATCGTCGACGTCTCGTTCGGCGAGCCTCGTGCGTGCGACGTCGATGACGCCGGGCAGATCGTTGACGACGGCGGTCGCGTCGGGGACCGCGGACAGGATCGCAGCGGTCCACGGTGCGCCCCCGGCGCCGAGGTCGAGTACCCGGGGAGCCGTGAGCGCGCTGTAGCGGAGCTGCAGATCGGCGCGCATGGCACACCGCGAGATCGTCGTGAACGTGGCCTCGACGAGCGGGACGTAGAAGTCGTCGGGATCGTCCTCGACGGGCGCGGGAGGCACACCGGTGCGCACGGTCTCGGCGAGGTGCCTCCAGTTGTCGAGCGGGCCGGGCGAGACCGGCACGAGGTCGACCATCGACGCCGGTCCGTCGACGAGCAGGTAGCGACGGGCGGTGTCGTTGAGCCGGAAGACACCGAGGACCCGCTCGAGGAAGCCGCATGCGACGACGCCTTCCAACAGCGTGGTCGTGTGCGGCGCCGAGAGGCCCAGTCGCTCGGCGACCTCGTCACCGGTCGACGGGCCGTTCGTCTGGATGTCTTCGAGAACCCGGAGTTCGAGCGCGGCGCAGAGGGTGTGGAAGCGACCGAAGCCGTCGATCACGTCCCACACGGGTGCAGCCACGGGCGGCTTGTAATCGGTGTAGGGGCGGCCCGTGCGGGCCATCGTGTGGGTCTTCTTGAGTTCGGGGTACGGGGAGTCGGCGAGCATGTCCGCGAGTCGCCGATCAGGTCTGGGGCTGGAGCACGAGCTTGCCGACCACGTCGTTGCCGAGCATCCGCTCCTGCGCGTCGGCGGCGCCGTCGAGCGGGTAGGCGTCGTCGATCTGCACCCGGTAGTCGCCAGCGGCGTGGCCCGCGCAGAAGTCGTCCCAGACGGGTGCGAACTCCTCCGGCCGGTACGCGTCGGACCCGTGGATCGAGATCCGGCTGTGGAACAGGTACCCGAGGCTCGGGATGGCCGCCTCGTCGCCCGAGGTGTTGCCGCAGGTGACGAGTCGACCGCCGATCCCGATCGCGAAGAGTGAGGGGGCGAACAGCGCGGTACCGACGTGGTCGAGGACGAGGTCGACTCCTCGGCCCTGTGTGACCTCTCGCGCCCATCCGGTGACGTCGCCCGTTCGATTGTTGAGCACGTGGTCGGCTCCGAGTTCGGTGGCGAGGTCGAGTTTGGGTTGGGTGCCGGCCGTTGCGAGGACGGTCGCGCCCATGCGCTTGGCGATCTGGATGGCCGCGACCGAGACCCCGCTCCCCGCTGCGTGGATCAGCACCGTCTCACCCTCGGTCATCCCGACCACGTCGACCATCGCGTGGTGAGCGGTCAGGTAGCAGGTCGGGAAGGTGGCGGCGTGCTCGATCGGCATGTCGTCGGGAACCGGGTAGACGTGGGAGGCCGGTACGAGGCAGCGCTCGGCGTACCCCCCGTCGGCGGTCGCTCCGATCACGCCGAGCTCGCCGTACAGGTCGCCCCGCCCGGCGAGCTTCGAGTTGTCGGCGACACCCGACATCGACGGGTCGATGACCACGCGATCGCCGACGGCGACTCCGTCGACCTCGGACCCGACCGCGTCGACCGTGCCGGCGACGTCCATCCCCGAGATGTGCGGCAAG
>JBCDAK010000265.1:0-5686 GCA_039185545.1 Actinomycetota bacterium
CCTCGTGGCGCCCCCCCCCGACCGGGAGGGTGACCGGTCCGTGGCCGCCCTCGTCGGGCCCGGCGGCCACCTCGAACTCGACGTCGACCGTCGGCGTCCCGTCGACGGGCGCCGGCTCGTTCGCGACGTCGGCGATCGAGACGATCCGCCCCTCGAGCGTCGAGCCGTCGGCCAGGTCGATCTCCACGGCGTCGCCGAGCTGGATGTCGTCGATCTCGTCGACGACGACCTCCATCGACACGGCCAACGTCGATGCGCTCGCCGTGGCGAACAGCGCGCCACCGTCGAGCTCGGTCTCGGCGTCGGCGTGGGTCGCCGAGACAGCCAGACCGGCCGGCGACTCGACGTAGTACGCCGACTCGGTGGCTCCCGTCGGCTGGAGTTCGACCGATTCCTGCCAGGCGATCACGGCGGCGGCGGTCGCGAGATCGACCTCGTCGTCGACGACGATGGCGCCGCGGGGGTCGAAGTCGAAGAAGACGAGCAAGTTCTCCAGCCGTTCGACGTCACCGTCACCGATGGCGTCGAGGATCGGCCGGGAGACCTCCGAGGTCTCGGTCACCGCTTGGACGACGACGTCGTCGAGAAGCGCCAGAGTCGTCCCCTGAACGATCAGAGTGTCGGCCGCGACCAGTTCGGTGAGAACTGCGTCATCGTCGACGGAGCTTCCGTCGACCACGAGATCGAACGCGGCCCGCTCGGTCTCGATCAGAGCGAGCTGCTGTCCGAGCCGGGCCGCCGAGCTGACCGAGGCGGCGTCGGCGACCACCGACGGGCCGTCGATCACGATGACCCGACCGAGCGGGACCTCACCCGTGACCTCGAGGCCGAGCTGTTCCTCCCACTCCTCGACGGCGTCCTCGGTCGCCGAGGTGAAGTCGCCGTCGACCGTCATCGTGTCGTCGGCGTCGAATCCGAGCGCGGCGAGGTTCGCCTCGAGTTGCAGGACGTCGAGTCCCTCGTCGCCCGACTCGAGATCACGCCAGAAGGGCTGTGAGCCGTACATCGCCACGACCGGTTGGTCATCGATCGTGGCGATGATGTCACCGCGGTCGAGCTGGTCCCCGACGGTCACGATCGAGATGACCGTGCCGTCGGCGCCGGCGAGGATCTCCTGGGCTGCGCTACGTCCGAGGTCGCCGTCGTATTCGACCGAGTCGACGAGGTCCTGGGCGACGACGGTGGCCGTCGTGAGCTCAACGGTCTCGGTGTTCGTCGTGTCGGCCGAGCCGGAGTCGTCGTTCCATGTTCCTGATGTGGCGACGGTGCCGCCGACGCCGACGCCGATCCCGGCAACCAGCCAGGGCCACCGCCGACGCCGCCGGCCCGCTCCGAGCGCGTCGGCGATGTCGTGGTCGGTCGACGCGGCGCGGTTGTCGTCGCCGAGCGCGCCGGTGGTGGCGGCGGTCGTGATGACGACGGCGTCCGGCGGTGGCGGAGTGGCGTCGTCTGGGGCGGCGTGCCGACGATCGTCGACACGGGGCACGTCGGGTGTGTCGATCGTGCCGGTCCCGTCGTGGCCGCGCATCAGTTGCTCCCCTGCGGGCCGACGCCGGCAGCGGCGAACGCCTCGTCGATGATCGGCATGCAGACCTCCATCGACTCGACGACCGCGGGATCCTCGGGATCGAGGCCCATCTGCGTGATGAGGCGGGTGGCGCGACCGCCCTGACCGGGTCCCTGACCCTGTCCCTGACCTGCCTGGCCGCCTTGGCCGGCCTGGGGAGGCCCGCCGCCCTCGCCGTCGGCGCCCTGACCACCGGGCTGGCCGAGTTCGAGCTGGGTCGCGTCGGTGTGGCCTTCGTCGCGCATGCAATCGACCAGCTCGACGAGTGCATCCTGCACCTCGACGTTGTCGCGGATCGCAGCGCCGGGGCCACCGCCACCGCCACCGAAACCGACGTCGGCGATGATCCCCTGACAGGTACCCATCGCGGTCTGGAACAACTCGTCGGTGCGGTCGATCTCGGCGAACGCGTCGCGCAGCTGGATGTTGCCGTCGGCGTCGACCCCGATGTCGGGGACCTCCAGACCCTGCTCACGCAGACAGGCCGAGAACTCGAGCGCCGCCTCGTCGGCATCGAGCGTCGATCCCGCGTCGGTCGAGTCAGCGTCGTCCGTCGTCTCCTCCAGGCTGGCGACCTCGTCGGACGAGGCATCGATCGTCGTCTCCTCGAGGTTGGACACGTCGTCCGGTGACGTCTCGGACGATCCGCCGTCGGCTGACGTGGTGCCGCCGCACGCGGACAGGGCAGCCGCGGCGAGCAGCGGGATCGGGAGCAGCCAGCGGCGGGAGCCGGTGACCGCGGAGTGGGGAACGGTCGGGGGAGACGTCGTCATGACCGCCACGATCCCGACGGTCCGTCAGAGAATCGTCAGAGGCCGTCGGGAAGATCGTCAGACGCCGGTGAGAACGAGAACGTGAAACCGACCGACGCACCGTCGTCGTTCGGAGCGACGAACGGCTCACCGCCGTGCGCGGCCGCCGTGGCCGCCACGATCGCCAGGCCGAGGCCCGAGCCGGGGAGGGTGCGAGCGTCGGGGGATCGATAGAAGCGCTGGAAGATGCGATCGCGATCGTCGTCGCTGATCCCGCTCCCGTGGTCGGACACGACGATCGACCCCCGCGTGGTGTCGAACCCGCCATCGACCCGTGCGATGTCACTGACCACGACCTCGATCGGAGATCCCCGCGGTGAGAACTTGTGTGCGTTGACGAGCAGGTTGGTCACCGCCCGGTCGAAGGCGGACGCATGTCCGCGGATCCGGTAGCGCGGACCGGTGACGGTGACCGCGCGGTCGAACCGATCCGCCGCTCGGGCGGCCGCGATCTCCGCCGACTCCACGACGTCGAACGACGAGACCGGCTCGTTGATCGGGGGTTCTGCAGCGAGCTCGAGCAGCTCGGCGGTGAGCGCGGCGAGCTCGTCGACCTCGCTCGAGATCCGGGCGAGCGCCCGCTCCTGGTGCTCCGGTGTCAGCTTGCCCGACGCGAGGAGATCGGCGTTCGCTCGCAGCGTCGTGAGCGGCGTCTTGATCTCGTGGCCGGCGTCGACGATCAGCTGTTGCTGCTGCTCTCGCGACCGGCGGAGCGCGTCGAGCATCGTCGAGAAGCTGCCGGCGACCTCGCCGACCTCTCCGCGTGCCGCGGTGTCGAGGTCGGCGTCGAGTTCGCCGGTCGCCGCCACCCGGCGGGCCGCGTCGGAGAGGCGGCCGAGCGGTCGGGCCAGCCGCACCGCTGCGAACCACCCCAAGACCGCGGCGAGGAGCGTGACGACGATGCCGATGACGATCAGCCGGTCGCGAACGGCCGCGAGCGTCGCGTCGGACTCGGCGAGTGCTCGGGCGTTCACCAGTGTGGTGCCGTCCGGTGCGGACTGGGCTCGTAGCCGGTATCGCTCTCCATCGACCGACACGGTCCGGAAGACGGCATCGACGCCGTCGAGCTCCGGAAGGGGGAGTGCGACGTCGGGATCGGACGTGATGACGAGCGAGCCGTCGACGTCGTAGACGTTCACGACGGAGTCTCCGGCGGTGAACGGGGGGCGCTCGCGCTCTCCGTCGGTCTCGTCGAACGGTCCGACACCCTCCCCGTCGCCACGGATCGGAGCCGACCCGTCCGCACGGTCCGACGCGTCGAACGGTCCGAAGCGGCGCTCGAGGAAGCTGTCGATCGCCGCGATCGCCTCGTTTCGTGTGGCGTTGTACGAGAGAACACCCATCGTCGCGCTGACTCCGAGCGCGAGCAGCGCCATGGTGATCGCCAGTTGCGAGCGAAGGTTCATCTCGGTCTCACCGATCGGGGTCGATCACGAAGCCGGTTCCCCGAACGGTGTGGATCAGTCGGCGTTCGCCGTCGTGCTCGGTCTTCTGGCGGAGGTAGCTGATGTAGACGTCGAGCGACCGCGAGGTCGCCGACAGATCCATGCCCCAGATCCGCTCGTAGATCACGTCGCGTGCGAGCACGACGCGCGGGTTGCGCATCAGCAGGTCGAGCAGCTCGTACTCGGTCTTCGTCAACTCGATGTCGCGCCCGCTTCGCGACGCTCGACGAGACCGAGGGTCGAGCTTCAGATCGCCGACCATGACCGGTCCTGCGTCGTCATCCACCGGCCGAGACCGTCGGCGGAGTGCTCGGACACGTGCGAGCAGCTCGTCGATCGCGAACGGCTTGGCGAGGTAGTCATCCGCACCGGCGTCGAGTCCGGCGACCCGGTCCGTCACCTCGGACCGTGCGGTCAAGACGAGGATCGGGGTCCGGTCGCGACGCTGCCTGAGCATGCGGCAGAGCGACAGGCCGTCGACGTGGGGCATCATCACGTCCGCGATCACGACGTCGATCCCCCCGTCAGCCATCTGCCCGAGGGCGTCGGCACCGTTCGTCGCGAGCCGGACCGTGTAGCCCTCGTAGGTCAGCGCGAGATCGAGCGCCTCCCGGATCCCCTCGTCGTCATCGACGACGAGCACCACACCGTCCTGAACTCGCTCGGACATCGGGTCAGCCTGGCGGAGGAACGTCAGAACCATGCAAGAACGCGAAGTCGGGACCGCGCGCACCTCTTGCGACGTTCCTGTCGGACTCTGACGGATCTCTTGTACAGATCTCGTTGGGTGGGATCCCATGAGAGAACCCCCCGTCCCCACCTCCGCCGCCAGCGGTCGAGCCGAATCGAGCACGCGCCGACGCATCACCGTCGTTCTCGGCGTGTTCGTCGTCCTGGCAGTGCTCGCCGTCGGGGCGTTCGCCTGGTGGTTCCTGGACGACGACGCTCCCGAGTCCGTCTCGATCGAAGACGCGGCAGCACAAGTCACCGAGGAGTCGATCGCCACGGCGCAGACGGCCACGACCGTCGCGCCGACACCGGCGGACGGCGAGGCATCGCCCGACGGATCCCTCGACGGCGTCTGGAACCTCGACACGTCGATCGGTGAGTTCAGCTACGAGGACTCCACCGGCACCTTCGTCGGCTTCCGGATCGCCGAGGAGTTGCGCGGAATCGGTTCGACCGACGCTGTCGGCCGGACGCCCGCCGTGACCGGATCGCTCGTCGTCGATGGAACGACCATCACCGACGTGTCGATCGCGGCGGACATGACCGCGATCACGACCGACGACAGCCGCCGGGACGACGCAGTCCAAGACGCTCTCGACACCGACACCTTTCCGACGGCCACGTTCGTCCTCACCGAGCCGATCGAGCTCGACGACTCATCTCTCGACGGAGCGCCGATCGTCGCTGACGCGGTCGGCGATCTGACGGTTCACGGCGTCACGACGAGCGTCGCCCTTCCACTCGACGCGCAGCTGGTCGACGACACGATCGTCGTCGTCGGATCCCTCGAGATCGTCTTCGCCGACTACGGCGTCGAGCTTCCGTCGGCGCCGATCGTGCTGTCGGTCGACGACCGCGGGCCGATCGAGCTCCAGCTGTTCTTCACCCGCTGACCACGACGCGATCTCGCGCCAGGTCGACCTCAGGTTGCCCGGAGGGTGGCGGCGCGGCCGTCGGCCGACTGGCCCTGGATCACGTAGAACTCGGTCTCGCGGGCCAGACGTTGCGCCGGATGGGTCAGCGACATCCCGCCACCGCCGACTGCCGCCAGCAGCGCCGTGGTGGACCGACGCGCGACGTCGAGGCACCGGGCCCGGTGATCGGCGGCGTCGTGCGCGAGCTCGTCCCACGCA
>JBCDAK010000266.1:0-5682 GCA_039185545.1 Actinomycetota bacterium
AGGGAAGCGCCAGCGACGAGTCGCACGCGTCGCGAGGAGGCAGCGCAGCGGACGACGAGGGAGCCCTCAGAGCGGCGACGGTCTCACCTGACCGTTCGGCGGAGCTTCGACCAGAGGCGGTCGAAGACCTCGATCGGCTCGGCCGCTCGGCTGCCGTAGGAGTGAATCGGGCGGCGCTCGCCGATCGCCTGGCTGAACACGACACGCTGGGGGATCGGCGGGTCCCAGATCGCCGAACGACCGACGATGCGGCCCAACTCCTCGGTTCGGCGCTCGGCCTCGTTCGAGACCGCCGGGACCCGGTTCAGGACCACGCCCGACAGCTCGAGTTCGTCGTTGTGGCGGTCCCAGACGTCGTCGACGAGGTCGGCGACGCCGCCGATCCCGCGCAGGCCCAGAGCCGACGGTTCCACCACCAGGAGTGCATGTCGCGCCGCCGCGAGTGCGTTGGTCGTGAGGTTCCCGAGGGAGGGCGGGCAGTCGATCAGGATCGCGTCGTAGGCGTCGAGATCCGCAGCGGCACGTTCGAGCGCCTTGGCGAGACGTTTCGCCTTGCCATCCTCGAGGATCTGCTGATCGCCGCGAGCGGGGAGCACGTCGACTCGGTCCGACCACCGTGAGACCACGATCGACTCGGCGAGGGAGGCCGCCCGTCGCTCGGTCTTGGTCGAGGCCGCGAGGACGTCGCCGACCGACAGAACCACGTCGGACGCGTCGATTCCGAGGACCCAGGTACTCGCTCCCTGGGGGTCGAGATCGATCACGAGCACCCGCCGCCCGGCGGTCATCGCCGCCGACGCCAGACCGAGTGTGACGGTCGTCTTTCCGACTCCGCCCTTCTGGTTGAGGATGGCGACGCTACGGTGCACGAGTCGATTCTCGTCGGGCATCCCCTGATCCACCAGGTCCGGCGGTACGATGTGTCGCCGTAGCAAATCACAGAAGTGTGGGAGCCCTGTCGTGAAGAAGGGTCGTCATCGCCGTTTCGAAGAGGCGAGGAAACTGAAGCAGTCGGGCCCCGGAGCCTTTGATCTCGGGTTCGGTGATCGTCGCGACGACGACGATGACGAGTCGTGCGACGACGATGACGAGTACGCGGCGCTGGCCGAGAAATACGGCGTCACGTTCGACGACGACGACGAAGCCGAGGACTGACCCCGGTCTCCGGCGCCACGCCGGATCACCGTCCGATCGACCACGGGTCGATCCCGAAGCGGCGGCGGAGCCCACGAATCCGGCCGATCTCGCCGACGAGACGCGTCGATAGGCTCGCCCCGTGAGCGACTCGATGGGCACCCCCATGAGCGCGGACGAGCTCCGCGACTCCTTCACCGGCTTCTTCGCCGAGCACGACCATTCCATCGTCGCGTCCGCTCCGCTCATCCCGCACGACCCCACGGTGATGTTCAACGTCGCCGGCATGGTGCCGTTCAAGTCGTACTTCACGGGTGACGAGCAGGCGCCGTTCGCTCGTGCGGTCAGCTCCCAGAAGTGCGCTCGCGCCGGAGGCAAGCACAACGACCTCGACGACGTCGGCCGAACCAAGCGTCACCTCGTGTTCTTCGAGATGATGGGCAACTTCTCGTTCGGCGACTACTTCAAGGAACTGGCGATCCCGCTCTCGTGGGAACTCGTCACCGAACGATGGGGGATCGACGGCGACCGCATCTGGGTCACCGTCCACGAGTCCGACGACGAGGCCGAGCAGATCTGGCACGACGCCGTCGGCGTCCCGATGGATCGCATCCAGCGCCTCGGCGACAAGGACAACTTCTGGCAGATGGGTGAGACCGGGCCGTGCGGCCCGTGCTCGGAACTCCACATCGATCGCGGCCCCGACTTCGGACCTGACGGTGGGCCGCTCGGCGACCCGTTCGGTGACCGGTTCATGGAGTTCTGGAACCTGGTCTTCATGCAGTTCAACCAGGCGGCCGACGGCACGCGCACGCCGCTTCCCAAGCCGTCGATCGACACCGGAGCCGGTCTCGAGCGCATCCTGGCCCTGCTCCAGGGCGTCGACTCGGTGTGGGAGACCGACCTGATGCAGCCGATGATCGAGGAGGCGCAGTCGCTCACCGGCAAGACGTATCGAGTCGGCGACTACGACGACCGCGACTCGTTCGGCCTGCGCGTCCTCGCCGAACACGCCCGGTCGTCCGCGATGCTCGTCAATGACGGCGTCTTCCCGTCGAACGAGGCCCGTGGGTACGTCCTGCGCCGCATCATCCGCCGCGCAGTGCGCTTCGCCTATCTGCTCGGCACCGAGAAGCTCGTCATGCCGACGCTCACGCAGGTGGCCATCGACGTGATGGGCAACGCCTACCCCGATCTGCGCAAGAACCAAGACTTCGTGGTCGGTGTCATCGAGAAGGAGGAGGAGCGGTTCCGGCACACGCTGAAGAACGGCATGTCGATCCTCGACGACGCTCTGCGAGAGAACGACTCGGAGCTCACCGGATCCACCGCGTTCCTGCTGCACGACACCTACGGATTCCCGCTCGAGTTGACCCAGGAGATCGCGTCCGAGCGTCAGGTCGAGGTCGACCTCGCGGGCTTCACCACCGAGATGGATGCCCAGCGCGAGCGCGCCAAGGCGGCCGCGAAGGGGGCCGTCGATGACGCGACTCTCGACGGCTATCGCGAGGTGGTCGAGCAGTTCGGGGTGACCGAGTTCCTCGGATACACCGATGTCGAGACCGAGTCGCGGGTGCTCGCCGTCATCGATGCGGCGCCCGGTGCGGCCGAGGGAGTCGCCCCCGACGTGGTCGTGAGCGACGACGACGAGCTCGTCGAGGTCTTCCTCGACCGCACCCCGTTCTACGCCGAGTCGGGTGGTCAGATCGGTGACACCGGGGCGATCGTCACCGAGACGGGCCGCGTCGAGGTCCTCGACACCACCTTCGCCTTGCCCAACCTGCGGCGTCACCTCGCCCGGGTGGTCGATGGCACCGTTCGGCCGGGCCAGCCGGCGACGGCGACGATCGACGTGACCCGGCGCGACCGCATCCGGCGCAATCACACGGCCACGCACCTCCTGCACCACGCACTGCGCACGGTGCTGGGTCAGCACGTCAAGCAGGCCGGCTCGTGGGTCGGTCCCGACCGCCTACGTTTCGACTTCTCGCACTACGAGTCGGTCACGCCGGAACAGATCGCCGAGATCGAACGGATGGCCAACGCCGAGACGCTCGCCAACGCCCCGGCTCGGGCGTTCGAGACCACCAAGGAAGAAGCCGAGGCGCTCGGCGCGATTGCGTTCTTCGGCGACAAGTACGGCGACATCGTCCGTGTCCTCGAGGCCGGGAACACGATCGAGCTCTGTGGCGGCACGCACGTCCGCGCCACCGGAGACATCGGTGCGGTGAAGGTGGTCAGCGAGTCGTCGATCGGCTCGAACCTCCGGCGCATCGAGGCGGTCACGGGCGAGTCGTCGGTCGCGCTGCTCCAGCGCGACGAGGAGCTCATTGCCGAGACCGCCCGGCTCGTCGGCACCCAGACCGACGATCTCCTCGGTGGGGTGCAGCGCAAGCTCGACGAGATCAAGGCGCTCAACGACGAGATCAAGACGCTTCGCGCCCAGATGGCGTCGGGCCGGGCCAGCGAGATCGCCGCCGAGGCGCTCGACGGCGTGGTCGTCAGCCGGGTCGACGGGCTCGCTCCCGGCGATCTTCGAGAGTTGGCGCTCGCCGTGCGACAGCAGGCCTCCGTCGACACGGTCGTCCTCGCGGGCGAGACGCCGACCGGCGGTGTGTCGCTCGTGGCGGCCGTGCCGAAGGGGTCCGACGAGCCGGCGTCGACGCTGATCGCCGATGCCGCCAAGGCGGTCGGAGGCGGCGGTGGTGGGAAGGGCGACGTCGCCACGGCCGGGGGGAAGAACCCCGACGGCATCGACGACGCGCTCCGCATCGCCCGCGACGCCGTCGCCGCTCGCGCCTGATGTTGCACGACGTGCCGGGCACGTCACGCCACGTGACCGGCACGTCACGGAACGGTCGACGTGAGCCGTCATGAGGGCCCTGGGGATCGATCTCGGGTCGAAGCGGATCGGGATCGCGGTGTCCGACATCTCGGGCACGGTCGCGTCGGCACTCACCACGGTCCACCGGTCGAAGTCCCGGCGTCACGATCACGCCGAGATCGCGCAGCTCGTCCGGACCGAGGAATGCGAGATGGTGGTCGTCGGCCTGCCGTTGTCGCTCGACGGCACCCACGGCCCCGCCGCCAAGCGTGCCGTCACCGAGGCGAAACAGCTGGCTAGCGTCGTCGGCGTGCCGGTCGAGATGCACGACGAGCGTTTCACCACGGTCACTGCCGAGCGCGGCATGCTCGAGGCCGGCCTCGACGCTCGACAGCGGCGCCAGGTGGTCGACAAGGTCGCCGCCGCGGTGATGCTGCAGGCGTGGCTCGACCATCGGAAGGGGACCGCGGGCTGACCCGCGGACGCGCACCCGATGGTCTCCAAACTCGATCCGCTGCTGCCCGAGGCGGAGGTCGATCCCGACTCGCGTCCGGCCCTCGACTGGGAGACCGACCCGTGGGACGACGCCGACCGCACCGGACACGTCGAACGGCTTCGACGCCAGACCCGGCCGGTCAAGTGGGTCGTCTGGACCGTCATGCTGCTGGTGATCGTCATGGTCCTCATCGCCGGTGCCGTCGGCTGGTGGTATCTCGAGCGGATCAATCCCGAGGGTGACCCGGGTGCAGCCGAGAGCTTCACGGTGCTCGAAGGCGACACGGTCGAATCCGTGGCCGAACGCCTCGAGGAGGCCGGTCTGATCTCCGACGCCGGCGTCTTCGAGTGGTACGTCGAGCGCAACGAGGGCCTCGAACCGATTCCCGGCTTCTACACCATCCGCCCCGACGACCACATGGGCAACGTCCTCGCCCGTCTGCGCACGCCCCCGGCGCAGACGTACACGTCGGTCACCTTCCCCGAGGGTTTCACGATCGACCAGATGGGGCGCCGTCTCGAGAACACGATGGAGCGTCTCGACGCCGACGGGTTCGGTGCGGCGGCGAGCGACCCGTCGGTGCGTTCGTCTCTGAAGCCCCTCGGCGTCACGTCGCTCGAAGGCCTGCTGTTCCCCGACACGTACCAGGTGTCGAACGCCGAGACCGAGGCTCAGGTCGTCGACCGCATGATCGCCCTCATGGAGCGGGTCGCGTCGCAGGAGGACATGACCACCAAGGCGCAGCAGCTCGGTCGCACGCCGTACGAGATCCTCATCATCGCCTCGATGATCGAGCGGGAGGCGAAGGTCCAGGAGGATCGGGCCAAGATCTCCCGGGTGATCCACAACCGCCTGGCGGTCACCGAGAACAACCCCGACGATCCGCCGTTCCGCCTGCAGATCGACGCCGCCGTCCTCTACGGCCGCGTGCAGCGTGGCCTCCCCGACCTTCCGTTCTCCGAGCTGCGTCAGATCGAGACGCCGTGGAACACGTACCTGATCCCGGGCCTCCCGGCGACGCCGATCGCCAACCCGGGGCGAGCGTCGATCGAAGCGGCGCTCAACCCGGCGCCGAACCCGCCGCCCGGCGACCCGGTCTGCGAGGTGCTCCCGTCCGACCAGCGGGCCGACAACTGCTTCCTCTTCTACTACGTGCTCGCGGACGAAGACGGGAGCCACGCGTTCGCCGTCACCGCCGAGCAGCATCAGCAGAACGTCAACCAGGCCG
>JBCDAK010000267.1:0-5552 GCA_039185545.1 Actinomycetota bacterium
CGACTCGTGCCAGCTCACGGCTGCAGCGCGGCTGGCGACCCCCGCCGACTGGCAGGTCGGCGATCGGGCGATCGTCGTCCCCGCGGTGAGCGACGACGAAGCCCGTGGGGCCTATCCCGGTGGCTTCGACGCCGTGCTGCCGTACCTCCGCTACGTCGACGTGTCGGCGGCGGTCTGAATCGTCGCGGATGCTCGACCGACGTTGCGCCGGGTCCCGTTGCGGGGCTCGGCGCAACCCGAGCGAAGGCCACCATGATCCTCGAACAGCACTACCTCGACTGCCTCTCCCAGGCGTCGTACCTCATCGCCGACGCGGGTCGGGCGGTCGTCGTCGACCCTCGTCGCGACATCGGCGTGTACCTCGACTCGGCCCGACGACACGGCGTCCGGATCGACCTGATCATCGAGACCCACGTCCACGCCGACTTCCTCTCGGGCCACCGCGAACTCGCGGCGGCCACCGGCGCCTCGATCGCCTACGGACCGGGAGCCGATGTCGACGGACCGGTGCGTCGGCTCGTCGACGGCGAGCGCATCCCCTACGGCGCCGTCTCACTCGAGATCCTCCACACCCCCGGCCATACACACGAGTCGATCTGCGTCGTCGTGCACGACCACTGCGGTCGACCACACGCCGTTCTCACCGGGGACACCATGTTCGTCGGTGAGGTCGGCCGCCCCGATCTCGTGGGAGGCGGAGCGGACGGAGCTCGCGCCCAGGCACGCCGCCTCCACGACTCGATCCACTCGAGACTCTTGACCCTGCCCGACGAGACCCTCGTGTATCCCGGCCACGGTGCGGGGTCCGCGTGCGGAACCGGTTCCTCGACCGACCTCGTCTCGTCGATCGGGACGGAGCGAGCGACGAGTCCGGCGCTGGCTGGGCTCACACTCGCCGAGTTCGTCGATCGGGCCACCGAGGGTCGCGGAACCCCGCCGCCGCACTTCGCCCGCACGGCCGAGCTGAACCGCCGCATTCGGCCGCTCCTCGACGAGTCGGCCCCCGTCGACGCTCTCACCCCGTCCGACGTTGCGCGTCGACGTCGTGCCGGGCACGTGGTGGTCGACGCCCGCGAGCCGCACACCTTCGCTCAGCGACATCTGGCGGACTCCGTGAACCTCCCGCTGTCCGCCCGATTCGCCGAGCTGGCCGGTGCGCTTCTTCCGTTCGACCGCGACCTGATCCTCATGACCGCCCGAGGAGACGAGAGAGAGGCCCGCAACCGGCTCGCTCGCGTCGGCCTCGACCGCATCGCTGGCTACTCGGTGGCGTTGCCGGACGCGGACCTCCGGCGTTCGGTCAGGCGAAGCCCCGCCGACGTCGCCGAACGCCTGAAGCACCCGCCCCGACCGACCGTGCTCGACGTTCGCTCACGGACCGAGACGGAGCGCGGCGTGATCGAGAGTTCGCTGCCGATCCCACTGCCCGAACTCGTCGACCGTCTCGACGAACTCGACGGCTCGAACGCCGTGATCGTGGTGTGTGCGTCCGGAACGAGGTCGTCGGTCGCAGCGAGCCTGCTCCGACGGAACGGCTTCACGGACGTCAGCGACCTCGCATCCGGACTCCAGCACTGGCCCGGCCGCCTCGTGCCACCGCCGCGAGCGCTATGAAGAAGACATGGCAACGGTCGCCATCCGGGTGCTCGGTCCGGTGTCGGCCCGGGTGGGCGGGCGAGACGTCGAACTCGGCGGCCCACGGCAGTGCGCTCTCCTGGCTGCGCTGACGGTCGACGCGGGCGAGGTGGTGTCGCGCGACCGGATCATCGACCGGCTCTGGCCCGACCGCCCGCCGGCATCGGCGCAGAAACTCGTCCAGAAGTACGTGTCCGGACTGCGATCGGCGATCGGGGCGACGACCATCGAGACCATCGGCGGCGGCTACCGGCTCGCTGTCCCGCGGCGGTCGATCGATGCGGCGAGGTTCGAGGATGCGGCCATCGACGGCCACTACGACCGAGCCCTCGAGGCGGACTGGGCCGGAGCTCCATACTCGGGGTGTGGCGACCTCGCGTTCGTCGTGGCCGAACGGGAGCGTCTCACGAGAGTTCGGCTCGAGGCGCAACTCGACTCGTTCGCTGGACGTCTCGACCGCAGCGACGCCGGCGTCGTGTCCGAACTCGAGCGACTCGCGGCCGAGCACCCGGAACACGAGCGGGTGGCCGCACTGCTCATGCGCGGGCTCTACGCGTCCGACCGCCATGTCGACGCGCTCCGAGCCGCTCGGCGGATTCGTCGTCATCTCCGCGACGAGATCGGCGTCGACCCATCGCCCGAGCTCGTCGCTCTCGAGCAGCGCATCCTTCGCCACGACGAGTCGCTCCGATCTCTCGACCCGATCGCCGTTGACGCAAGTCCGCAGCCTGACGCACCGGCCACCGTCGCAGATGTGTCGTCGGGCGCCGACGAGCCCCGCCTGGTTGCGCCGGCCAGCACCGACGCGCAACCGGACGTCGAACGGGGCAGGCCGACCGAGGAGGTCCGATCGGTCATCATCGTCCTCGTCGTCGATCCCGCCGGGGAGGGCTCGCCCGACGATCTGGCCGCTCATCAACGACTCCTCGTCCGAGACGTCGCGGAGCTGGCCGCGAGTTTCGACGTCGACATCGAGCGATCCTTCGGCGACGAGATCGTCGTCGTGTTCGGGATCCCCGCCCGCGACGACGACCCCGACCGCGCTCGGGCGTTCGCGGCCTCCGTGAGCGACGTGAGGCCGGCCGCACGCGTGGCCGTGGTCGCCGGTGAGGCCGTCGTCACGGTCGAGCCCGACGTCGCACTCGTGACCGGCTCGTTGTTGGACCGGGCTCGGGCGATCGCAACCTCGCCCACAGACGCCGACGAGTCGAAGGAACGAGCGCATGCGGCAGAGTCTCCGAGCTCGTTCGACGGACCTTTCGAGGGACGCGACGACGAAGTGCTCGTCATCGAACAGATGTGGCGACGCGTCGTCGACGACCGACGTCTTCGCCTCATCGAGATCGTCGGCGAGGCCGGCATCGGAAAGACACGCCTCGTTCGGGAGATGCTCGACCGGCTCGCCCCGGCACCCACCACCGTTGCGAGCTTCGACTTCCCGTCACTCGGCGACACCGGGGTGCTCCCCATCCTGCGCCGAGCGGTCCGCGCGATCACTCCGACCCCCCGGGATCTCGAACAGTGGCTGGCGTCGATCGTGTCGGCCGACGAGCGCTCACGTCTCGGCGCGAGGCTCAGAGACATTCTCGAGCCCACCACGTCGTCGGGAACCGACGGGCCCGACGAGTGGATCTCGCCCGTCGAGGAGATGTACGAACACGCCGCCAGTCGTGGTCCGATGATCGTCCTCATCGAGGACCTCCACTGGTCACCCGCGGAGATGGTCGAACGCCTCGACGACGTCGTCGCCGATCTGTCCGAGCACCCGGTGCTCGCGATCGTGACGCGCCGACCACACCCGGTCGTCGGTCGGCTCGACGGCGCTCAGGTGACCGAGAGCCTGTCGCTCCGACTCGATCCGCTCGACGTCTCCGACGTCGAGCGCCTGGCCGCCGCCGTCGGCGCCGATCTCGATCCCGCTGTCCGCCGCATCGCCGTCGAAGGGAGCGGCGGAAGTCCACTGTTCCTCCTCCAGTTCCTCCGGATGCTCCGGGAGCGGCCTGACGCAACGCATCCCGACCCTCCCGACAGTGTCCGGCGCGTCGTCGCGATGCGCCTCGATCAGCTCGCCAGACCGCTCCGTGCGACGATCCAGTCGGCCTCGCTGATCCCCGACCGGGTCGACGTCGCCGCCGTCACGGCGATCTCCGACCGCACGGGAGACGAGACGGCCGCGGCGCTCAACGTTCTCAGCCGTGCGGGACTCCTCGTTCGCCGACGACTCGACGATCGGGCCCCGACGAGCCGTTACCGTTTCCACCACTCGGTCGTCGCCGACGTCGCCTACTCACAGCTGACTCGGGTGACGCGGATCGAGCTTCATCGTCGAGCCGCCCGGTGGTTCGGCGAGCGGACGGATGCGAGTGCGGACGACGTGGAGTCTGCCGCCTGGCACTGGGAGCAGGTCCTCGATCTGTCGATGGCGGAGGGGACGACGATCGAGCCGACCGACCGACCAGCTGCGATCGGCGCCCTCGAGAACGCGGCTCTCTCCGCGTGGCACGTCGATGCCGTGCGATCGCTCCGCCTCCTCCAACAGGCCCGACACATCAGCGAGGACGACTCGCCGGATCGAGCGAGGATCTCGCTCCGTCTCGGAGAGGTCGCCACCTACGGCGGTCAGTTCTCGACGGCGACCGGCGCCCTCGCCGAAGCCCATCGCCTGTTCGATCGGCTCGACGACCCCGGCAGGGCCGGCGAGGCGCTCGCCCGACAAGCTCGTGCGCAGTGGTTCCTCGGTCAGGCCGACGATCTCGACGAGCTGCTCGACGCCGCCTTCGATCGGCTCGACCGCGCGCCGCCCTCACCATCGCATGCCCACGCGATGACCATCGCGGCGGCGCAGACCTCGCTCCGGGGTCGCGCGGCCGACGCACTCGATCACGTCGAGCGCGCGGAGCCGGTTGTCCGCGAACACGGATCGGAGCAAGACGCGATCCGGCTCCTCCACGCCCGCGGACACGCGCGTTTCGACCTCGGGGACGAGAACGGCATCGACGACCTTCGCGAGTCGCTGCGACTCTCGATCGACGGCGGGTACGGGAACCTCGCGTCTCAGAGTTACAACAACCTGGCGGAGCTCGTGTGGCCGACGCAGGGACCCCGTGAGGCGATCGCTCTTGCGCAGGATGGCCTCGAGCTCGCCCTCGGATCCGGCTTCCTCGGTCAGGCGGCCTGGCATCTGGCGCAGATGTGCGAGCTGCAGTACGACATCGGGGACTGGGATTCGGTGATCGGCACCCCACACGCCGACACCGTCCGAACCCCGGTGGTCGAGTGGACGCTCGCCGCCCTGTCGGCCCGGGTCCGGTTCTGGCGCGGCGACGACGCTGCCGCCGACGACCTGCTGGAGGTGATCGATCGAGCTCGGTCCACGCAAGAGGGCCAGGTGCTCGTGTCGATGCTCGCCGCCAGCGTTGCCGCATCCGTCGAACTGGGCGACGCAGACCGGGCGACGAGGTCGGCCGTCGAGCTGGTCGATCTCGTCCGTGCGGCGCCCCACGAAGGTCTCCGCGCATCTGCCGAGGCCACGCGGGCGCTGTGCCGAGTCGGCGACACCGATCTTGCGCGGCGAGTGCTCCCCGACCAGGCGTCGACCGTCCTCCGCCGCCGGCTGATGTGGGAGAGCTCGATCGGGGACCTCAGTGCGGCCGAGGGCCGCTGGGACGATGCGGCCGAACGATTCCGCCGAGCCGAGGTGGGATGGGCCGAGTTCCCGCATCCGTTCGAAGCCGCACATGCCGCGTGGGGTCAGGCCCGATCGGCCCTCGCCACGGGGGACGGCGCGACGAGCGACGAGGCTGCGCAACGAGCGCGAGCCGGGTTCGGGCTCGTCGGAGCGTCGCGGTGCGTCGCGGCGATCGACCGCTGGATCGGCTGAGTCAGCCTCGCGGAACGCCGATCGGCCAGCCGTCGAC
>JBCDAK010000268.1:0-5500 GCA_039185545.1 Actinomycetota bacterium
AGCTCGACGCGGGAGAACCCCGCCGCCGACTCCACGAACGGATCGTGCACCAGCACGGTCAGCCCGAGCGCGTCGAGGAGCCGTGCGAGGTACGACCCGATCGCGCCGAGTCCGATGATCCCGGCGGTCTTGCCGGCGACCTGGAACCCGGGACGCTGTGGTGGCATCTCGCCGGCCCGGTACTCGAGCGTCGACGACGAGATGTTTCGGGCGCAGTCGAGGTAGAGGCCGAGCGCCAACTCGGCGGTCGACGCGACGTAGCTGGTGTCGGCTCGGGCCACGAGGATCCCGCGGCCAGAGGCGGCGTCGACGTCGATCGTCGAGATGTCGACCGCACAGCGCAGGAACGCGATCACCGACGACAGTCGAGCCAGGGCATCCGCCGTGCCCGGTGTCGATCGATGTGCCACGACCACCTCGCATCCGTCGGCCGCCGCCACGAGCTCGTCGTCGTCGAGATCGTGGTCCGTCGGATTGAGCACGACGCCCGTCACGCCCTCGAGCCCCTCCAGCAGGGGGAGAGCTCGGCCATAGTACGCGTTGAGGTCCTCGGGACAGTGGGTGACGAACACACGCATTCCGTGGGACCGTACCGCTGCACGTGCCGCCGACACCGATAGGGTGGAACGGCTATGGCGCTGGACCACGACACCATGATCAACCCGCCGATCGAGACGCTGCTCGATCAGGTCGACTCGAAGTTCTCGCTGGTCACGCTCGCCGCACGCCGCGCCCGCAGCATCAACTCGTACTACAACCAGCTCGGTGACGGGCTGGGGCACATGATCCCGCCGCAGGTCGACTCCACGGCTCGCAAGCCGCTGTCGATCGGCTTCGAGGAGATCGCTGCCGAGAAGATCGTGTGGACCGAGGCCCCCGAGGAGCCCGAGATCGACGAGATCGACCTCTCGGATCTCGACGGCGAGGCCGACGAGACCCAGTCCGACGAGGGCTGATCGTTTCCCGCGAGGGAGCGCACGAGCGGCGGGCACCGAGATGAGTGCGCTGGCCGGTCGCCGCATCGTCCTCGGGGTCACCGGCGGGATCGCCGCCTACAAAGCCATCGAGGTGTCGCGCCGTCTGGTCGACGCCGGCGCCCACGTGGTGCCGATCATGACCGAGGCGGCCACCAACTTCGTCGGAACCACCACGCTCTCGGCCCTCGCGTCCGAGCGCGTCCACACCGAGCTCTGGCACCATCCCGACACACCGATCCCACACACGAAGGTCGGCCAGGGCGCTGACCTCATCGTCGTCGCGCCGGCCACGGCGAAACTCCTCGCGGCGTACCGCATGGGATACAGCCATGACCTGCTGACCAACACGCTCATCGCCACGCGCGCACCGGTCATCGTGTGCCCGGCGATGCACACCGAGATGTGGGAGCACCCCAGCGTTGTCGAGAACCTCGCAGTCCTCCGCGAGCGGGGTGTGCGCGTCGTCGAACCCGAGTCCGGTCGTCTCGCCGGCGGAGACGTGGGTGCGGGCCGCCTCGCCGATCCCGCCACCATCGTCGAGCGCGCCGAGGCGGTCCTCGCGTCCGTCGCCGAAACAGCACATCCGGTGCCGGGCACCGAACGTGCTGTTCGCGACCTCGCCGGCGTCTCGCTCGTCGTCTCGGCCGGCGGCACTCGTGAGCCGATCGACGCCGTGCGCGTCATCGCCAACCGCAGCTCGGGCAAGCAGGGCTATGCGGTGGCCGAGGCCGCTGTCGACCGTGGGGCGTCGGTCACGATCGTCTCGACCGTCCCGCTCGCGGCACCCGAGGGTGCCACCGTCGTGTCCGTCGAAACCGCTGCCGAGATGCAGATCGCCATGGAGCGTGCCGCCGAGACCCACGACGTCGTCGTCATGGCAGCGGCGGTGGCCGATTTCCGTCCCGCGATGCCGGCCGATGGCAAGATCAAGAAACGCGACGGCGTGCCCGAGATCGTCCTCGTCCCGACCCCCGACATCCTCGCCGGGCTCGGTGAGAGCAAGCGCGCCGGACAGGTCCTCGTGGGGTTCGCCGCGGAGACCGATGACCTCCGCGCGAACGCCGAACAGAAACTCGAGAAGAAGAACCTCGATCTGATCGTCGCCAACGACGTGTCCGCTCCCGGAGTCGGGTTCGCTCACGACACCAATGCGGTTACGCTGCTGCGGCCCGACGCGGAGCCTGTCGAGATCGACCTCGCCGACAAGCGAGATGTCGCCCGGGCCGTCATCGATGCTGTCGTCGACATCCGACGGCACCACTGACCACCACGAGCCTCGCCGACAGGAGCCGAGTACATGGCCGAGTTCACCTTCACCTCCGAGAGCGTCACGGAGGGCCACCCCGACAAGATGGCCGATCAGATCTCCGACGCGGTCCTCGACGCCATCCTCACCGAGGACCCGAACGCACGTGTCGCCTGCGAGACCATGGTCACCACCGGTCTGTGCGTGGTCGCGGGTGAGATCTCGACCGAGGCCTACGTCGAGATCCCGAAGATCGCCCGTGAGACGATCTGCGCGATCGGATACGTCGACGCGAAGGACGGCATCGACGGCGAGACGTGCGGCGTCGTCGTCGCCCTCGACGAGCAGAGCCCCGACATCGCCCAGGGTGTCGACACGTCGGAGGAGGTCCGGGCCGGCACCGCCGGAGAGACCGACGACATCGATCTCCAGGGTGCCGGTGACCAGGGGATGATGTTCGGCTACGCGTGCAACGAGACCGACGTCCTCATGCCGCTGCCGATCAACACGGCGCACCGGCTCGCCGAGCGCCTGACGGAGGTCCGCAAGTCGGGTCAGATCCCGTACCTGCGTCCCGACGGCAAGACCCAGGTCACCTTCAAGTACGAGAACGGTGTCCCGGTCTCGCTCGAAGCGGTGCTCATCTCGACGCAGCACCAGGACGGGATCGACCGCGACACGGTCATCCGGCCTGATCTGATCGACCAGGTCATCCGCCCGGTCATCCCCGAGCAGTTCGTCGACCACGACTACGAGATCTACATCAACCCGACCGGCAACTTCGTCCGCGGTGGCCCCTACGCCGACTGCGGACTCACCGGCCGCAAGATCATCGTCGACACATACGGCGGCATGGGCCGTCACGGCGGCGGTGCGTTCTCCGGCAAGGATCCGTCGAAGGTCGACCGTTCGGCCGCGTACGCCGGCCGCTGGGTCGCCAAGCACGTCGTGGCGTCCGGTGCCGCCGACCGTTGCGAGGTACAGCTGGCCTACGCCATCGGAATGGCACAGCCGATGAGCATCCTCGTCGAGACGTTCGGCACGCATCACGTCGATCCCGCCGCCATCGAGACCGCGGTGCGTTCGGTGTTCGACCTGCGGCCCGGAGCCATCGTCCGCGACCTCGATCTCAAGCGGCCGATCTACCAACCCAGCGCGGCGTACGGTCACTTCGGGCGCGACGAGTTCCCGTGGGAGCAGCTCACCCGCCTCGACGACCTCAAGAGCGCGCTCAACGTCTGACGGGGCGGCCATTCTGGCCGCGTGGTTCGCTGCGGGCGCGAGGTCATGACCGTCGCGCGAGTGCTTCCCGACGTCACGGGACTCGACAAGGAGTTCGACTACCTCGTTCCCGACGACCTGGTCCACAGGGTCACCGTGGGCACGATCGTGCGCGTCGAGCTGCACGGTCGGCGCGTCGGCGGGTGGGTGGTCGACCTGCTCGACCCCGTCGACTCCGAGGTCGACTCCGACCAGCTCAAGCCGATCGCCAAGGTCACCGGCCACGGTCCCAGTGCGGACCTCATCGACCTGGCCCGCTGGGCGGAGGTCCGGTGGGCAGCGAGGCGGATCCGTCCGTTTCTCGTCGCCGCGTCCCCCAAACGGGCGATCGTCGATCTGCCCGACTCGGCTCGACGCGCGATGTCCCCGGCGCCGTCGTCGCCGGCCACCTCCCGGATGCTCGACGCGGGTGGTGGCGTATTGCGCCTTCCGCCGCGCGTCGACGTGCTCCCGTCGGTCCTGTCGGCGGTCGGGCGCGGTCCCACTCTCGTCGTGGCGCCGACGGCCCACGACGCCCGTCTGATCGGCGCTCGCGCTCGACGAGCCGGATGCACCGTCGCCATCGTCCCCGACGACTGGAGGGCAGCAGCTGGCGGAGTCGATCTGGTCGTCGGCGGGCGGTCGGCCGCCTGGATGCCCTGTGCGGGTCTGGCCTCGGCGATCGTGATCGACGAGCACGACGAGGCCCTCCAGGAGGAACGCACCCCGACCTGGCACGCCCGCGACGTGGTGGCCGAACGATGTCGGCGGGCCGGTGTCCCGGCGGTGTTCGTCTCGCCGGCTCCGTCGCTCGTCGCCGTCGAGCGCCTCGCCGGACCTGAGGGGGTCGTGCATCCGCCGGGGGAGCGCGAGCGGGCCGGATGGCCGATCGTCGACGTGGTCGCCCGCACCGACGAGGATCCGTGGAAGCGCTCGCTCCTCACGTCCCCGCTCATCCAGCGGCTCCGCGATCATGACCTCCGCATCGCCTGTCTGAGCAACACGACCGGGCGGGCCAGGGTGCTGGCGTGTCGGAGCTGTCGTGCGCTCACGCGCTGCGAGAACTGCGATGCGGCCGTGGCACTCGACGACGACGGCCGGCTCGTCTGTGCCCGGTGCGGAACGACACGGGCGGCTGTGTGTCAGGCGTGCGGTGCGTCGCGTTTCGCCAACCTGCGCCCGGGCGTCACCCGCCTGCGCGAGGAGCTCGAGGCAGCAGCCGGTCGTCGGGTCGTGTCGGTGACCGGTGCCGATGACGAACCGCCACCGAGAGCCGAGGTGTACGTCGGCACGGAAGCACTCCTCCATCGCATCGATCCCGTCGACGTGGTGGCGTTCCTCGAGTTCGACTCCGAGATGCTCGCACCGCGGATGCGGGCCTCGGAGCAGGCGCTCGCCCTCGTCATCCGGGCGGGGCGCCTCGCTCCGGAGGTGATGATCCAGACGTTCCATCCCGACCACGAGGTGATCCGTGCCGTTCGCACTGCGAACCCGAACGTGGTGATCGAGGGAGAGAGGTCTCGTCGCCGTTCTCTCGGATGGCCACCGTACGGTGCCGTCGCGTCCGTGACGGGCGCGTTCGCCGACGACCTCGTCGAGGGGCTCGACCGGACGACCGTCGAGGTCGGCGGATCGTCGGGTGCGTGGATCGTTCGCTCGGACTCGTGGGATCGCCTGGGCCGGGCGCTTCGGGCCGTGGAGCGTCCGACCGGCGCCCGAGTGAGAGTCGAGGTCGACCCTCCGAGGCTGTAGCGAGGACACCAGCCGTCCGGATCCGGCCCGGGCGCAGGCGGACAGTGTCCGGATCTGGCCCGGGCGCAGGCGGACAGTGTCCGGATCTGGCCCGGGCGCAGGCGGACAGCGGACCGATGTTCCGTCGAGTCCCGGGGTCGACGGAACATCACTCGTTCGACGAGCGGCGCCACCAGAGTGATGCACGGGCCGGATCCGGACCGTGCGGGCGAACGGGATCCGGATCCGGCCCGAGCGAGCCGTGAGGTCTGGGGTCGGGCGTCAG
>JBCDAK010000269.1:0-5479 GCA_039185545.1 Actinomycetota bacterium
AACGACGAGAACACCCCGTATGCAGGTGTGATGCGTCCTCGGGGCCGACGACGATGAACGTCTCCGATCACGCTACTGCGCCTCAGGAGCCCGCTCGATCACAACCGTGCGCCCGAGTACGGTCCGCCGTGATGGCCGACGACCAGACGTTCCACGACGACATCGAGGCGTACTGCACACCGCAGAGCGTCGGCGCCGGCTCGACCGTGAGGCTGCATGTGTCGACGCGAGCGGAGCAGTTCGACGTGGTGGTCGAGAGGTGGGGTGCGGAACGGGTGGAGGTCTGGCGGGCCGACGGCGTCGCCGGCACGTTGGTGGATCCGCCGTCCGACGCGGACTCGAACGGGTGCGGCTGGCCGGTCTCGGTCGAGGTCGAGGTCGATTCGTCCTGGCGTCCCGGCTTCCACCTCGTCACGCTGACCGCCCACGACGCGCCCGCCGGGCGTGATCGGAACACGGCGTGGTTCGTCGTCCGCAGCACCGATCGGTCGCGACCGCTGCTCGTGCTCGACACCAACACCTGGAACGCGTACAACACGTGGGGCGGTCGGAGTCTGTACACCGGTGGGTCGCGGGTGTCGTTCGCCCGGCCGCTGGCACGGGGGATGCTCGATCGTCCGCTCGTCGATCGCGACGACCGCAAGGCGCGACCGGTCCGATGGGGCGAGGAGCCCGATGCCGACGGGGCGATCTTCCAGGCGTACCGCACGGAGAACGCCTATCCGTCGGCGATCGGTTCGGCGGGTTGGTTCACCCACGCCCGCCGCTTCGTCGAATGGGCGGAACGTGAGGGTCGCGAGATCGATCTGGCCATCTCGACCGACCCCCACGACGACCCGTCGCTCCTCGACGGGCGACCGCTCGTTCTCAGCGTCGGGCACGACGAGTACTGGTCTGCCGACCAGCGCGACGCGGTCGAGGCGTACGTCCGCTCGGGCGGCACGTTCGCGAGCCTGTCGGGCAACACGATGTTCTGGCAGGTCCGGATCGAACGGCCGGACGTCGCCGCGCCCGGCACGGTCGACATGGTCTGTCACAAGTACGCGGCCCTGACCGAGGACCCCGTGATGTTGGACGGACCGGGTCACGACCCGTCGTCGATGAGCGGGATGTGGTGCGACCCGGTCGTCGGTCACCCCGAGTGGAGCTTCCTCGGTGCCGGTTCCGCCTTCGGTCTCTACCACCGCTTCGGCAACGCGACGGCGAGGGGAGTCGGCGGCTACCTCGTCTATCGACCCGATCACTGGCTCGTCGCCGGGACCGGTCTCCGGTACGGCGACGTGCTCGGTGCGACCGACGGCGTGGTCGGGTACGAGACCGTGGGCGTGCCGATCACGTTCGACGAGTTCCAACAGCCGATCCCGTGGCCGCGCGACGATCTCCCGGACGACGTCGAGATCGTCGGATACGTGCCGTCGAGCAACCTCGGCGTCGGCGACTATCCGGCGTCGATCGCCGCGCTGTCCGACCAGGGCGACCTCGAGTTCCTCGCCACTCGGCTGTACGGCGACGACAGCGAGGAGTCTCGCCGCCGGGTCCGCAACGGCAACTCGGTGATGCTGACGTGTCGTCCCTTCGGCGTCGACGCCGGAGAGGTCATCACGATCGGCACGACCGACTGGGTCTTCGGCCTCGACTCGGATTCCGCCGTCCAGCAGGTGACGCGCAACGTCCTCGACCGAGTCGACGCAGAGGAGCGCGACACGTCCGCCGACCGGTGACCGGGTGGATGAGGCTCGGTTGGTCGGGGTCGTGTCAGCTCATGTCCTCGATCTCGTGGGATGTGCTGACGTGAGCGACGGCGATGGATGCGCTGACGCTGTCGCGCGACGTCCCTGGCTCGTCACGCGACGATCGTCGTGACGACCTAGCCCGCGTTCCACCCCATCCGCTCGAGCGTGGCGTCGTCGACGAGGCGGCGGTAGTCGGGATGACGCTCGATCCACCCGGAGATGAACGGACACAAGGGCACGACCTGGCCACCCTCGCGCTCGACCTCGTCGAGGGCCGTGCGAGCCAGCTGCGACGCGAGCCCCCGGCCTTCGAAGGCCGGATCGGTCTCGGTGTGCACGAACACCCAGCGGTCACCGCGACGTCGGTACACCGCAGCCCCCCGTTCGACCCCGTCGACCAGGATGATGAATCGGTCGCCGTCGGCGTCGTGTTCCACGACGACGGCGTCGGTGGCCTCCCCGCCGGACGTGGGCGGACCCGCCGGCTCGTGGGGACGGTTGTCGAACCAGTCGGGACCGTGGGGGTCATCGCACTCGAGAGCGCGACGATCCCACCCGGCGAGATCCGCGGCCGCCGCGTGCGTGGTCTCGCAGAACGCGAGGAGCGCATCGTCGGGGTCCTCGGCCGTGAGGACGGCGTCGTACGGGAGGGCGAACTCCCCGAGGGCGTCGAGCCAGAAGGCGTCGTCGGGCGCGACGGACGCCTCGGAGAAGCCGTTGGGCGTCGGATAGGCGTAGCCGTAGAAGATCGGGATCGGCGACTCCCGGTTTCCCGGCCAGAAGCCCACGCTCGTCACCTCGTGCGAGTACGCCTCGGCGGCCACGTCGTCGGGGAAGTTGGGGATGCCGCCCGGATGCACCGGCGCCTCACGTCCGGAGAACCTGGTGACCGCGAGGTCGAAGCTGCCCCAGAAGAAGTGGACCCGACTGGCCTTCCCTCGGAACCCGGCGCGGAACCGCTCGAACACCCGGGTCGCCTGGAGGAGCGCGCCGTGCAACGCCCGGACGTGGTCGCCGACATAGGAGGCGTGCACGGTGTCGTCCTCGAACGGAATGGCATCGGCCAGCTCGCTCGGCGTGGTGTGGATCGTGACCGGCATCCCGGCGGTTTCCATCGCTGCGATCACCTGCGCGTGGAAGTCCGCGACCGAGAGGCCGTCGGTCAGTGGGACCGTCGATCGGACACCGCTCGACGTGACGAGCGACGCTCGGTCGTCCGCGAGGTCGAACGTCCACTCGAATGCGTCGGTGCCGTGCGGGACCAGCCCGGAGGCGAGGCCCGTGGGCGTGACGTACAGCGGGACGTTCCACGAGTGGTTCAACCACGGGCTCTGGACCATGCGGATCTTGCCGATCACCTGGGTCCAGAGGTGCACGGTCTCCAATGTGTCGTGCCACTCGGTCGTGGGGAGGCTCGGCCAACCGTGTTCGCTCATCGCGGACTCCTTTCCGGCTGGGTGTGGGGGAGGGGAGTACGCCGGCGGCGGTTCGGCCGGCCGGATCGTCGCAGTGTCGCGTGGGCGTTGTCGGCCCGTCCAGGACAGCGGCGTCAGTGGCGTGTGACGGTGACCGGCAGGCTCGTGTAGCCGTGGACGAACGACGACTGCGTCCGCTCGGGCTCGGCCTGCACCTCGATGCGTGAGAACCGCGGGAGGATCTCCTCCCACAGGATGCGCAACTGCATCTCGGCGAGGCGAAGGCCCATGCATCGGTGGATGCCGAAGCCGAACGCGAGGTGATCGCCGGCGTTCTCTCGCTCGATGTCGATCCGATCAGCGTCGGGGAACACGTCCTCGTCACGGTTGGCCGACAGGTACCACATGAGGATCTGATCGTCCTTCTTGATCTGTTTGCCACCGAGTTCTGTGTCACGCGTCGCCGTGCGGCGCATGTACGACAGCGGCGTCTGCCAGCGGATGATCTCCTGCACCATGTTGCGGATCAGGCCCGGGTCGGCGACGAGCTTGTCGAACTGGTCGGGGAACAGGTTGAGCCCGTAGACGCTGCCCGTCATGGTGTTGCGGGTGGTGTCGTTGCCGCCGACGATCAAGAGGAGCAGGTTGCCGAGGTGCTCCATCGGCGACATGTCCTTGGTGGCCTCGCCGTGAACGAGCATCGACACGAGGTCGTGTCCCGGGTCGACCCGCCGTTCCTCCCACAGCGTGCCGAAGTACTGCACGCAGCCCATCAGTTCGTCGTAGCGCTGCTCGTGTGACTCGATCACACCGCCGGGCTCCGGGAGCGCGAACACGATGTCGGACCAGCGGGTGAGCTTCGCGCGGTCCTCGAAGGGGAAGTCGAACAGTGTCGCCAACATGCGCGTGGTCAGCTCGATCGACACGGTGGGCACCCAGTCGAACGTTTCGTCCTCGGGCAACTCGTCGAGGACCTCGGTGGTCCGCTCGCGGATGAGCGGCTCGAGGTTCTGGAGACTCTTCGGCTGGATCGACGGCGTGACGGTGCGGCGCTGGTCGCGATGCTCCGGCGGGTCCATCGCGATGAACGAGCGGACTCCGTTCTGCTGCTGCACTTGACGGGCGACCGGGATGGTCAACGTGATGCCGTTGGCCGACGAGAAGGTCTCCCAGTCGGCCTCGACCGCCTTGATGTCGGCGGCCTTCGTGATCGACCAGTAGCGCCCCGCCGTGGCGATCTCGTTGAAGTGGATCGGGTCCTCGGCGCGCAGGCGTGCGTGATGTCCCTGCCAACGATCCTCGGCGTAGAGATGTGAATTGACCGGGTTGATCTGCTCGATCGACAGCTGATCGGCATCGGGAACCTCGGCGCCCAGCTCGGCCTGCTCCTGTTCGGGGGAGCGGAACCCGGCGGTGGGGCGAGGTGGCGCGGCGGCATCGTCGGCGATGTCGGTCATGGACCGACGCTACCCGCAGGCGTCCGGTGGGTTCCCGGCGAGTCGCCGCGAGACGTCGGGCCGCGGCGTCAGGTCGATCGACGGAGAACGTAGATCGTCGACGTCGATTCCCTGGACGCGATGTGGACGCCGTTCTCGGCCGAGAGCTCCTCGAACCCGGAGGCGGTCAGTGCGGCGAGCGCCGACATGTACCCGTCGTCGTCCAGGGTGTGGTCGTTGAACGAGAACACGACGAGGTCGCCCGGACCGACCACCGACGCAATGAGGGGGAGCGTCGACGGCGGTGCTGCGCCGACGCTGATGACCCCGCAGGCGACGACGGAGCGGTAGGTGCCGGGCGCGACGTCGAGTTCGCCGGCGGTGAGCTGCCAGAGGCGGCGGTACGCCTTCGAACTCTCGGCCTGCTGCAACATGCCGCTCGACAGATCGGCGCCGTCGATCGTCGTGAAGCCGGCAGCGGTCATCGCACCGCCCGACATCCCGGTCCCGCACCCGAAGTCGAGGATCGGCGCGTCGCGATCGGTCAGGTGGTCGGCGAGCGCGGTCGCGAGTCGCGCCGGAGTCGCGTACCCGCTCACCTCGAGGTCGTGGTCGTAGGACATGGCCCACTCGTCGTAGAGGGTCCGCTGGGACTCGGGGTCGGACGAGCTGCGGTAGACGCGGTCGAGTGCTTCCTCTGCGCTCATCGGTGGAACCGTACGCGTCGAACAACGGCCCAAGGTCCCTACCGCACGGTCGGCCGGTCCGCTTGCGTCGCGCGGATGACGATGGCATCGGCGCCCCCCGAACGACCTCCGACGACGTCGCTGAACGAGGTGAGGTCGGTCGTCCCGGCCGAGTGCTACGAGCGGCCGGCGTGGCGGGCCGCCGTCGC
>JBCDAK010000270.1:0-5416 GCA_039185545.1 Actinomycetota bacterium
GGCTGGTACTCGACCAACATCCTCGGCAACCGCGACGGCGAGGTGCTCGACGACCCCGAGAACTTCAAGACCAAGGAGGAGTCGAAGCTCGGCGTCCTCGGCACGATCCTCCAGCCCGAGGTGTACCCCGACCTCTACGGGAACATCGACCACGTCGTGCGGATCAACTACTACCCACCCCGCGGCGACAACAAGGAGGGCTGGGACGCCATCGACATCTACGGCTGGCTCGGCTACGAGATGCAGATCAAGGTCGACTTCCTCTGCCGCGACTCGATCCTCGCCGCGCCGATCGTGCTCGACCTCGCCCTGTTCATGGATCTCGCCCACCGCGCCGGTGAGAGCGACGTCCAGGAGTTCCTCAGCTTCTACCTGAAGGCGCCGCAGGCCCGCGGGAACAACTCGGTCGAGCACGACCTGTTCATCCAGCAGACCAAGCTGAAGAACACCCTGCGCGAGTGGATGGGCGAGGAGCCCGTCACCCACTCCGAAGCCGGCTGACGCGCCCACTCAGGGCGAGGGCGTCGCGCCGCCCAGGACCTCGTGGAACTGGGTGGTGTCGACGTTGCCGCCGCAGAGGACGAACGCCGAGTGGGCGCCCCGCTGCTCCGGCGATTCGCTGATCAACCCGGCGAGCGCGATGGCACCCGCCGACTCGGCGACGTTGTGCGTCGTCCGGAAGATCGTGCGCATCGCCTCCGCGACGGCGTCGTCGTCGACGGCGATCACACGGGCCGCGCCGGCCAGGAGGCCGGCGATCGCCGTCGGGTCGGGCGAACGAGTGGCCACGCCGTCGACGAAGGTGGCCGCCGAGTCGGTCGTGACCACCTCGCCTGCGTCGAACGACAGCAGCGACGCCGGTGCCGACGACGACACGACGGCCACCACGTCGGTGTCGAGACCGAGCAGGTCGCGAGCGGCACACACGGCGTTGACCCCCGAACCCATTCCGATCGGCACGTAGACCGTGTCGATCGGATCGTCGCTCGTCGCCGTGAACAACTCGTGGGCGTACGTCGCCACACCGGCGACGAGGTCGGGGTGGAACGGCGGCACGGCCTCGAGACCGCGCTCCTCGGCGACCCGAACGCACTCCTCGCGGGCCTCCTGGAAGTCGCCGCCGAACTCGACCACGTCCGCCCCGAGACCGCGCATCGCCGCGTTCTTCTCGACGCTGTTCCCGTGCGGCACGTAGATCGTGACCGGCACGCCGAACGCCCGCCCGGCGAACGCGAGGCTCTGTCCGTGATTGCCCCTCGTGGCGCTGACGATCCCCCGGTCGACCACCTCGGGCCGCTCGCGGACGAGGCGGTCGACGTAGACCAGGCCACCCCGCACCTTGAACGCTCCGACCGGAGTGTGGTTCTCGTGCTTGACCGTGACCCTCGACCCGACCTCGGCATCGAGCAGCGGCCACGAGTGCTGCGGCGTCGGCGGCACGAACCGCGAGACCAGCTCGCGAGCGGCGGCGAGCGTGGCGTGGGTCAGCGAGACCGGCGCGGGCAACCGTCCGGCGTCAGCGAGTGGTCGAGCCATCGGGCCATCGTGGACCGTCCTCGGTGACCACGCAATCGAGAATCACGTCGTGCTCCTCGACCGGCAGGTCGTCGACGATCTGTGGCAGGAACGCGAGCCCGACCACGAAGGCGTCCGGACGTCGGCCCGGCAGAAACCGGTCGTACCAGCCACCGCCCTGACCGAGCCGATGCCCCTCCGACGTGAACGCCGTTCCGGGCACCACGATCACGTCGGGCCACGACGGATCGACGTCGTCGTCGGGCGTCCGCACCACGATCCCCCGCTCGCCCGCCCAGGCGATCAGCCCGTCGGTCTCGACCTCACCGGGCACGTGCTCGTAGACGTGGGCGGTTCCGGCATCCGCGACCGTCGGCAGCATCGTGAGGTGGTCGACGACGCTCTGGCTGCGTTCCGGTCGATCGTCCAACGCCCTGCGCGTCCGACGCATCTCGGACCGGAGGGCCCGCTTGCGGTCGCCGACCGAGCCATGATCGACCGACCCGAGTTGGTGAGGCCCACTCACCGGCCGGAGCGTACAGTCGGCGCCATGAGCGAGACCTTCGACTCGGGCCACTTCCGAACGATCCTCGGGCACTTCCCGACCGGGGTCACGATCGTCGCCGGGCTCGACGGCGACGGTGCGCCCGCCGGCTTCACGATCGGCTCGTTCACGTCCGTGTCGCTCGATCCGCCCATGGTCGGCTTCCTCCCGCAGATCGGATCGCAGACCTGGAGCGACATGGCGTCGTCGGGCAGCTTCTGCGTCAACGTGCTCAGCCAGGACCAGAGCGATCTCTGCTGGAAGTTCGCGAAGAGCGGCACCGAGGCGACCCGGTTCGAGGGTGTCGACTGGCACGCCGCCCCGTCGGGCTCGCCGATCCTCGATCGGTCGGTGGCATGGATCGACTGTGCGGTCGAGGAGGTCTACGACATGGGCGACCACCACTTCGTGCTCGGTCGGGTCGGTGCACTCGACGCCGATGCCGACGGCGACGGCGAGCCGCCCGTCCCGCTCCTCTTCTTCAAGGGCTCGCTCGGCGGGTTCGTCGACGGATGAACTCGGCGTGAGCCGCCTCCGGGGCCCCAACGCCACTCCACTCGCGGCGGGCATCGACACGGCGATCGTGGTGGCGTTCGCTGCGCTCGGTCGACGCAACCACGACGAACAGCCCGGTCTGGGCGGACTCGTCGACACGGCGTGGCCCTTCCTCGCCGGTCTCGCCCTCGGCTGGGCGGTCAGCAGGGCGTGGGACCGTCCCGCCGAGTTCCGCACCGGCCTCATCGTGTGGCCCGTCACGGTCGCCGCCGGCATGGTGCTGCGTCAGCTCACCGGCGACGGGACCGCCACGTCGTTCATCGTCGTGGCGAGTGCGTTCCTCGGAGCCGGTCTCGTCGGCTGGCGGGCCATCGCCGGACGAACTCTTCGCGCAGTCGCCTGACGCTCCGACGCCCAGCGGTCTGCTCAACTCTCGGCGTGAGCCTCGAACTCCGATACGCCGCCGACCTGCCGGAGGGAACCACCCGCGTCCTCATCCCGGGCGGCCTCGCGACACCCCATGGAACCGTCGATCGAGTCGAGGTCGACGACGCGACCACGACCGACGTCATCGAAGCGACCACCGGACAGCGGGTCGTGATCGCCGCTCCCGCCGGACCCACCCTCACGGTCATCTGGCACGCGCAGAGCGACCGTGTCGCCGACTACCCGGAAGCGATGTTCGTGCCGAGCGCGTCGCGGTACACCCGTGTGGCCGATGAGTTGGTCGCCGAGGTCGCCGACGCGGTCGGCAACACCGCCGGGCTCGACCGTGCTCGCGCCGTGGCCTGCCACACCGCCGAGCGGTTCACGTACGGGCACGTGGAGACGTCGTTCCACGAGGGCCTCGACGAGGTCCCGGCCCTCGGCTGTGGCGTCACCGAGGGATCGTGCGTGGACATCAACACGTACTTCATCGCTGCGCTGCGCAGCGTCGGGATCGAGGCCGGATACGCGACCGGCTTCTTCTTTCCGGCGGAGAAGGCCGGCGCCTGCTCCGACGGCCACTGCTGGGTGGTGACGCGGATCGACGGCGAGTACCACGAGTGGGACATCGCACACCACCTCAAGATCGGGACCCGCGACATCATCCCCGCCCTGAACCCGAAGCCCGGACGCCGGATCGCGTGCGGGCACTCGATGGGCCTCGAGGTCACCGAGCTGGGCGTCCGCGGGGTGAAGGCGCTCATCGAGCCGGCCTCCCTCGTCGACGGGCGGCTCGTGTGGTTCGACGAGCGCGAGATCCGACTCGTCGATCGGACGCGTGCCAACGTAGGGGCATGAGCGCTCTCGCCACCGTCGTCGACCCGACCGAACTCGGCTTCGACCCCGCCCGACTCGATCGCATCGAGCAGCACTTCGCGGGATACGTCGAACAGCAGAAGCTGACCGGGTTCCAGGTCGCGCTCGAACGCGAGGGCCAGCTCGCGTACCACGCGGTCCACGGCGACAGCGTCGCTGCGACCGACGACTCGCCGGCTCGCCCGTGGGCCGACGACACGGTCGTTCGGATGTACTCGATGACGAAGCCGCTCACGTCGGTGGCGGCGATGATGCTGCACGAGGAGGGTCTCCTCCAGCTCAAGGATCCGGTCTCCGTCCACCTCCCCGAGTTCGCCGACACGCCCGTGTACCGGTCGGGGTCGTTCCAGGCACCGATGACCGAGGCGCAGACCGAGCCGATCCGGGTGTGGCACCTGCTGACCCACACGTCGGGACTCACGTACGGTTTCCACTACTCCCACGCGACCGACGCGATCTACCGCGAGAACGGCTTCGAGTGGGGAGCTCCCGAGGGCCTCGACCTCGCCGGCTGCTGCGAGCGGTGGGCGTCGATGCCGATCGCCTTCCAGCCGGGATCGGAGTGGTTGTACGGCGTGTCGACCGACGTCCTCGGACGGCTCGTCGAGGTCGTCTCCGGCATGCCCCTCGATCGGTTCTTCCGGGAGCGGATCCTCGACCCCCTCGGCATGACCGACACCGACTTCCACGTGCCCGACGACCGTCGCGACCGGTTCGCGCAGCTCTACTTCCGCAACCCGGCCACCAAGACAGCGGCCCCGATGCCGGCGCCGTCACTCCGCACGCCGCCGACGTTCCTCAGCGGCGGTGGCGGACTGTGCGGAACCGCCGCCGACTACCTCCGGTTCACCCGCATGCTCCTGAACCGCGGCGAACTCGACGGCGTCCGTCTCCTCGGGTCGCGCACGGTCGACTACATGACCTCGAACCACCTGCCCGGCAACGCCGACCTCGAGGAGTTCGGGCGACCGCTGTTCGCCGAGACGACCTTCGACGGCGTCGGCTTCGGTCTCGGCTTCAGCGTCGTGATCGACCCGGCGGCCAACAAGGTCCCCGGCTCGGTCGGCACCTACTCGTGGGGCGGCGCCGCGTCGACCGTGTTCTGGAACGACCCGGTCGAACGGATGACCGTCATCTTCCTCACCCAGCTGCTCCCGAGCAGCACGTACCCGCTCCGGCCGCAGCTCCAGGCGCTCGTGTCGCAGGCCCTCGTCGACTGAGTGTCGCGTCATCCGTCAGGGTCGCCACGGAGGCGCAGGTACAGCCAGAGCAGGCCGCCCAGCACGGCGACGAGGATCGCGATCCGGAACAGGAAGCGGATCGTGCCGATCACGAAGCCGAACAGCAAGAACGCGACGATCGCGACGATCACCCAGCCGACCGCCGAGGCGAACAGTCCACGAACTCCACCCGATCCGGCCACGGAGATCACCGTATCCACGACGGCCGTCGGCGACGCCGCACGCGAGTGCGGTCACGTCAGACTGGTCTCGTGACCGACGCCGCCACCACGGTCAACCGGGCGTATCGCCGTCACCGCTTCGGACCGGTCGAGCTGCA
>JBCDAK010000271.1:0-5402 GCA_039185545.1 Actinomycetota bacterium
CGACCGGGTGGGCTTCGACGTCATCGAGGTCCGTGATGCGCCCGACCGTCCCGGACTGGAATGGGTGTACGTCTGCCGACGACGCTGAGCTGTCATGGACATCGATCTGACCGCTGTCATCGTTCGCGACTACGACGAGGCGATCGCGTTCTTCGTCGAGGCGCTCGGGTTCGACCTCGTCGAGGACTCGCCGTCGCTCACGAACGACGGGCGGCCGAAGCGTTGGGTCGTCGTCCGGCCACCGCAACGTGAGGGCGGCGACCATCCGGGAGCCGGGCTCCTTCTGGCCGAGGCCGACGGCGATGAGCAGCGTCGTGCGATCGGTCGTCAGTGGGCCGGGCGCGTCGGGCTGTTCCTGCACGTCGACGACTTCGATGCGCAACACGCCCGCATGCTCGACCACGACGTCGAATTCCTCGAAGAACCCCGGGACGAGCCCTACGGACGAGTGGCGGTGTTCGTCGACGTGTGCGGGAACCGATGGGACCTCGTCGGACCCCGCCCTGCCGGCGCCGACCCGGCGTGATCAGCGAGCGAACGCGGTGACGGTCTCGCTGGCGTCGAGGAGCCAGCCGGGGATCAGGCCGACGACGAGCGTGAAGGCGGCAGCCGCCGTGATCGCGAGTCCGGCCGAGAACGGGATCGACACCGGGCCGCTGTTCGGACCATCGGCGTCAGGATCCTCCTGCCACACGCTGACCATGATCCGCAGGTAGAGGAACGCCGCGACGACGGCCGACACCATGGCGATGATCGCGAGCGCGTAGCTCTCCTCCTCGACGGCCGCCTGGATGACGCCGAACTTGGCGATGAAACCGCTCGTGAACGGCACACCGGCCTGGGCGAGCAGGAACACCGTCAAGGCGATCGCCAACATCGGGGAGCGGCGGGACAGGCCCTTGAACGAGTCGAGCGTGGCGCCGCGCCGACGGGCGACGACGGTGACCACACCGAACGACCCGATCACGAGCACGGCATACAGCAGCAGGTAGGTCAGCACCGACGACATCCCGGAGCCGGGCTCGAGATCGCCGGCCGTGTGGGCCGCCGCCTCGACGCCCACGAGGATGAAACCGGCGTGGCTGACCGACGAGTACGCCAGCATGCGCTTCACGTCGGTCTGCACGACCGCCAGGAACGACCCGACGACCAGCGACATGACGGCGAGCACCCAGATGACCGGACGCCAGTCGTCGCGGTAGAAGGGCAGCGCGATGACGAGGACGCGGAGCATCGCCCCGAACGCCGCCGCTTTGCCGGCCGATGCCATGAACGCCGTGACCGGCGACGGTGCGCCCTGGTACACGTCGGGTGCCCAGATGTGGAACGGCGCAGCGGCGACCTTGAACCCGAGACCGACGACGAGCAGTGCGATGCCGGCGAGCGCGAACGCGTCGTTGTCGGTGTCGAACCCGCCCTGCAGGGCGGCGACCATCTCGGAGATGTTGGTCGAACCGGTGGCGCCGTAGATGAGCGCGATGCCGTAGAGGAAGAACGCCGAGGCGAACCCGCCGAGCACGAAGTACTTCACGCCCGACTCACCACTCGAGTCGCTGCGCCGATTCGAGGCGGCGAGCACGTACAGCGCCAGCGACAGCGTCTCGAGCCCGAGGAACAGCACGATCAGGTCGTTGGCCGACGCCATGACGATGCCGCCCACGGCGGCGACGAGGTAGAGCGCGTAGACCTCGGGGCCGTCGTTGGGGGTGCCGCGGAGGAACTCGTCGGTCAGCATCGACACGAGCACGACGGCGACGCCGATGGTGATCGTGGCGAGCATGGCGAACGTGTCGTAGGCCAACACGCCGGCGACCAACGTGCGTGTGCCCTGGTCGGTGATGTCGTCCCACTGGACCATCGCGAGGACGACGGCCGCGCCGGCGATCGATGCGGACATCGCCGCGTAGGCACCCTTCGGCCACGGCGGCGTCAGCGCACCGAGGACCAGCATCACGAGGGCGCCGCCCGCGAGGACGAGCAGCGGCGACAGGGCGAACCATCCGACCTCGGGACCGCCGCCGGTCTCCTCGAGGGCCTGGGCCAGCACGGGCACGGCCTGGGTCGCGACGTTCAGGCTCATTCGTCGCCCTCCGCGTCTCCGGCCTCGTCGCCGTGCAGTTCGAACTCACCGCGCTGTGTCGCGAGCTCGGGGACGTCGAATCCCGAATGATCGGCGACATGGGTGACCAGGCGATCGACGCTCGGCTCGATGCGGTCGAGCATCGGCTTCGGGTAGATCCCGACGAACACGATGGCCAGCAGGAACGGGACCAGCGTGAGCGCCTCGGTGGCGCGCAGCTCGGGGAACGACTCGTCGTCCTCGTTGGGCTCGCCGTGGAACACCCGCTGGTACGCCCACAGCAGGTAGAGAGCGGCGAGGATCACACCGGCCGTCGCCACCACCGCCCACCAGCGGGCGGTCTGGAACGAGCCGAGCAGCACGAGGTACTCACCGATGAACCCGTTGAGGCCGGGCACGCCGATCGACGACAACATCACGACGGTGAACCCGGCAGCGAAGATCGGCGCGACCTTCTGGAGTCCGCTCAACTCGGCGATCTCGCGCGTCTTGCGTCGCTCGTAGACCCAGCCGACGAAGAGGAACAGCGCACCGGTCGACACACCGTGGTTGACCATCTGGATCACCCCGCCGGTGATCGCCTGCGACGTGAACGCGAACGTGCCGAGCACGATGAACCCGAGGTGTGCGACCGACGAGTACGCGACCAGTCGCTTGAGATCGGTCTGCATCGTGGCGGCGATGGCGCCGTAGATGATGCCGATGACCGCGAGCGTGAGCCAGAGGGGTCGGCTCCACCAGGCCGCGTCCGGGAAGAGGTACAGACCGAAACGCAGCAGGCCGTAGGTACCGAGCTTCAGCATGACGCCGGCGAGGATGACCGAACCGGCGGTGGGCGCCTGGGTGTGCGCGTCGGGCAGCCACGTGTGCAGCGGCACGAGCGGCACCTTGACCGCGAACGCGATGGCGAACGCGAAGAACAGCCAGCGTCCGGTCGACGCAGCGAACTCGGCGCCCTCGGCGATCTCGACGAGATCGAACGTGACGCCACCGAGCTGATCGCCGGCGATGATCGCCGTGGCGATGAGCCCGACCAGCATGAACGCCGACCCGAACATCGTGTACAGGAAGAACTTCGTGGCGGCGTAACGCCGCTCGGCATACCCCCATCCACCGATGAGGAAGTACATCGGCACGAGCACGATCTCGAAGAAGACGAAGAAGAGGAACAGGTCGAGGGCCAGGAAGGACCCCATCACGCCCGCCTGCAGCATCAGCATCCACGCGAGATATGGCTTCTCGTCGTGGTGCGGGTCGATCCCCGCGATGGCGATCGGGAAGATCACGCCGGTCAGCACGACCAGGAAGATCGAGATGCCGTCGACACCGAGGTACCAGCCGATACCCCACTGCTCGATCCAGTCGTGTTGCGACACGAACTGGAACCCGCCGGCAGCGTCGACCGAACCGGTCTCGAACGACGCGAGGAGCCACACGGTCATCGCCGCGGTGACCACGCTGAACAGCAGCGCGATCATCTTGGCGTACTCGGGCCGTGAGCGGCTGGTGAGCAGCACGGCGATCGCACCGATCATCGGCGTGAAGATCAACGCCGACAGGATCGGGAACGACGAGGCGCTCGAGGAGGCGGCTTCGACGGCGAGCATCAGAGCAGCCCTCTCACCACGACGAACCAGGCCATGAGCAACACGACGCCCACGCCGATGACGCCTGCGTATTGGCGCACATATCCGGTCTGACCCTTGCGCATCTGGCCGGCGGTCTCACGCACGACCGTGGCCGTGCCGTTGACCGCGCCGTCGACGACATCCTTGTCGAAGTCGGCCGTGGCCTGGAACACCTGACGGCCGGGCCGGCCCATGAACCACGAGATCGCGGCGTCGTAACCCCACCCCCGCTCGAGGATCTCTGGCTCGAACGGCGTCGCCCGCTTCTGCTGGTACACCGCCCACGCCGCAGCGATGCCGATGAGGGCACAGGCGATGGCCACGTAGATGAGCAGCACCTTGTTGTCGCTGGCCGTGGTGCCCTTGATGACCGCCTCGCCGATGCCGCGAGCCTCGGCCTCCTCACCGAACTCGACGACCGGGTGGAGCCAGTCGAGCAGCTTGTGCTGCCAGTCCTTCGGGATGATCCCGAGCGTCGGCAGGTTGATCGCACCACCGAACACCGACAGGAACGCCAGGACGACGAGAGGGGTCGTCATGGTCGGTGGCGACTCGTGCGGCGTGAACTCGTGATGGTCGGACTCCATCGTCTCGTGGGCATCGGCGGCTGCGGCCGCGCCGACCGACTTGGGAGACGCCCCCGCCTCGACGAGCTCGGCCTCGTCCGCGTCCACGTCGGCGGTCGCGTCGTCGGCGGATTCGGACTCGCCGTCGCCACCCTCGGGAGCGGCCACCGCCTCGGCGTCGGGATCCTCGCCCCACCGCGGCGAGCCGAAGAAGGTCATCACGACCTGCCGGGTCATGTAGAAGGCGGTGATGATCGCTGTGACGATGCCGATCGTGTAGAGCACCCACGACTCGGCGGCCGCGTACAGCAGCACCTCGTCCTTCGACCAGAAACCCGCGAACGGGGGCACGCCCGCGATGGCCAGCCAGCCGATGATGAACGTGCCCGCCGTGATCGGCATGACCTTGAGGAGCCCGCCCATCTTGCGCATGTCCTGGTCCTCGTGCATCCCGTGGATGACGGATCCGGAGCCGAGGAACAGCAGCGCCTTGAAGAACGCGTGGGTGACCATGTGGAAGATGGCAGCGACGTACGCGCCGGTGCCGACCGCCAGGAACATGTACCCGAGCTGCGACACGGTCGAGTACGCCAACACCTTCTTGATGTCGTTCTGGGCGAGCGCGATCGTGGCGGCGAAGAGTGCGGTCAGGGCGCCGATCCAGGCGATGAGCGTGGGGACCCAGTCGGCCGCCACGCCGAGCACCGGGTTGACGCGCACCATCAGGAACACGCCGGCCGTGACCATGGTGGCCGCGTGAATGAGCGCCGACACGGGCGTCGGCCCGGCCATGGCGTCGGGGAGCCACACGAAGAGCGGCAGCTGGGCCGACTTGCCGACGGCGCCGTGGAAGAGCAGACCGGCGATGCCGGTCGCCGTGGCCTCGGTGAGTGTGCCGGCCAAGGCCGACTCGTTGAGCACGGCGTAGTCGACCGAGCCGACCGCACCGAACGCGAGGAACATCGCCAACATCACGCCGAAGTCGCCGACCCGGTTGGTGACGAACGCCTTCTTCCCGGCGGTGGCGTTGGCATCCTTCGTGTGCCAGACCGATATGAGCAGGTACGAGCACGTGCCCACGCCTTCCCACCCGAGGAACGTGACGAGCAGGTTCGAGCCGAGGACGAG
>JBCDAK010000272.1:0-5381 GCA_039185545.1 Actinomycetota bacterium
CCGACATGGTCGACATCGCGACCGACGACTGGGTGGTGCCGACGTGGCTGCCCGAGGGCGTCGTCCCGCTCACTGCGTTCCTGTCCGGCACCGACTTCGGACGGATCATGTTGCTCGGCCCGTACGACGGGTTCGATCCGACGCTGCGGATCTGGCTCGACGGCGACACCGACTCGACGCCCGAACCGAACACCGAGATCGACGGGCTCCCGTGGTACGAGAACGTCGACGGGGAGGTCGCGTACGCGTTCCGCCACCTGCAGGCGATCACGGTGTACGTCCGGGGCGAACGCCTCGGCGCCGACGACCTGCGGCGGGTGATCGACGGGCTCGTCGTCGTCTCGTCGACCGACCTCCCGATCGAGGTCGCCGGTTCGCAGGCGACCCACCACGCGGTCTTCGAGACCGGTGACGTGTCTCTGTCGGTCGCAGGCGGCACGAACGGTTGGTACTCGACGTCCGTGACGACGCCGTCCTCCGGAGGCGGGACCGGCGCTCCTGGCCGCTTCTTCCCGTGGAACGTCGTCCAGGTCGCCGAAGCCGGGGGTGGTTCGGGCGACGACACCGGGTTCACGGCCGAGGCGAGCGGGTTCGCCCGCGACGGGGTCGCCACCGTCGAGGTGCTCTGGGCCGACGGTGAGACCTCACTCGTGGAACCCAACGACCTGAGCGGCCGGTACACCGACCGGTTCTGGGCCGTCACGCGTACGGTTCCGTTGGACTCGCCCGTCCGATCCTCGCCCGAGCCGATCGTCGGGCTCCGTGCGCTCGACGACTCCGACGCCGAGGTCGGCACGTGGACTCCCGAGTCCGACGACCGACCGGTCGAACGGACTCCGATCGAGCCACCGGCCGAGTTCCGGCCGACCAACGAACTCGTCGTCGAACGCCGGGTCCCGACCGACGAGGAGCGCGACCGACTCGACGACGACGGTGACGAGCACTCCTCCCCGCTCGCGTGCGATCGGTCGGAGGCGGGAGTCGCGACGTCGGACTACGGACCGATCGGGCCCGACGACCCCAGGGGGCGCACGAGCGACGACGCACTCCGCGACGCCATCGCCGACATCGGACGCGACCTGACCGGAACCGTCGAACTCGCCGTCGATCTCGACTCGGGTTGGACCGAGTGGTGGTTCGGTCCGGGAGACTCGACGTTCGTGTGGACGGTGAACGAGCCCCTGATCCTCGTCGACGTCGGCGGCGACCCTGACCTCGGCGTCTGGCGCAACTTCTCGGAGGCTTTCTGCGTGTCCATCTACCGGGCCCGCTGATCGATGACCGTGCGACTGATCGTCAGCGATCTCGACGGGACGCTGCTCGGTGCGGACGGGCAGCTGTCTCGAGCGACGATCGACGCGATCCGCCGGGTCAGAGCGTCGGGCATCACGTTCCTCGCTGCCACCGGACGTGCGCCACGATCAGCGATAGAGCGCGTCGGTGGCCGCGGCCTCCTCGATGCGCTCGTCTGCTCGAACGGCTCGATCGTCCACGATCCGGAGACCGACCGGAACGTCCGACGGCGCACGATCGACCCGGGTCACGTCGCCGACGTGATCGCGTCGCTCGACACGGCATTCGACGACCTGTCCTACGCCTGGGAGTTGCCCGACCGCTACGCCTGGGACACGGCGTTCCACCCGATCGCGACCGAGCACGACGACATGTTCATGTTCGAGCCGGGCGAGCGACCGAACGGCGCGGACCGCATCACGAAACTCCTCGTCTCGCACCCGGAGCTGTTGCGAACCGAGCTCCGCGACGCGCTCCTCCCCCACCTCCCCCATCCGCTGTCGGTCGGCTGCTCCGGTGTCACCTTCGTCGAGCTGACCGGGCCCGACGTCAACAAGGCCACGACCATCGCCCAGCTCGCGTCGGAGCTCGGCGTCACGGCCGAGGAGACGATCGCGTTCGGCGACAATGCGAACGATCTGGAGATGCTCGCGTGGGCCGGGACCGGCATCGCGATGGGCAACGCACACGACGAGACCAAGGCCGCCGCCGACGAGGTGATCGGCCACCACGCCGACGACGCGGTCGCCGACTACCTGCTCTCGCTCGTCTCGACGTAGTTCGCCGCCACCCCGGCGATGTCCAGCTCGCCGCGCCCCGCCGCGACCGCGGCAGCGAACGCACCGTGTGCAGCCGTCGCCAGTGGAAGCTCCGACTCGATCGACCGACCGAGTGCCCCGAGGTATCGCAGGTCCTTTTCGACGAGGGACACCGGAAAGTTCGGCGCGAAGTCGCGATCCTCGACGAGACCGAGGATCCGCTGCACCGCCGGCGCGGTGATCGGCAGGCCGGCGAGCACCTCGTAGGCCTCACCCGTGTCGACGTCGCTGCGCTCGAGGAGCGCGGCGATCTCGGAGAACAGCGCGACCTGCGTCGCGAAGAGGCCGTTGATCGCGAGCTTCATCGTGGCAGCGGTCCCGACCGCGCCGAGATGACGGATCGCACCGGAGTACGCAGTGACGACGGAACGCGCCCGGTCGAGGGCCGTCGCGTCACCTCCGACGAGCGAGACGAGGGCGCCGGCGTCGGCCTGTGGTCGCGATCCGACGACGGGCGCTTCGAGAAAGGCGACACCGACCTCACCGACTCGTGCAGCGAGCGACCGAGCGGCGGCGGGGGTGATGGTCGAGGCGTCGATCGCAACACAGCCCGCCGGCAGAGCGGCGAGGACGCCGTGCCCGTCGCCGAGCCACACGCTTCGGCTGGCCTCGTCGTCGGCGACCATCGCGATCACCACGTCCGCACCGACGACGGCACCACGAGCGCTCTCCGACGCCCGGAATGCGCCCGACGACTCCTCGACCAGCTCGACGGCGACCGACGCCGTGCGGTTCCACACCGCCACCTCGTGTCCGGACTGAGCGATGCGGTGAGCGATTCGCGACCCCATCGCGCCGAGCCCCAACACCGCGACCCTCATTCCGTCGCCCGCTCCGTCGTCGCTCCGTCCCGATTTCATTTCATCGAGACTACGGGTCTCGTATTCCAGTTGCAAGACCTACGGTCTCGAAATACTCTCGGACCGTGCCGAGCGGACGCCCACGCGACGAGGACGCCCGGATCCGCATCCTCGGGTCGGTCGTCGAGCTCGTCGCCTCGCGCGCGCCGGGACAGGTCACGATCAACGAGATCGCCCGGGCCGCGTCGGTGGGCAAACAGACCATCTATCGGTGGTGGCCCTCCAAGACCGCAGTGGTCCTCGACGCACTCGTCGAGGGCACGATGAAGGCCACCCCGTTTCGCGCCACCGACGACATCCGGTCGGACTTCGAACGACACCTGCGCAGCGTCGCCGTGCTGTTTGCGTCACCGACCGGCTCGGTGATCCGCGAACTCGTGGCCGACGCACAGTCCGACCCACAGATCGCGGACGAGTTCCGCGATCGGTTCTGGGCGCCGCGGCGGGAGCTCTCACTCGACCGACTTCGTCGAGGCGTCGATCTCGGGCGGGTCCGTGATGATCTCGATCTCGAGGTCGTCCTCGACGCGGTCTACGGACCGATGTGGCTCCGACTGCTCATCGGACACCTCCCGGTCCGCGCGTCGGACGCCACGGCGATCGTCGACGCCGTCTGGCCGGGCATCGACACGGGTGGGGACTTTGGTCCCGAAACTCGTTAAGGCCTTGACGATCAGGGTTCGCGCTGGTGAGGTGGGTCACATGAGGACCGACGAGAAGCTCTCCGACACGATGCACCTCCCGCCCGAGACGGCGCAGCCCAACGTCTTCCCGCTCAGCTGGCACCAGGGCACCGAGAAGATGGAGGAGATCTGGACCGCGAGCCAGCGGGAGGTCTGGGACCCGGCGCTGCTGTCGTGGGACACCTTCGACCCCGACTCCTACTCGTGGGAGGAACGCGAGGCGATCGCGTACTGGTGGACACTGCTCAGCGTCTTCGACGCATCCGCGCCGCCGGTGTTCGCGAGCGCGTTCATCAAGACGTACGAGCTGCACGAGGAGGACGCCGTCCGCCGCTGCTTCTTCTCGGTGACCCGCGACGAGCAGAACCACGAGCAGATGTGCGGCATGGCCATCACGAAGCTGCTCGGCTGGCCCGACCCACTCACCTACGAGCCCAAGACCGAGCTCGGCGAGCGCGCGCAGCGCAACGTCAAGTGGCTGTACTTCAACGGCGGCCGCTACTGGGAGGGCTACACGCAGGCGGTCCCGAAGTACTCGCTCGCCGTGCTGTTCTCGTCGTTCCTCATGGGCGAGATCGCAGCGGCGACGATCTTCCACCAGATGGCCGAAGGTGCCCGCGAGCCGGTGTTCGAGGAGGCGTTCACCAACATCGGACGCGACGAGGGCCGGCACATGGCGATCTGCATGGCGCTGATGGAGCGCGACTACCCGCACCTCGACGTGTCGGATCGCGAGCTGATCACCAAGCAGATCCGGGCGGGCTACCTCTTCCTCTCCGCGGTGCTCTACGAGCCGCCCGTCGACTTCTGGGACCTGCCGTCGGACTTCATCGAGGTCCAGCGCCGTTGCGAGGACGTGGCCCGCGACGCCGGATTCCACATCCCCGACGTCGACACCAAGCGCGAGAACTGGCGCCAGGCGATCCTGAACCTGAAGAGCGTCCTCGACGTCTACGACATCCCGTTCCCCGCCATCCCCGAGGTGGGCATCTCCGGACACGAGGTCAACGACGTCGACCTCGACTCGATCATCCCGGTCTTCTGATCGGTGGTCGGGACTGGGCTGATCCGATGACGTCCACGATTCGGCTCGCTCCGTCGGGGAAGGAGGTCGCCACCGAGCCCGGTGACACCGTGCTCGGTGCGCTCGAGCGGGCCGGCTACGCGCTCGACAACAACTGCCGCGCCGGAGCCTGCGGCGAGTGCAAGACGAAGGTGCTGTGCGGCGAGGTCGACCAGGGTGTCGTGCTCGACATGGCGCTCTCGCACGCCGACCGCGACGAGGGCTACCGGCTGATGTGCATGGCCAAGCCGACCTCGGACGTCGTCGAGATCGAGTACGGCACCGGCGATGCACGACCGCTGCTCTTCCCACCGAGGGACCGGATCCTGTGCGTCGTCACCGACAAGATCGAGCGCACACCGTCGATCGTCGAACTCCATCTCCGGCCGGTCGCCGACCCGATCCGCTTCTGGCCCGGCCAGTACCTGATGGTCGGGAACGACCGAGCCGGCGCTCCTCCACGGCCGTACTCGATCGCCAACGCTCCGCGGAGCGACGGGGAGGTCACCCTGCTGATCTCCCGGGTCCCCGACGGTGCCACGAGCACCTGGATCCACGACCAGCTCGAGGTCGGCGACCGAGTCACCGCCGCGGGGCCCTACGGCACGTTCATCGGCGACCCGGGCACCGACGGCCCCGTCCTCTGCCTCGCGGCCGGATCCGG
>JBCDAK010000273.1:0-5360 GCA_039185545.1 Actinomycetota bacterium
GCCGTCGCCGACCTCGACGATGCGACCGACGGTGCGCGCCTCGACCGACGGCTCGAAGCCCTCGAGGTTCTTCTTGAGGGCGCTGGCGATGTCGGAGGCGGAGATGGTGAGTTCAGCCATGCTGGTGCTCCTCGGGCTCCTCAGAGCCGTGCTTTGAGTTGATCGATACGGGTGCGGACGCTGTCGTCGATGACGTCGTCGCCGACCGTCGCGACGACCCCGCCCACCACGGACGGATCGACGACGGCCTTGAGGTTGAGGCTCCGGCCGGTGGCGTTCTCGAGCGCCGCCTTGAGCCGGGCCTCCTGATCGGAGGTGAGCGGAACCGCCGTGCGGACCTCGGCCACGTCGAGCTGCTTGGCCTGGCTGGCCCGGCTGACGAGCGAGTCGACGATGGCCGGCAGATCGCGCGAGCGGCCCGAACCGACCACCATCGACACCAACTGCGTCGTGGTCGGCGTGGCCTTGCCCCCGAGGAGATCCTCGATGATGGCCTGGCGCTTCTCGGCGGGGATCTGCTCGTCGGTCAGCGTGGTGCGCAGCTCCTCGGAGCCCTCGTACGAGCGGGCGAACCGGAACAGCTCGTCCTCGACCTCGTCGAGCGTGCCCTCGGCTCGGGCCACCTCGAACAGCGCCCGGGCGTATCCCTGGATCCGTGCGTCACTCATGCGTTGACTCCGTTCTGGGCTCCGACGCGGGAGATGAAGTCCTCGATCAGCTGCTGTTGCGTGGCATCGTCGAGGCCGCTCGTGACCGCCTCGTCGATCGCTGCCGCCGAATAGCGGGAGATCTCGGACCGCAGGTCGTCGGCACCGCGGCCCTCGGCGGCGGCGACATCGGCCGTCGCCTTGGCCTCGAGATCGGCGATCTCGGCGTCGAGCCGAGCTCGACCGTTCTCGAGCAGCGCCGCTGCTTCGGCGTCGGCTTCGTCGAAGAGTCGCGACCGCTCGGCGTCGATGTCGCCCAGCGCGGTCCGGATCTCGGCCGCCTCGGTCTCGGCCGTCACCTTCGCGGCGGCGGCCTCGTCGAGTTCGGTCTGGATGCGATCGGTCCGCCCCTGCATGGCCTTCTTGACGGCCGGTCCGGCGAGCCGCCAAAGAGCGACGAACACGATGATCGACGCGGCGCCACCGACGATGACCTCCTTGATCGGCGGCAGGATCGGGTTCGCCGACGTGACGAACCCGTCGTCGTCGATGTCGAACTCGACCTGCAACACCTCGGCGGCGAGCAGCTGTGCGGTGGAGAGCATCACGAACCTCCCGTTCCGGCGGTCGCACCCATGGAGGAGCGGACGGCGCTGCGCACGGCGTCGGCGGATGCCGGCTGTCCGAGCGCGATCTCGGCCGCCCGGCCGACCACGTCGACCACGGCGGACTCGACGTCGTCCATCGCCGCCTGTCGGGCCTCCTCGACCGCTGCGGCCGCATCGGCACGCTGTTGGGCGATGCGCTCGTTGACGGCACTGATCTTCTCCGTCCGCTCAGACTCGAGGGTCTCGCGGGCGGCGTCGATCTTGCCCTGCGCTTCGGCTCGGACCGAGGCGAGGCGAGCCTCGTATTCGGCGACGTCGGCGCGGGCGGCGGCGGTCATGGTCTCGGCCGACTCTTTGTCGCCCTGGATCAGATCGGCACGCGCCTGCATGCCGTCACGGATCCTCGGGAAGAGCCAATAGCGGATCGCCAGGGCCAGCACCGCGAACGCGCCCATGCCCCACGCGAACTCCTTCAGTTCGAGCGCGATGGGGTTGAGGTCGTTCGCCGGTGCTTCTTTGTCGGCCTGCAACAGGCCGACGGAGATGGAGACGGCTGTCAGCACGTCGACTCCGTTTCTGCTGGATCGTCGGGACGTCGTGAATTCACGGTTCGGTCACGGGACCCGAGGCGACACCGGGTCGCCCCGGAACCGGTCAGGCGAACTTGAGGAGGATGAAGACGACGAAGCCGATGAGGGCGAGCGCCTCGGTGAAGGCGATGCCGAGGAACATCGTGGTGCGCACCATGCCGGCGGCTTCGGGCTGACGGGCCATGGCCTCGACGGACTTGCCGACGAGGAAGCCGATGCCGAGTGCCGGGCCGATGGCGGCGAGACCGTACGCGTAGCCGGCCGACGCCGCGGCCTCGATGGCCTTGGCGTCATCGGCCGTGAATCCTGCGTCGTCGGCGGCTGCGACGAGAGCGCTGAAGGCTTCCATTGGGGTGATTTCTCCTGTTGATGTGTTGGTGTCGGGAGACTGATGAGAACGGTGATCAGTGATCGTCGCCGTGGCCGGCCATGGAGTTGCCGATGTACACGCCGGCGAGGATGGCGAAGATGTAGGCCTGGAGGAAGGCCACCAGGACCTCGAAGACGGTCACGAAGATCAACATGATGAACGGCAGGATGCCGGTCGGGATGAGGATCGCCTGGTTGGTGCGGGCCCAGAACAGCGACTCGGCCAGCAGACCGAACGTGACGAGCAGGATGTGGCCCGCCATGAGGTTCGCCATGAGACGGACGGTCAGGCTGAACGGCGTGACGACGATGGTCGAGATGAACTCGATGAGTCCGACGAGCGGCTTCAGCGCGGTGGGAACCCCGGGGGGCCAGAGCAGGTGGCCGAAGTATCCCGCTCCCTGGTGCTTGAGACCGACCCCGATGTAGATCAGCCACACGACCAACGACAGGCCGAGCGGAATGGCGAGTCGCGCGGTGGCCGGCATCTGGAAGATCGGGATGACACCGGGGATGTTGCAGAGGAAGATGAAGACGAAGAGGCTCAGCAGGAACGGCGTCCACCCGAGCCCCTGCTTGCCGATCGTGGGCATCACGATCTGCTGCTCGATGAACTCGATCGAGGTCTCGGCGAAGTTGCGCGTGCCGGTCGGTGCGACCTTCGGATCCTTGCGACTCGCGAGGTAGAAGACCACGATCCCGATCAGCGCGGCCAGGACCGCGATGAGCGCGATCTTGTTGAAGGTCGGGAAGATGTCCTTCCAGCGCAGGAGGGCGTTGATCGGCGGGAATTCGAGTCCGAACACGTGTGGTTCCGTTTCAGTCGTCGAGTGGGCGAGGGGCGGACGTGGGGGGCTTCGTCGCTCGCTCCGGCTTCAACCCGGGATACGCGAGCGAGATCGCGACGTACTTGAGCTCCCACACCAGGAGCCCGAGGTGCGACACGATGATGGTCGATCCGAGCGCCGGGAGAGAAATCCACGACGCATCCTTCACGAGCCACACGGCGAGGAAGATCAGCCCGAGGCGGATCAGGTAGCCGAAGAGCGTCGCCCCCATCATGAGGCCGAGCGAGATCCGGGCCGCGCCGGCGATGAACGCCGCAGCCAGCGCGAAGTTGGCGAGAACGATGGCGATGCCGTACGCGGACGAGAGTGCCCCGTCGACGCCCCAGATCACCGCGCAGATGCCGATGAGCACCGGGGCCGCGATGAGGCCTCGCTTGATGATGTCGTTCGAGACCGAGACCTCGGGAGCGGCACCCGTGAAACGGGCGGTCGCCGGGTCGAACGTGGTCTCGGACCCGCTGGTCATCGAGCGGTCTCCGCGTCGTGCTCCTCGGCGACGTCATCGTCCGCCGTGCTCGCGCCGGCGAGCTTGGCGCGACGTTCGGCGTCGAGTTGGTCCATCCGCTGTTCGTAGCGCATCTTGAACGTGGCGAAGAGCCCGACCGCCGCCAGCACCGACATCACGATCACCATGATCGGCGTGGTTCCGAACCACGAATCGAGTCCGAAGCCGACGAGCAGGAAGAGAACGAGCACCAGCGCCGCCTCGATGCCCTGGTTCAGGCCGTCGGATCCACGACGCGAACGTTCGGAGATCTCGCGCACGTTGTCGCGTGTGATGCGGGGCAGGAGCTTCATCGATCCGGTCGGCATCGCGGGCGCCGGAGGGGGACACGCCGCTTGTGAATGCATGCACAACCTAACTCGCGCCCTAGACGCACGCCAACTTCGGGTCGGGCGATTCGCATCATCATCGTCATCGATCGCTCACGTGTCAGTCGTCGTCGAACAGCGTCGGCTGCGTCGAGGCCTCGACGGGCTCCGGCCGCTCGATGCCGTCGGGTGGAGTCGAGTTGATCCGTCGCTGTCGGATCACGCTCGGGTGGAGGACGGTGAACAGCACCACCGCGAGCGCTGCGATCCCGAACGGCAGGTACGCCGGGTTCTGCTCGGTGAGCACCGGATACAGCACGAAGGCCGACAGCAACGCGGTCCACGCCCACAGGATCAACACGCTGCGCCGGTGTCCGTGGCCGAGGTTGATGAGCCGGTGGTGGAGATGGCCCTTGTCGGCGGTGGCGAGCGCCTTGCGGCTGGTGGCGCGCCGGACGATCGCGAACAGGGTGTCGAGGATCGGCACGCCGAGGATGAGAAGCGGGATCGCGATCGGGGCGAGGAAGAAGTACGTCGAGCCGATGAAGCTCGCCTCGAAAGCGTCGGCGCGCCCGCCGACGACGCTCGTGGACACCGCCAGGAGCAGCCCGAGGAGCAGGGCTCCGCCGTCGCCCATCATGATCGTGGCCGGGTTGAAGTTGTGCGGGAGGAACCCGATGCAGACACCGACGGCGACGATCGCGACGAGAGGACCGATGTTCCCCTCGGGCAGCAGATCGCGGTCGGACAGCTCCTGGCTGTAGAGGAAGAAGGCGCCGGCGGCGATGGCGACCACACCGGCGGCCAGACCGTCGAGTCCGTCGATCAGGTTGATCGCCTGGGTCATGCCGAGCAGCCACAGGATCGTGATGAGCGGCTTGAGATCCTCGGACAGGATGAGCGCACCGGTGTACGGGAGCCGGAACGAGTCCATCACCACGCCGAACCAGACCAGTGACAGTCCGCCGAGCACCGTGAAGAAGACCTTGGCCGGTGGACTCACCTCGACGACGTCGTCGACGAAGCCGACGCCGAACACGATCGCCGCGGCGACGAGGACGCCCAGCGGTTCGGAGTTCGAGTCGAACAACGACGCGAAGTCGTCGAGGAACCAGGCCGTCCCGAGGGCGGCGACGAACCCGAGGAACATCGCGAGACCGCCCACGTCGGGGAGGGCGGTCTCGTGGACCGACCGTTCGTTGGGGTGGGCGACCCACCCGAAACGTCGGGCGAGGTGTGCCACCGCCGGCACGAGCAGGAAGGTGACGAGCGCGGCGACGGTTCCGACCAACAGGTAGGACCCGAACCCCGGCACGACAGGTCAGGGTACGTGACCCACCCGACCCACGGGTGATCGCGCTCGGAGCTGAACACGGCGGCGAGGGAAGCGCCAGCGACGAGCCGCACGCGATCCGAGACCACAGCGAAGCGGCGGTCGAGGTGAGCCACCAGAACGGCGAGGGAAGCGCGAGCGACGAGCCGCAC
>JBCDAK010000274.1:0-5351 GCA_039185545.1 Actinomycetota bacterium
CACGAGGACGGGCCGGTTGAGCGTGGCGAAGAGGTCGAGATCGCCGGTGCGCGCCGACCGGACGGGCCCGACGCGGTCGGGGTACCGAGAGTGGAAGAGGGCGACGAAGCGGGTGACGCCCTCGACGTTCTCCTCGATGATCACGTCGGCCTGATCGAGGCCCCACTGCGGTCGAGCACTGCGGAAGTTGTCGACCTTGGCGGCGATGACGGGCCGGCCGGTGATGTTCTCGTCGGCCGGGGTGCCGGTCAGCGCCGCGATGCCGTCGAGCGGCGGGAGGAGTTCGTAGGCAGGCCACACCGGCACGCCCTCTTCGACGAGCGTGGTGGCCGGCGCCACGGTCGTGGTCGTGGTCGTCGAGGTCGAGGTCGTGGTGGTGGTCGACGTGGTCGTGGTGGTGGTCGACGTGGTGGTGGAGGTCGTCTCGACCGGCTCGAACGCCTCGGTCGTGGTCGTGGTCGAGGTGGGTCGCGCGGTCGTGGGCGCGGACTCGACCGAATCGCCACCGCTGGCCGTGACCAGCGCGATCACGCCACCGATCAGCAGCGCGCCGACCAGTGCGATGGCCGCCAGAGCCTGCTTCCTGACGGGGATCTCTCCCGACGAGCGGGAGCCATCGGAGCCCGATCCGCTGGAGGACGACGACGGCGATGGCACGGGTTTCGACGCTACTGCCGATCGCCGGGTGCAGCTCGGCACCAACTTTTTCTTCCGCTGGGCGCGAGTCGCGACGCACGGAGGGGGTGACCGACTCCTCCATCTCCGCCTCGACCGGGAGGACGACATGACCATCACATCCACCACTCCGCCGCCCCCACCGCCACCGCCACGTCGGACGGCACCCCAACCGTCGCCGGCGACGTCGACCGCTCGGTCACACGCGGCCACGGGCACGGGCGACGCTGCGACACCCGACTCCGATCGTGGCGAACGTTCGCTCGCGGTCATTCGACCGTGGATCGATCCGGTGGTCGACGAGGAGGGGCACGACCCGAGGTCGCACTACGTCGAACGGTTCTGGCTCGGGGTGCTCGGGCCGACGGCCACGTGGCTGTTGCGACGGTTCGTCGCCGGGCTCGATCACGACCCCGACGGCTACGAACTCGACCTCGCCGTCACCGCACGCGAGATGGGACTCGCCTACCGCACCGACCGCCCCTCACCGTTCGGACGAGCGATGCAACGCTGCACCATGTTCGGCCTCGCGCACACCACCTCCGACGGACTCGCCGTGCGCCGACGCATCCCCCGCGTCGCCCACCGACACCTCCGCCGCATGCCCGAATCGGTTCAGGTCGAACACGCCCACTGGGACGCCTCGACCCTCACTCTCGACGAGCTCACCCGCGCCCACACCGTCGGACTCGCCATGCTCGACGCCGGCGACCCACCCGCCACCATCGAACACCAACTCGTCGCCATCGGCGTCACCACCCGCGTCGCCGCCGACGTCACCCAGAACCTCATCGACCTCGCCAACCAACGCCCCGCCGCCTGACGTGGGACCCGCGGTTCGATCGTCAGCGGAAGTTGCAGGCGAGATCGATCAGGAGGCGGGTGCCGAAGCCGGTGGCGCCCTTGGAGTGGACGCCCTGATCGGCGTCGACCTTCATGGGCCCGGCGATGTCGAGGTGTGCGTACGGCACGTCACCGGTGAACTGGGTGAGGAAGATCGTCGCGGTGATCGCACCACCGTACGGTCCGCCGATGTTGCGGACGTCGGCGACCACCGAGTCGAGGAGCTTCTTGTAGCGGTCACCGGCGAGCGGCAGCTGCCACACGGGCTCGTCGACGTCGTCGCTCGCCTGCTTCACCTGGTCGATCCACGGTTGGTCGGTCCCGATGAGCGCTGCGATGTCCGGCCCGAGCGCAGCCAGCGCCGAGCCGGTCAGGGTGGCGATGTCGACGATGGCGTCGACATCCTCCTCGACGGCGAGCGACAGGCCGTCGGCCAGCACGAGGCGCCCCTCGGCGTCGGTGTTGTGGATCTCGACGGTGGTGCCGTTACGCATCGTGAGCACGTCGCCCAGCTTGAGCGCCGAGCCCGACGGCATGTTGTCGGTGCACATCAGCCACGCGGTGACCTTGCTGCGGCACTTCATCGCCTTCAGCGCCGACATGGCCGACAGCACGGCGGCGGCGCCCGACATGTCCATCTTCATGACGGCGTGCATCGCGTCGCTGTTCTTCAGGCTGATGCCACCCGAGTCGTACATGATTCCCTTGCCGACCATGCCGAGGTGACCCTTGGGATTGCGCGGCGAGTACGTGAGCTTGATCATGCGCGGCGGCTCGGTGGAGCCGCGATTGACGCCGAGCATCCCGCCACAACCCATCTCGCGGAGTTCGTCCTCACCGAAGACCTCGATCTTCAGACCGGTCGCAGCGGCGAGTTCCTCCGCCTTCGCCGCGATGTCGACGGCGTTGAGGTACGTGGGCGGGGTGTTGGCGAGCTCCCGGGCCAGCGCGCCGGCGCTGGCCACGACCTGACCATCGACGGCACCCTTCTCGACGCCCTTCGCCGCCTTGGCACCGGCGATCAGGGTGAGCTCCTCGAGCTTCGCTGCGATCGACTCGTCGTTCTTGAGACCGACGTAGCGATACGAAGCGAGGAGGACGCCCTCGACCACGGCCTGTGCGGCGGCCGCCGGGTCGACCCCGTCGACGTCGGCGAGGTTGGTCGCGAGGTGGGCGTGCTTCGACGCCGCCCGGGCGAACGCCGCTCCGGCCGAGCGGAGCGCCGCGGCGGTCACCGAGTCCTTGTCGCCGATGCCGACGGCGATCGACACGCCATCGTTCGAGGGCACGACGAGCGTCTGGCCCGACTTCCCCTCGAAGCCGGCCGCGCTCAGCCCGGCTCGATTGAGACCGAGCTGTCGGGGAACGGATCCGGACGTGGCGACGGCGTACCCGACCGCGTTGGCGGCCGCCGGGGCCGACCGGGCGACGGAGACGGCGACGGACGAGACAGCATCACTGGCGTCGAGCATCGGACGAGTCTGCCGTGTGAGACCGTCGTCGCCTACGACGTCTCGTCAACACCGATCACGTTCCGGGTCTGACCCCAGGCGTGATCGGAGGCGAGGTGATGTTCCGTCGAGTCCCGGGCTCGAGGGAACATCACGTGGCGAGGCTGGCTTCCCAGGCCGAGGCGAGGCGGGCGTAGTGGCCGTCGAGGGCGACGAGTTCGTCGTGGGTGCCGAGTTCGGCGAGCTCACCTCGGTCGATCACCGCGATGCGGTCGGCCCGGCGAACCGTCGACAACCGGTGTGCGACGACCACGGTCGTCCGGCCCTGCATCAGCCGTTCGAGCGCCCGCTCGACGATGACCTCGGTGCCGGGATCGAGGTTGCTCGTGGCTTCGTCGAGCACCAGCACGGCGGGGTCGACGAGCGCCGCCCGCGCCAACGAGACCAGCTGCCGCTCCCCCGCTGACAGCCGCGACCCCCGTTCGCGCACCTCGGTGTCGAGGCCGTCGTCGAATGCGTCGAACCGTTCGAGCGCACCGATCGCGTCGAGTGCGGCGCGTACGTCGTCGTCGGTCGCCTCGGCGCGAGCCACCCTCACGTTGTCGGCGATCGAACCGCCGAACAGGAACCCCTCCTGCGGCACGACGACGATCCGTTCCCGCAGCGAGGCGAGCGTGCCGTCGCGGAGGTCGACTCCGCCGAACGACACCGATCCGACCGACGGGTCGTAGAGCCGCGCCATCAGCTTGGCGACCGTCGACTTGCCGGCACCCGTCGGTCCGACCAACGCCACCCGCTCGCCGTCACCGACCGACAACGACACATCGCGCAACACGGGCGTGGTGGTCGCCGGGTACGTGAAGCCCACCCCGTCCACACGCAGTTCGCCGTGAGCCGGCAGCTCGCGGTCACCGTCGTCGATGTCGGGCTCGGTGTCGAGGATCGTGAACAGCTTCGCCAGCGCCGCCGCCGACGACTGGATGGTGTTGTACAGCTGGCTGAGCTGCTGCACCGGCTCGAAGAGCTGGGCGAGCAGAAGAACGAAGGCGATGACGGTGCCGACCGTGACGTCTCCGCGGGTGACGAGCCAGCCGCCGATGCCGACCGCGAGTGCGGTGGCGATGATTCCCAGCGCCTCGACCAGCCCGAAGTACCAGGTGGACACCCGGATCGAGTGCACGTGCGAGCGGTACAGCGACCGGTTCGACTCGACGAACTGCCGCGTCTGCTCCTCCTCCTGCGCGTAGGCCTGGATGACCCGGACGCCCGAGATGCCCTCCTGCAACTCGCTGAGGTTCTGCCCGATCCGCTCGCGCACCTCGAGGTACGCCGCGTTGGAGTCCCGCTGGAACTTGCGTGACGCCACCACGATGATCGGCAGCACGAGCAGTGACACGATCGTCAGCTGCCACGAGAGGGCGAACATCAACCCGAGCGCGAGCACGATCAGGAACACGGCGGCGATGAATTGCAGCCGGCCCCACTGCACGTGTTCGGCCATCGACTCGATGTCGGCCGTCATGCGCGACACCAGCACGCCCGACTGGTAGCGGTCGAAGAACGCGAGCGACTGTCGCTGGATGTGGTCGAACACCTTGATCCGCAGCAGGCGGAGGAAGGCCTCCCCCGCCCGGTTGACCCACACGTACTGCTGACGAGACGCGAGATAGGCGAAGACCACGACCGCGACGTACATGATCACGGCGTTGCGGACGACGCCGCGGTCGCCCGCCTCGATGCCGCTGTCGATCCCGTACCGAATGACGACCGGGCCGAGGAGGAGCCCCGTGGTGGACAGCAGCACGAATCCGAGCGCACCGGCGATCGTGCGACGGAACGGTCGGGCGAGACCGGCCGCGCGCCGCAACACACGTTTGGTCTCGTCGGCGTCGAGACGATCTTCCTCGGTGAGGCCCCCGACGCGGAACATCAGTCACCTCCCGACGGGGTGAGGCGGTCGGTCGGCGGTGTGGCGCCGTCGACGGCACCGGACGCGGCGTCGTCGAGCGACTGCTCCATCGCCGCGAGTACGTCGACGTACCGGTCGTCGGTGCGGAGCAGCTCCTCGTGCGTGCCGGAGGCGACGACGCGCCCCTCGTCGAGCAACACGACGCGATCCGCGAGGGCGATCGTTCCCGGACGGTGGGCGATCACGATCGTCGATCGTCCGTCCATCACGGTGGCCATCGCGGCGCGGATCTCGTGCTCCTTCGACGGATCGACGGCCGACGTGGCGTCGTCGAGCACGAGGACCCGGGGATCGGCGATGATCGCCCGGGCGATGGCGATGCGCTGGCGCTGACCGCCCGACAGCGAGAAGCCACGCTCACCGAGCAACGTGTCGTAGGCGTCGGGCAGACCCATCACGAAGTCGTGCGCACC
>JBCDAK010000275.1:0-5346 GCA_039185545.1 Actinomycetota bacterium
GGGACCGATCGGTCGTCCGTCGACCACCTGGTCGAGGTACTCCGACATGCCCATCCCGACACGACCGTCACACGTGTAGCGGGTCATCGCCTCGGTGATCCGGGTGACGAGCTGGTCGCCGTCCGGGGTGGTCCGACGGTTGCGGAGCGGGATCATCGACAGCACCTCGCCGGTGATCTCGTACTCGCGATCGGCGGTGCGGGCCACACAGCGCATCGTGGTCTGCTCCCCCTTGTCGTCCCACACCGCGTCGACGTCGCAGTCGACGATCTGGTGGTACTCGTCACCGACGAGCACCATGCCGCTCCGGCGCGGTTCCTGGCCCTCGCCCCGGTCGATGACCGAGAGCATCATGGCGAAGTCCTCGTCGAACACCATCGGCAGCCAGCGGTACCAGGTGAGGGCCTGCCAGAAACGTGGCCCCCACGACTTGTCGCGGAGTCCGAGACCGTCGATCTCAAACACCGTCGGGGCGCTCTCGGGGGTGCCGTCGGGGTCCCCCACCGTGATCGTGCCCGTGACCGAGCAGTGCTGCTCGTAGTGAGCCTTGGCGAAGCTCTTCTCGGGATCCATCTCGATCTCGCGGCCGTCGGCGTACTGCGGCTTGCCGCCGTACATCGGCGACACACCCCGGTAGTCGAGCTCCACCGACGCCGAGACGAACGGGTTGTCGCGGAACGCCTGACGGGGGTTCGCCATGTCGCCCGGCTCGTCGAGCAGGCACACCTTCCCCTCGTACGTGACCCGCAGGTGCTCGAAGGGTTCGACGACGTCGATGCGCAGACCGCCCGCCGCCATCTCGGCGTTCGTCTCGATCGCCGGCCGGTCGAACATGAACCCGACCCGACCGTCGGGCAGATAGATGCACACCGACATCTCGGCGTACCCCTCGTTCACACGGTTGCCGAGCCGGAACCACCCACCGGCCTCCAACCCCAGGTCGAAGGCGTTGAGGTACATCGACTCGTTGTAGTTCGACGCATCGTCGGGCTCGTGCGGGTACTCGTCCTCGGGTTCGAGGACGGTCACGATCCGATTCGGGTCGTCGGCGGCGAGGCCGGAGTCGTCGGTCTGGGTCATGAGAACTCCTTCAGCGGGTCGCGGTCGCTCGGTCAGCTGAGCTCGTCGAGGACGACGCGACGGAGCAACTTGCCGGTGTCGGTGTGGGGAAGTTCGTCGCGGAACACGACCTCGTCCGGCGTCTTCGAGCCGCGCAGCTCCGACCGCACGGCGTCCTGCAGGACCGAACCGTCGAGGTCGGCACCGTCCCGGAGCACGACGGCGGCGACGATGCGCTGACCCCACTCGTCGTCGGGAACTCCGACCACGCAGGCGTCGGCCACGCCGTCGTACGCCAGGAGGACCTCCTCGATCTCGGCCGGTGCGATGTTCTCGCCTCCGCGGATGATCGTGTCGTCGGCGCGCCCCTCGATGAACAGGTACCCCTCGTCGTCGACCGAGCCGCGGTCGCGGGTGCAGAACCATCCGTCGCCGTCGAGCAGGCTGCCCGATGCGTACTCACCTGAGATCTGCTCGCCGCGGAGGAAGATCATCCCGGTGTCGCCGGAGGGAAGCGGTGCGCCCATGTCGTCGCGGATCTCGATCTCGACCATCGGCAACACCTGACCGGCCGACGACAGACGCCGCTGCACGGCGGGGTCGTCGGACTCGATCGCCGCCCGATGGTCGTCGGGTCCGAGGACGGCGATCGTCGACGCGGTCTCGGTGAGCCCGTAGGCGTTGACGAACCCCACGTCGGGAAGCAGTCGAAGCGCCTCGCGCAGCACTCGATCGGAGACCTTGGCCCCACCGTACGAGAGCGACCGCAACGTCGGGACGTCGCCCGGAGCGCCGCCGAGAGCGTCGACGATCCGCGACAGCATCGTCGGCACGACCATGGCGTTGGTGACGCCTTCGCCGCGCACGCGCTCCAGCCAGACCCCCGGATCGAACGCCCGCAGGTACACGAGGCGCCGCCCGGCGAACAGGTTCGACAGCATGTTCGCCACGCCGGCCACGTGGTACGGAGGAACCGACACCAGCACGGCCTCGTGCTCGCCGGCACCGGCGAACTCGACCGAGCCGAGCAGGTATGCCATGAGGTGTCGGTGGCGGAGCAGGGCGGCCTTCGGCTCCGACGTGGTGCCGCTCGTGTACAGCACGATGGCGACCTCGTCGTCGTCGAAGGGCGGGTCGACCGGATCGGGCGTGTCGCCGGCGGTGAGCGCGGCGAGCCACTCGTCGAGAAGGACGACCTCGCCGCCATCGGTGGCCGACACCCGGCCGGCGGTCGCCTCGTCGGCGATGACCAACGCCCCCGGCTGACGGTCGATGAGACCCTGCAGACGGTCGTCGTCGAGTCGATAGTTGACCGGCACGAACGGAACCCCTGCCCACGCAGCCGAGAACAACACGACCGGGAGCTGCGGGTGGTTCTCGCCGGCGTAGACCACCGCCGGCCACCGCCCGGAGAGGACCGCGCCGCCCCGTCGAACCATCGCACCGAACGTCTCGCCGTTCAGCCGACCGTCGGCGTCGCCCAGCAGCGCGCGGTCCCCGAACCCCGACTCGACCATCTCCACCATCGACGACAGATGCATCCGACGGAACGTAGTGACGCTCTCCGACCGGCGCCGAGCCGCGGCGCGTCGTGTGGTGCCTGACCCCGAGCGACGTGGCCCTACGGTGAGCGCATGTCGATCGACTACGCCGAACGGTTCCCGAGCTTCCGCTACGAACACCCCGCCGACGGCGTGTTGCGCATCGTGTTCGACGCACCCGGGTTGAATTCGGTCGGGCCTGACGGCCACCGCGAGATCGCCGACATCTGGACCGTCGTCGACCGCGATCCCGACGTCCGGGTGGCGATCCTGCAGGGCGCCGGAAAGGGCTTCTCGTCGGGCGGGAGCTTCGAGCTCATCGACGGGATCATCTCCGACTACGAGATCCGCACCCGGGTCCTCCGCGAAGCCCGCGACCTGGTGTGGAACGTCATCAACTGCTCGAAGCCCATCGTGTCCGCGATCCACGGACCGGCCGTGGGCGCCGGCTTGGTGGCGGGCATGCTGGCCGACGTCTCGATCGTCGGCCGCAACGCCAAGATCATCGACGGCCACACGCGTCTCGGGGTCGCCGCCGGCGACCACGCCGCCATCTGCTGGCCGCTCCTGGCCGGCATGGCGAAGTCGAAGTACTACCTGCTCACCTGCGACACGCTCACCGGCGAGGAAGCCGAGCGGATCGGCCTCGTGTCACTGTGTGTCGACGACGACCAGGTCCACGACCGGGCACTGGAGGTGGCGACGCAGCTCGCCGGCATGGCCCAGTCGGCGATTCGCTGGACCAAGCACACGCTCAACCACTGGTACCGCCAGATGGGTCCGGCGTTCGATGCGTCGCTGGCCTACGAGTTCATCGGGTTCGGCGGGCCCGACGCCGCCGAGGGACTCGCATCGCATCGCGAGAAGCGCGAACCGAACTTCACCGGCCCCACGTCGGAGTAGCCGAGGGGAACCGACGGCAGCGCCATCGCGACCGTGTGCCAGAGTCGTCGGATCGAATCGCTCGACATCGACGACGCTCGTGAACTCGTCATCGGCGCGGACGACGATCCTGCGTCCGTCCGCGAGATGGCGGCGGCGGCACTCGCCCATCTGGACGACAGTGATGTCCTGGATGAGGCGGAGGCGATCGTGGCCTGGGCGCTCGGTCTCGCTCTTCGACATCTTCGCGAGCTGGATGCCGCCCGGTCCTGGCTCGATCGAGCTCTGAGCGCCCTCGCTCCTGGCTCAGACGACCACACCCAAGTCACACTCACCCTCACCGGGACGATGGCCTACCTGGGCGAGCTCGCTGAAGCCGAGCAACGCCTGCGTGACGCCGAGCCGTCTGCTGCACTCGCCGGCCGCGTGACCTTCCAGCTCGCAGCGGTGACCGAGAGAGTGGGGCGGGTGGACGAGGCCGCCGCCGGATATCACGACGCGCTCGCGCAGTTCCGGCGAAGCGGTGACCGGCTTGGTGAGGCGCACGCGCTCAGCGGCATCGGACTCGTCGAGCTCGAGTCGGATCAGCCGTCCGCCGCACGCACGTCGTTCGGGGCTGCGCTGGAGATCTATCGCGAGCTCGATCTCGAGATGCTGATCGCCACCGGGACGCACAACGTCGGCCTCGCTGCGATGCGTTCCGGCGATCTGGTGCGCGCCTCGGAACTCCTCGGCGAGTCGGCCCGCGAGCTCGACCGACTCGGCCAGCCGTTCGCGGAAACCGCGCTGGACCACGTCGAATCACTCCTCCTTCTCGGGCGCCCGGACGAGGCAGCAGAACGAGCCACACGAGCGCTCGAGTCGATCCAGTCGTCGTCGGCATCGACCGATCGCGCCGAGATGCTGACGGCACTCGGTCTCGCCCTCGCTCGCGGCGGCGCCCACGACGTCGCCCAGCGTGCGTTCGCCACCGCCGACCAGCTGTTCCTCGACCAGGATCGCGGTCCGTGGCGATCTGTCGTCAACCTTCGTCGTTTGCAATCGGAGGCCGCTCCCGACCGGTCGACTCTCGAGTCGTTGCTCACGCTGTCGACGGCCCTCCGATCGACCGGTATGGAGACCGCAGCGATCGACTCCGACGCCGCGGCGGTGGACATCGCCGACCGGCTCGGGGCGGTGCACCTGGTCGAAGGGGCAGTGACTCGACTTCTCGAACTCGACGTCGACGATCCGCGGAGGCTCCATGCTGAGGCTCTGCGAGCGCTTGTGGAGGGCGATCTCCAGTCCGCACGACGCAGCGCGAGATCAGCGCTCTCGGCTGTGACGGGACGGCTGGGGGAGCCGCTCACGCTCGACCTCAAGTCGGCGCTCCTGGCCCAGCGGGACGGGGTCATTCGCGTCGGTCTCGAAACGGCCCGGCATCTCGACGACCCGTCGATGGTCGTGGAACTCGTCCTGGCAACACAGCACGCGAGTTCCTTCGATCCGGAAACGGCCGACCGGCGCTGGCGGAACGCCAACGAGCTGATCGCCGTCGCAGACGACGGAGCGCGGCTGGCCCTCGTTCGGAGCTGCGATGATCGGGCGGAGTTCCTGGATGCCCCCGATCGTGGCGCCGTGGTCGAGGCGCTGGCGCATCACGCCTTCCTGCTCTCCGACACCATCATTCGTCCGCCCGGACCCGACGACGCCGGCCGGCTCGATCGATCGGCGGCGGCGATCCGAACGCTCGCTCCGTGGCTCGAGGGCCCGTCGGAAGAACCGCTTCTTCTCGTCGTCAGCGGAGATCTGGCTCGGGCTCCCTGGACCTCGGTGTCCACACGCTCGATTCGCTTGGTGACGAGCACGCACGTACAGGATCCAC
>JBCDAK010000276.1:0-5334 GCA_039185545.1 Actinomycetota bacterium
CCCGGGGCCGCGCCGAGACGGCCGACCGCCCCGACGACGAGGGGCTCCTGCCCTCGATCTACTTCATCTTCAGTCGAGCGCAGTGCGACGAGGCGGCGCAGGCGATCGTCGACGCCGGCATCCACCTCGTCGGCCCGGTCGAGACGACCGAGATCGATCGGCTCGTCGCCGTGCGCCTCCACGAGCTCGACGACGACGATCGTGAGGCACTCGAGATCGATCGGTTCGTTCGTCGGCTCCATCACGGCGTGGCCGCCCATCACGCCGGGATGGTCCCGGCGATGAAGGAGACCGTCGAGGCGTGCTTCGCGGCGGGCCTGCTCCGCGTGGTGTTCGCCACCGAGACCCTCGCCGTGGGGATCAACATGCCCGCTCGATCGGTGGTGATCGAGAAGCTCACGAAGTACACCGGCGACGGCCACGAACGCCTGACGCCGGGGGAGTACACCCAGCTCACCGGGCGGGCCGGTCGCCGCGGCATCGACGACGTCGGCGATGCGGTGGTGCTCTGGAGTCCATGGGTCCGCTTCGACGAGGTGGCGCAGCTCGCGTCGAGTTCGTCGTTCCACCTGCGTTCGGCGTTTCGTCCGACGTACAACATGGTCGCCAACCTGGTCCGGCGTCATGGACGCGACGACGCGGAACGGCTGGTGAGCCTGTCGTTCGCACAGTTCCAGGCCGACCGAGACGTCGTCCGCCTCGAGGCGCGCCTCGATCGCCTCCGAGGTGAGCGGAAGGCGAAGCGTCACGAGGCGCGGAGCCCGTACGGAGACATCGACGAGTACCGGTCGATCAGGTCCGAGGAGCGGAGGGAGCGCGATCGGAACCGCCAGGCCAGCGCGGGGGAGATGCGCGGTGCCCTCGCGCGACTCAAGCCGGGGACCGTGATCGGCCTCCGTACCCGTCACCATCGCGGTCCCGTCGCCGTGGTCGCCACCGCGCATCGACGGTCCGGTGTGCACCTCACGGTGGTCAACAAGTCGGGCGACACGATGCGCGTCACCGGCGACGACTTCGACGAACCTCCCGTCGCGATCGGGCGGGTCGAGCTCCCACGGAACTTCGGACCCCACCGCAACGACCACCGCGCCCAGGTGGCCAAGCGGCTGCGCTCGACCCGGCTCGACCGCCAGTCCGCCGACCAGAACCGCGACGCGAGCCCGTCGAGGCGAGGCCGTCGTTCGGCCGACGAGCTCGACGTGGCGCGGGACCCCGATCTGCGATCACGTCTCGACGCAGCGTCGAGAGCCGATCGGCTCGAACGGGAGATCGCCGACATCGGACGTCGCGTCGCGTCGAAGCAGGGTTCGCTCCGCCGCCAATTCGACGCCGTTCTCGATCTCCTCGACGATCTCGGGCATCTCGACGCCGAGGCGTGGTCGTTGAACGAGGGTGGTCGGCTCCTCACCGGTGTCTTCCACGAGTGCGACCTCCTCGTGGTCGAGGCGCTGCAGGACGGCCTGCTCGACGGACTCGGACCCGCCGACCTCGCCGCGATCGTGTCCTGCGTGGTCTACGAACACCGCAGCCCCGAGCCGCCGACACCACCGTGGTTCTCGTCGAAGGACGTCCGCCGGCGGTGGACACGCCTCGAGGCGATCAGCGAGGACCTGCGCGCCCGGGAGCGATCGGTCGAGCTCACCGAGCACCGCGCGCCCGATCCGACGTTCGCCGCCATCGCCCACGCCTGGGTCGCCGGCGAGGGGTTCTCCGAGATCGTCGAGTCCGAGGACCTGACCGGTGGCGACTTCGTTCGCACGATGCGCCAGCTGATCGACCTGTTGCGCCAGCTCTCCGGCGTCGCCGACGACCCCGGCGTCCGAACCGCCGCCGCCGAGGCGGCGCAGTCCGCGTTCCGTGGTGTCGTCGCCGACAGCGGAACCGTCGGCATCATCGACGAACCCTCCGGCGACGACCCGTGACGATCGGCAAGGGCAGCACGTGGGGGAGCGCGATCCCCCGTCCGGCCGACCTCGACGTGGTGCACGCCGACGCCGACCTCGCCGACGCGCTGTCGGACGGCATCGACGACGCTCATGTGGCGGTCCAGGGCGGTGACCTGTGGCGGACCCTGGGCGCACGCACCCTCGGCGATCGCTCCGAGCTGCAGCGGATGCCGATCGATCTGGTCGACGTCATCCTCGACGACGGTGTCGTCCGGACGTCGGTCGCACACGTGGTCGCACACGAGATCACCGGTCGCGGTGGCATCTGGCGAGGCCCCGTCGCCGCGGTGATGAACGCCGAGTGGGTCGGCGAGTTCGATGTCGCCCCACGCGGCCATCCGAACGACGGGCGGGTCGAACTCGTGCGCCTCGATCCGACCGTCGGCATCCGCCAGCGGCTCGCCATCCGACGGCGGATGCGCACGGGATCGCACCTGCCTCACCCCGGAATCACGGTGCGCCCCGTCCGCGAGCACATGGTCGAGTTCGACCGCCCGCTCGTCGTGCGCATCGACGGTCGCCCCATGGGCCGGAGCGCGACGATGTCGCTGCGCGTCCGGCCCGACGCCGCCCACGTCCTGACGTGATCGCCCCGGCGCGGCGCCGCCGCGGCGGGAGTCCTGCCATCGGCCCTGGTCAGCGGCCTCGCGAGATCCCGATCCGCGCCGACGGGGCCCCGTAGTGTGTCGATCCGTGGCGGTGTACGTCCCCGAGACCTTCACCGACGAGGAGGCCGACATCCTCCGTCGGTACTTCACGAACCTCGACGGTCCGGTGTTCGCGCTCGTCAACCTGCCCGAGGTCGTGAAGGGAGCACTGTTCGCCCGGTACAGCCGGAGCCCCAAGTCGCTCCGGCGCCTCTTCCTCGACGAGTTCGTCGGCGATCTCGACATCTCCGGCGACCAGACCGTCGACGCGACCATTGGCCTCGATCGGGCCGAGGAGCTGTACCAGCGGGTGTTCTTCGACTACGGCGACGACTCGGTCGCCCAGCTCGGCGGCGTCCACCTCGCGTGCGAGCAGGCGTCGAATCTCCTCACCAAGGTGCTCGAGTGGGGGCGCCTCATGAGCTACCTCGAGCAGAGCACCCGGTACATCGCCTACGACGCTCGCCTCGGCGGTCGCTACCGGTACCACCGCGACCCCGACGTGCTGGCCGGAGCGTTCGGCACGCGCTATGTCGGCGACATGGACCGGATGTTCGACGCGTACAGCCACTGCGCCGAGCGAGTCACCGACCACGTCCGAGCCACCGTTCCGCGCACCGACGACGACAGCGAGTTCGTCTACCGAACCGCGACGCGGGCCAAGGCACTCGACGCGGTGCGCGGGATGCTGCCCGCTGCGGCCACGTCGAACGTCGGGATCTACGGCACCGGCCAGGCATTCGAGGCGCTCCTCCTCCGCATGCGCGCCCACCCGCTCCCCGAGGCACGCTCGTATGCCGATCTGATGCTCCACGAGCTGCGCAAGGTGATCCCGAGCTTCCTGCGGCGCGTCGACATCCCCGAACGAGGAGGGGAATGGAGCGACTATCTCGCAGCGACACGCGACGACACCGCCCAGCTGGTCGGAGACCTGTTCGGCGATGCGCCGGTCGACCCCACGAGCGAGGTCACGCTCGTCGACCACGACCCCGAGGCCGAGGACAAGATCCTCGCCGCCATCTGTTACTCGCACTCGTCGTTGCCCGAGTCACAGCTGCTCGACCGGGTGCGCGGTCTCGGTGTCGACGAACGGGCATCGCTGCTCCGGGCGTACATCGGTGACCGCAAGAACCGGCGACACAAGCCGGGGCGGGCCTTCGAGCGGGCGGCGTACCGCTTCGACGTGTTGTCCGACTACGGGGCCTTCCGCGACATGCAGCGGCACCGCATGCTCACCATCGAGTGGCAGCGGCTCACCCCGAACCACGGATATGTGCGGCCCGAACTCGTCGACGACGCCGGAGTGTCCGACGCCTTCGACGAGACCATGCAGCGCTCGGCCGACCTCTACGACGCCCTCGCCGGTGACCACTGGAATCAGGCGCCGTACGCCGTGTCGATGGCGTACCGGCTGCGGTACTCGATGCAGTTCAACGTGCGCGAGGCGTTCCACATGCTCGAGCTGCGTTCGTCGCCGCAGGGCCACCCGTCGTACCGCCGTGTCGCGCTCGAGATGCACCGCCTCATCGGTGAACAGGCCGGCCACCACGCGCTCGCCGCCGCCATGACCTTCATGACCACGGAGGCGCCCGAACTCGAACGCCTCGAGTCCGAGCGTCGGGCCGAACAACGCCGTACTCAGTGACCGGGTCGCCGCCGTGAGACGCGGTGACGCCCCTCGTCGCAGTCGTGACGGGTGTCACATGAACCCTCTCCGGCCGGAAGAGAGGCGTTGCGTATGCTCCCGCCGAGACGGCGCCTGACATCCCGGGGGTCGTGGCGAGCACCGGAGTGACATGGCTGACGACGACGAGATCACCGACGACGACGAAGTCCTCGATGAGGACGATGACGGCGACGTCGAAGATCTCGATCCGGACGAGGACGAGATCGACGACGACGAGATCGACGGTCTCGACTCCGACGACGACGATGATGATGACGACGACGAAGGCGACGGCGACGACGAGGAGGACGGCGACGACGATTCCGCCGCCGACGAGGCGCCGCGTACGAAACGTCGCAAGAAGAGCGACGACGACGACGATGACGACGACGAACTGCTCGACGACGACGACGTCGAAGCCGACCTCGACCGCATCCTCAAGGACCGCATGGTCACGGCGGACGACGAAGAGGAGGAAGAGGAAGAAGACGACAGCGACCCTCGCGCCGAGGGTGGCGAGAAGCTCCAGCCGAAGCAGCAGGACGAACAGCTCTGCTCGCAGTGCTTCCTCCTCGTGAGATCGAACGCCCCGAACTGCCCGGTCGGAGCCGACGACGACTGCCCGATCTTCTCCTGATGCCGTGACCGAGTCGGGCGAGCAGCGGTCGACGCCGTCTGAGGGCGCCGATGTCGGCCGAGCGCTCGGCATCGTGATCGACGCGCTGGTCGTGTCGCCGCTCGAGTCGGGGATCTCCGCCGTCCGTGACCCTGCCGCGGCCATCGACCGGGCGCGTCAGGAACTCCGCAACGCCCGGATGATCGGATCGATGATCACCAACGGCGGGATGGCAGCGTTCACCGCGTCGACCGGACTGCGCCCACCGTCTCGGCCGACGGCACGCGACTCGCCCACCAGGGACGAAGCACCGTCGAGCGAGGCGACGTCCACGCCGCCGTCACGTCGACCGGCCGACTCCCGTTCGACGTCGGCACAGGCCTCGAGCACAGCCGACCGCGACGCGACCGAGGTCCTCGATGCCGAGGTGCTCGCCGTACCCGACTACGACCAGCTCCC
>JBCDAK010000277.1:0-5270 GCA_039185545.1 Actinomycetota bacterium
CGAGTCCCATGTGCACCGCGCCCTCGATCTGGCCCTCGCAGAGCAGCGGGTTGACGGCACGTCCCACGTCGTGCGCGGCCACGACCTTCTCGACGTCGCCGGTCTCGGGATCGGCGACGACGACCTGTGACGCGTACCCGAAGGTGGAGTGGATGACCGGGTTCTCGAGTCCGTCGTTCAACGAGTTGGTCCAGTCGACGCGGTACTCGCCCTCGTAATCGACGCCCGGTCGACACCCGTCGGCGATCGCCGCCTCACAGGCCGCCTTCACCGACCCCGCACCCATGAGCGTGCCGCGCGATCCCGTGGTCTGCCCCGCTCCGAGTTCGCGGGTCGAGTCGACGATCACGTCGATCCGCTCGGGATCGATGCCCAGTTCCTCGACCGCCACCTGCAGTGCGACTGTGTGGACGCCCTGGCCCATCTCGGTCCAGCAGTGGCGGACCTCGACCCGACCCGGTTCGCCATCTCGAGTGGACTCAACGAAACGGACGACCGCCTTCGCAATCTCCTTGAACCCGTTGCCGAGGCCCGAGTTCTTCAAGCCGAGTCCGACGCCCACTGCCTTGCCGGCCGCCGTCGCCTCGTCGTACGCCGGCTTCACGGCGTCGAGGCAGGCGCGGGCGCCGAGACACCCGTCGTCCATGACCTGACCCGGGCCCCACACGACGCCCGGCTCGACGACGTTGAGGTCGCGCATCTCCCATCCGGTGATGCCGACCTGCTCCGCGAGTCGGTCGAGAACGCCCTCCATCGCGAACTGCGCCTGGTTGGCTCCGAACCCGCGGAACGCCCCGCACACCGAGTTGTTGGTGCGCGCGGCGATCGCCTCGACGTCGATGTGCGGCACGACGTAGGGCCCGCTCGCATGACCGGCCGCCCGCTCGAGCACCTTCATGCCGACCGACGCGTACGGCCCGGAGTCGCCGATCATCCGGATGTGGAGACCGACGAGCTTGCCGCCGGCGTCGCAGCCCGCCCGGTAGTGCATGCGGATCGGGTGCCGCTTCGGATGCATGAGGAGCGACTCCTCGCGCGACAGCGTGATCTTCACGGGACGGCCGGTGAGCCATGCCCCCAGGGCGGCGTGTGCCTGGTTCGACATGTCCTCCTTGCCGCCGAACGCTCCACCGTTCGACACCAACTCGGTGGTGACCTGCGACGTGTCGATCCCGAGCATCGCTGCGATGTCGTTCCGGTCGTCCCAGATCCCCTGACCGCCGGAGTAGACGTACAGCGAGTCGGGCGGCGGTGCGGAAGAGGTGTCACGTTCTGGGTCTGACCCCAGGTGTGATGTGAGCGGCGCGCCGTGGGAGTACGGCACGGCCAGGGTCGATTCGGGTTCGAGGAAGGCGTGCTCGATGCGCTGCGTCTGGAACACCTCGTCGACGGTGAACGCGGCGCCCGCGAGTGCGGCCTCGACGTCGCCGCGGGAGTAGGTCGATGTGGACAGGACGTTGCCGTCGAGCTCCCACACCGCGTCCTCGGGATGGTCGATGACGCGGACCGGATCGACGAGCGGTTCGTGCACGTCGTACGTGACGTCGACGAGTTCGGCCGCGGCTCGCGCCTGCAGTCGGGTGTCGGCCACGACGATGGCGAGAACATCACCCAGGTACGAGGTGCGTCCGCCGACCGGGATCATGACCGGCCAGTCCTTGTGGATGAGGCCGACCCGCCGAGCGGCCGGGATGTCGTCAGCCGTGAAGACGGCGTGCACGCCGGCAGCGGCGACCGCTCGCGACGTGTCGATGGCGACGACGTCGGCGCGGGCGTGCGCCGACAGGTGCAGCGCGCCGTTGAGCATCCCCGGCACGCTCATGTCGTCGATGAAGTCACGACGGCCCACCGACAGGTCGCGGCCTTCGTACTTGACGCCCCGCGACCCGACGCCTCCCGATCGCACGGCCACCGGGACCGAGTCCTGCGCGAGCGCCTCCACGGCATCGAGCACCTTCACATATCCGGTACACCGGCAGAGGTTGCCCCCGAGGTGCCGAGCCGCCTTCTCGCGGGTGAGCGACGGACCGTCCTTGTCGACGAGTGCCTTCGTCCGCACCACGATGCCCGGCGTGCAGAATCCGCACTGGAGAGCGCCGCAGGCGGCGAACGCCTCGGCGTAGCGAGCGACCTCGTCGTCGGGCAGACCCTCGAGCGTGACCACCTCGGACCCGGCGACCTTGTCGAGCGACGTCGAGCAGGCGATCCGCGCCTTGCCGTCGATCAGCACCGTGCAACAGCCGCACTGACCCGACGGCGAGCATCCGTCCTTGGCCGACGTGACCCGTTGGTCGTCGGGCAGGCCGTCCCGCAGTGCGGACAGCAGGTGGGGGTGATCGGTCGACACCGATGCGGCTGCGCCGTTGAGGACGAAGTCGATGGTGTCGGGGGACCCCGAGTCGGTCGCGCCGGCTGTCCCGCCCGCCGGTGCGTCGTCGAGTGCGGTCATGAGGGGGTCTCCTGCGGTGTGGGATGACGGTCGGACTCCAGGCTGGCCTCGCGATCGTCGTGTCGCCGGTCGCGCGTGCGCCGGTCGCCCTGGCGCTCGGTGGCGTGGTGCGTGTCGGATGGCCGCTCGTGCGAGGCGCTCGACGCCGGGACCAGCTCGTCCTCGCGTGTCAGGTGGGTCGACTCGGTCTCGAGTGCGGCCTTGACCAGCGACTTCGGCCCGTCGTCAGCGGTGATGAGGCTGTACATCTCGGGCCGGCGATACCGATCGAAGTCGAAGAGCGTCTTCTTGTACCGGTCGCACATGTCGAGATCGCAGCGGGCGGTGATGAGTTCGTCGCCGATCGACGTGGCCTGCGCCACGATCTGTCCCGACGGGGCGATGATCGACGAGAGCGCCAACGACTCGACGCCCTCCTCGGTGCCGCCTTTCGCCACGCCGACCACCCAGGTGCCGTTCTGGTACGCACCCGCCTGCATCACGAGGTGGTTGTGGAACGCCTGCAGCGGGTTCTGCGACCGGTCGGGGGCGTAGTCGAGCGGCGTGTTGTACCCGATGAGGATCATCTCGACGCCCATCAGACCGAGCACGCGGTACGTCTCGGGCCAGCGGCGGTCGTTGCAGATCGCCATGCCGAACGTGCCGTCGAACGCCTCGTGCACGGCGAAGCCGTCGGGCGATTCGTGGAAGTACCGCCGTTCGAGGTGTTGGAACCCACGCCAGGGCTCGTGGTCCTCGTGGCCGGGGATGTGCACCTTGCGGTACTTGCCGACGATGTCACCGTGTCGATCGACGAGGACGTAGCAGTTGTACCGCTTGCCGTCGGGCGTGAGCTCGGCGTAGCCGAGGCAGAAGCCGACGGCGAGTCGCTTCGCCTCGTCGAACAGCGGCTGCGTCGCCGGGCTCGGGAGTTCGGTCTCGTAGTACGAGTCGAGTTCGGTCGTGTCACCGGCGATGGCGTCGATGCCACCGAGCCCGCCGTCGTCGAGGTACCAGCGGGGGAAGAACGTGGTGAGCGCGAGCTCGGGAAACACGACGAGTTCGCAGCCGACCTCGGCGCCCTGCCGCAGGAGCGTGAGGAGTCGTTCGAGGACCTCGGGCCGTGACTCGTCCCGTCCGATCGGTCCCAGCTGCGCGGCTCCCACGTGGAGGACGCGACTCATACCTCGAACTCCGTGTGGGCGAGCGTGAGCATGGTCTGCAGGAGGACGTCGGCGCCGGCGGTCAGGTCGGCGGGCTCGGTGTACTCGGAGACGTTGTGGCTGATGCCGTCGACCGACGGCGTGAACACCATGGCGGTGGGGCAGACGCGGGCGAGCATCTGGGCGTCGTGACCGGCGCCCGACGGCATCCGTCGGACACTGAGGCCGAGCTCGGTCGCGGTCGACTCGACGGTCGAGATGACCCGCTCGTCGAAGCCGACCGGCTCGAATCGGGCCAGCGAGCGCGACTCGACGGTGCACCCCTCGGCCTCCGCCGCCTCCTCGACGAACGCCGTGACCTCGGCCTCGGCCTTCTGCAGGATCGACTCGTCGGTGTTGCGCAGGTCGACGGTGAGCACGACCTCGTTCGGGACCACGTTGACCAGGTTGGGCCGCGGCGTGATGACGCCGCACGTGCCGACCTGCGCCCCGCCGTACCGCTCACAGAGCTCGCGGACGAAGACGTTGATGCGCGAGGCGACCACGCCGGGGTCACGACGCAACCGCATGGGTGTGGTGCCGGCGTGGCACGACCGGCCCGTGATGGTCAGCTCGGTCCACGAGATGCCCTGCACGCTCTCGACCGCTCCGATGCGGATGCCCTCGTCCTCGAGCACCGGCCCCTGCTCGATGTGGAGCTCGACGAACGAGTGGGGTTCAGGCCCGGGGATCGGTGCCGTGCCTCGGTATCCGATCCGGTCGAGTTCGCCGCCGACGGTGAAGTCGGCGCTGTCGGTGATGGCGAGCGCGTCTTCGAGACCCATGCCGCCGACGTAGACGAGAGACCCGAGCATGTCGGGTGGGAAGCGGGCGCCCTCCTCGTCGGTGAACCAGGCGACGGCGAGCGGTCGCGGAAGTTCGTCGACGAGATCGGCCGCCATGACGGTCTCGATGACCTCGAGGCCGGCGAGCACGCCGAGGTTCCCGTCATAGCGTCCCCCGGTGCCGACCGTGTCGATGTGCGACCCAGTCATGACCGGCGGCCGACCCGACGCGTGCGGTGTGGTGGCGACGACGTTGCCGATGCCGTCGATCGTGATGTCGAGACCGAGCTCCTCCATCCAGGTGCGGACCAGGTCTCGGCCGGCGCGATCCTCGTCGGTGAGCGCGAGCCGCGCGCACCCCGTCGTGCCCTCGATCGCGCCGATCTCACCGAGTTCGAGCAGGCGCCGGAGAAGTCGGTCGCCGTCGATCCGCAGCGCACCCCACGGGGAGGTCGCGGCGGCCGATTCGCTCGGTACGGTGGACGTCGACGTCACGAATCCAGGGTAGGGACGCCCCTGGAAGCGTTCAAGCGGGCGCCGTGAACGCTCTGTTTCGCCTGGTCAGCGCCGGATCGGAGAGGCGGCGGGTCGTAGGGTTCGGCCCATGCGCGTCCATCTGATCGACGGCACCTACGAGCTGTTCCGCCAGCACTTCGGGTCGGCGGCACGACACGGCGATTCGCACCCGTACGCCGCTTCCGCCGGTGTGGTGGTGTCGACGCTCGGACTCGTCGAGGACGGCGCCACACACGTCGGGATCGCCTCCGACCACACCATCGAGAGCTTTCGCAACGACCTGTACGCCGGCTACAAGACGAGCGAGGGGATGGACCCCGTGATCTTGAACCAGATCCC
>JBCDAK010000278.1:0-5236 GCA_039185545.1 Actinomycetota bacterium
GCGGACAGTGTCCGGATCTGGCCCGGGCGGAAGCGGACAGTGTCCGGATCTGGCCCGGGCGCACGCGGACAGTGTCCGGATCTGGCACGGGCGGAAGCGGACAGTGTCGGCACGCCTCGGCGGGCGGCGCCCGCGGCTCGTACCGTCGGGGCATGACGATCGACGAGACACCCGTCAGCGTCCGGCCGGGTGAGGCCCGCTGCCCCGGGCCGTCCACCCGCGACATCCTCCTCGGCGATTCGATCCCGCCACCCGCGCCGATCCTCGAGGAGTCGTACACGTTCCGCGGCGATGACGACATCTCCTACGACGAGTTCACGTCCGCCGAGTACGCCGAGGCCGAGTTCGACCGCATGTGGGGTCGGGTGTGGCAGTGGGCGTGCCGCGAGGAGCACATCCCCGAGCCCGGTGACTACTACGTGTACGACATCGGTGACCGATCGGCCATCGTCGTCCGCGGCCCCGACGGCACCATCCGCGCCTTCCACAACGCCTGTCTGCACCGCGGCACGCAACTCAAGCCGCCGGCCACGATGGGGTACTCACCCAAGCTGCGCTGTCCGTTCCACGGCTGGACCTGGTCGACCGAGGGCGACCTCGTCGACCTTCCCTGCGACTGGGACTTCCCACACGTCGACGCCGAGGAGTTCCAGCTCCCCCAACTCCGCGTCGGCATCTGGGGTGGCTTCGTGTTCGTCAACTTCGACGACTGCGAGGAGCACGAACTCGCTCCTCCGCTCCTCGAGTACCTCGGCGATCTCCCCCGGCACTTCGACGAGGCCGGATGGGATCTCGACGACCGGTACATCGAGGTGCACATCCGCAAGAAGCTGCCGGCGAACTGGAAGGCGTCGGCTGCTGCCTTCCTCGAGGCGTACCACATCCTCGAGACCCACAGTCAGTCGATCATGACGGCCGGCGACGCGAACGCCCAGTACGACGTGTTCGGTGAGAACGTCTCGCGGTTCGTGCACACCATCGCCACCACGAGTCCCCACGTACCCGAGGCGAAGCGCCCCAGCGAGGAGAAGCTCCTCGGGATGCTGATGGCCCGGAAGAACCCGGGCGACGAGGTCCCCGAGATCCCCGAGGACGAACGGGCACGCGACGTGTACGCCCGGCACATGCAGAAGGTGCTCGGCGAGGCGTACGACCGCGACTTCACGGGCACCTCGATCGCCGAGACGATCGACTCGATCGAGTACTTCTGCTTCCCGAACATGTTCGTGTTCCCGGGGCTGCAGATCCCGATGATCTACCGGTTCCGCCCCGACGGCGACCCGCGCCAGGGCGGCGTCGACCGGGCGATCTACGAGGTCCTGTTCCTCCGCCCGAAGCCCGAGTCGGGGAAGGTCCCCGAACCGGCCGTGCCGTTCGACCTCGACGTCGACGACAGCTACACCACCGTGCCGGGCATCCCCGGTTCACTCGGAGTGGTGCTCGATCAGGACACGTCGAACCTCGCCGCACAGACGCGCGGCTTCCGGTCGTCGAAGAAGCGGGGCCAGACCCTCGGCAACTACCAGGAGGTGCGGGCGCGCCATCTGCACCAGACCGTCCGGGCGTACGTCGAGGGGACCGAGCGCAGCGCGGTGACGTCGTGAGCGGCCATTCAGCGGCTGCGGCTCAGCAGCAGATCCGCGATGCGCTCGCCTACTACTGCCGGGGCGTCGACCGACTCGACGGTGAGACCATGAAGCGCGGCTTCCATCCGGGCGCCGAGCTCCACGACTACGGCGCCGACGCGCTCACGATCGAACAGTTCGCCGAGTACGCGCCGGCGTCGCTGAGCCGCAAGTTCACGGCCACGCAGCACCGCATCACCAACACGCTGGTCGAGTTCGACGATGACGACCCGGCGTCGGGGGCGGCCCTGGTCGAGACGTACGTGCTCGCGTTCCACGTCGAGGCCGGGGACGCCGACGCGGACACCCCCGACCTGCTCCACACGTTCAACGGCCGCTACGTCGATCGCTTCACCGAGATCGACGGCCGGTGGCGGATCGCATCACGGACTCTGCGCAACGACTGGTCGAGCGTCGCGCCGATCGAGTCGACGATGTCCGGCGACTGGCCGGCGTCGGGGCGGGCCGGCTCGCCCGATCCGCTCACCGCCTGACGAACACCTCGTGATCTAGCGTTCGGGCTCATGCCGACGCATCCCGTCCGCCCACTCGAGTGGATCGACTCCGCACCGATCGTCGTCGACCGATCCGTGGTGATCGCCGCTCCACCCGGCGCGGTGTGGCCGCACATCGCCGACCACGAGTCGTGGCCCGAGTGGTTCACCGACCTCGACCGCGTCGAGCGCGTCGGATCGGGTGAAGGCGTCGGGAGCGGTCGCACGGTGTTCGTCGGGCGGATCTCGATCGAGGAGGAGTTCACGGCCTGGGAGCCCGACGCGGTCTTCGCGTTCGCGCTCACGAAGACGCCACTCCCGTTCCTCGAGTCGATGGCCGAGGCGGTCGAACTCTCCGGAGACGACGAACGGTGCACGGTCCGCTACCGCCAGGCGATCGAGACCAAGCGATTCCTCGGTTTCCTCGGCAACCTCGCGGCGAAGCGCATCGAGGGGCAACTCACGTCCGCTCTGAAGAATCTCCAGCGACGCGTCGAGACGGGCCGATGACCGACGAGGTCTCGTTCGCGCTGCTCCTTCTGCGGGTGGTGCTCGGCGTCACGATGGCGCTCCACGGTCTCGGCAAGGCCAAGAGCCTCGACGGCACCGCCGGGTGGTTCGACTCGATGGGCATGCGCCCCGGCTGGCTCCACGCCCGCTTCGCCGCGTTCGGTGAGATCGCCGCGGGTGCCGCGCTGGCAATCGGCTTCCTCACGTCGTTCGCTGCACTCGGGTTCGTCGGACTCATGGTGGTCGCGGGATGGACGGCGCACCGCCACAACGGCTTCTTCATCATCAAAGAGGGCTGGGAGTACGTGATGGTGCTCGCCGTCGCCGCCGTCGTGATCGCGACGATCGGACCGGGCGACTGGTCGATCGACGAGGCCATCGGACTGGCCGACGATCTCGACGGATGGGTCGGTCTCGCCATCTCGGCAGGCGGCGGTGTCGCGGCTGGCGTCGGATTGATGGCCGCCTTCTACCGACCGCCCGTCGCTGCGGCCGAGTGAATCACGCCGCGGGCGTGGTGTCCGGCTCGGGCCGGCACGGGACTGCTCGCGACACTGGGAACATGGTCGAGTACTCGCCCGTGCGACCCGCCGTGTTCGACGACCCGTTCCCCGCGTACGAACAGCTTCGCTCCGAGTGTCCGGTTCATCAGACCGACGAACTCGGACGGACCCTGTACTCGGTCAGCCGTGCCGAACACGTCCACGAGGTGCTGCTCGACCATCGGCTGTGGTCGAACACGAAGGGGCCCGGGATCGCCGACTCGTCGAGCGGACGCGGCGACATGCAGCACGACGACCAGCCGACGCACACGCGCCGTCGAAAGCTCATCCGCGACTGGTTCAACCCCGCCACGGTGGCGCGCCTCGAGCCGGGACTCCGCGCCACCACGGTCGCGTCGATCGACGCGTTCGCCGTCGCCGACGGCGTCGGTCGCGCCGATCTGTACGCCGACCTTGCGCTGCCGCTCCCCGTCACGTCGTTCTGCGAGCTGATGGGCATCGAACTCACCGACCGCGATCGGTTCCTCGGCTGGGCCGACGAGCTGGTGACGGCCATGGCCTACCCCGAACGCGGCGCCGATGCGCGTCGGGCGATGACCGCGTTCACGCGCGAGGCGCTGCTCCAGCGACAAGAGCTCGCAGGCGCGGGCGACCCCCTGCCCGACGGCCTGCTGAGCTTCATCGCGACCGAGCCGTACACCGATGACGGCGAGCCGATGCCGGTCGACGAAGCGGTCAACATGGCGAACCAACTCCTCATCGCCGGCCACGAGACCTCGGCGTCGCTCATCACGAACGCCATGTGGCGCCTCCTCGACGACCGCAGCCGATGGGAGCGGCTCCTCGCCGAGCCCTCGTTGATCCCGAACGTGGTCGAGGAGAGCCTGCGCTACGACCCACCGGTGCTCGGGCTGTGCCGCACCAACAACGAGGCGACCGACATCGACGGTGTCGAGATCCCCGCCGAGTCGAAGCTGATGGTGCTCTACGCCTCGGCCAACCGAGACCCCGATCGATTCGACCGGCCCGACGACTTCGTGGTCGATCGTGACCCGAAGGAACTCGCCCGGCACTACTCGTTCAGCTGGGGCATCCACCACTGCCTGGGCGCCCACCTCGCCCGTCTCACCGGACGCGTCGTGCTCGAGGAACTCGTCGCTCGGGTCCCCGGCCTCGAGCTCGACGGCGACCCCACCCGGGTGCCGTCACCGTTCCTGTGGGGCCGCAAGCACCTTCCCGTCCGCTGGGTCGCCTGACACCCGGCGGCCGGCCGCGGCTCGCGACCGGCTCGGACGATGGGTGGCCGCGGCGGCGAGCAACACCAGCGTGAGGCCGGCCACGAGCGAGATCACCACGAGCGTGGCCGCGCGCAGCAGATCGTTCCCTCGGTCGGTGCCGGCGACGAGGCCGTGATACGTCCCTATCGCCCACAGCGGAAGGCTCGCGAAGTGCACCCGGCGCCACCACCGTCGTGGCAGCCGAGGAAGGGCGAGCGAGGTGACCTCGACGGCGACGAGCAGGTACATCGCCACGATGCCCCAGGCGACCGCTCCGGGTCGCCACTCGCTCGCCATGGGGACGAACAGCTCGGCCCAGGCGAAGTGGACGTAGTTGTCGGCCCACAGCGCCACCATGTGGATCGCGGTGAAGACGACGGCGAGCCCGCTGCTGAAGCGATGCACGTCGAGCAGCCACGGACGGGTGGTCAGCCGCGACACCGCGCGAGTCGCCATCAGGAGTCCGACGATCACCGAGAAGCTGAGCAGCCCCCACGCCACGATGCCCGACGACCGCGAGACGTACCACCAGAACTGTTCGCTCACGCTGCGGCCTTGCTGATCGACTCGACCGAGCCGTCGACACGCACGAGCACACCGGGGAGTCCGTGGCGATCGAGCAGCTCGCGCGCTCCGTCGGCTCCCGCCATCACGGCGACCTTTGCGACCACCTCGGCCCACCACAGCTCGGACGCGACAACGGACACCGACGCGAGATCGGTCACGGCGGGGACCCCCGTGGCGGGATCGATCAGATGATGCGCCGCTCGACCGTCGACGATCCAGGTCGTCGCTGCGCTGCTGGTGGCGATCGCGCCATGGGACAC
>JBCDAK010000279.1:0-5167 GCA_039185545.1 Actinomycetota bacterium
CGCCTTCCCAGTGGACGCCTTCCCAGTGGACGCCTTCCCAGTGGACGCCTTCCCAGTGGACGCCTTCCCAGTGGACGCCTTCCCAGTGGACGCCTTCCCACACCGGGTCGAGCGAGACGAGATCGGCGATCGGCTGGCCGACCTGCGTGGCCGGCTCGAACGACTGGGTGGCATCGGCGAACGCGTTGTCGACAGCGGCAGCGACGGCTGCATCGGCGTCGACGAGACCGGCACCCGAGCGGTCATCGGTGCCGCCGGGGATCGGCGACGCCGTGTCGACGAGGATCGCCTTCACCTGGTCGGGCGTGAGCGACGGGTTGGCGTCGAGCATCAGGGCGACGACGCCGGTGACCACCGCAGCGCTCTGCGACGAGCCCGAGCCGAGGAACAGGTTGGCGTCGACGTAGCCCTCGGGGTGGTTGACGTCGGCGTCGCTGCCGGGTGCGCGCAGGCTCTGGATGTGTGCACCCGGGGCGGCGAGGTCGGGGTTGCGGACGCCGTCGCTGCGGCTCGCCCAGTCGGCGACGTCGAGGCCCGCCTCGTCGATCTCGGCACCACCCACGGCGATCACGAACGGATCGACCGCCGGGGAGATGAGCGAGGTCGAGTCGGGGCCGGCGTTGCCGGCGGCGGTGACGACGACGATTCCGGCGTTCCACGCACGCTCGACGGCGGCGGTGACCGGATCGTCGGTGTACGGCAGCGTCGAGCCCGAGTTGTAGGAGAGATTGATGACGCCGATGTCCAGTTCGTCGGCGTGCTCGATCACCCAGTCGATTCCAGCGATCACGTCGGAGGCGGCGGTGTCGCCATCACGACCGGCGACCTTCACCGACACGATCCCGGCGTCGGGAGCGACGCCCACGAACTGATCGGGACGATCGACCGCAGCGGCCGGAACGGCACCCGGGTCACGGCCGGCGATGACGCCGGCCATGTGGGTCCCGTGACCGTTGGTGTCGACGAATCGGAGGTCGGGGTTCGCTGCCTCGGCCGACAGGTCGGCGCGTGCCACCACCTGAGACTCGAGCGCGGCGACGTCGGCGACGCCGGTGTCGATCACGGCGACGTTGACCCCCTGGCCCGTCGCACCGAGGGCCCAGGCGTCACGAGCGTCGACCTGGTCGACGACGTGGTACAGCGAGCCGAGCGACAGGTCGTCGGCATCGACGGCGGGCGCGTCGACGGCCGCATCGAAGGAGCCGTCGGACGTGCTGAAGGCGGCGACCGCGGCGAGGGCCACCACGGCGGCGACGACGATGGCGAGCAGTGCCGATCGACGGTCGCTCCTGCCGTCGTCACCATTGGCCTGACGATCGGAATCGGGAGGGGTCGGGATCAGCGGCCGATCGAGAGACGGCGCCGACGAGCCGAGGCCCGATCGTCGCTCCCACACCCGCCCTCGGCGGTGTGCATCGGTGCCGGGCAAGACAGCCCAGGCGCGTCCTGGCAGTGTGAGTTCCATCTCGGTCTCCGTTCGTGATGCCCGCACGAACGGGGTCCTGGCGGACCCCGGCTCCCGATGTGACGTTTTCATGACGAACTGGATCTCGTCAAGAAAGCGTGTTGTTCGGCTCAACTGTATCCACGCTGCGTGGCCCTAAACCTCTTCGCATCACGGATTGCGCGCACTGGCGGCACGGATGGTGCGCGGCGACCACAGCGGCGGCTCGACACACGGGTCGCTCGACACGTCCGGCCATAACATCGCGCGATGGCGATCCACGACGACGACGTCGAGAAGGTGCGCAGCGCCGTCTCCATCGTCGACGTGATCCAGGGGTACGTCGCGCTCCGCAAGAGCGGCTCGAACTGGGTCGGGCTGTGCCCGTTCCACGCCGAGAAGAGCCCCTCGTTCAACGTGCGCGAGCAGACCGGCCGGTACAAGTGCTTCGGGTGCGACAAGGGCGGCGACGTCTTCACGTTCATCCAGGAGATCGAGCATCTCGACTTCCCGTCGGCGGTCGAGTTGCTCGCCGGTCGCGCAGGGATCCAGCTGCGGTACACCACCACCGGCCAGTCGAAGGAGCGAGCGAGGCGCAAGCGGCTCGTGGAGGCGATGTCCGATGCCGTCGAGTGGTATCACCAGCGGCTGCTCGACGACCCGGCGGCACGCCCGGCCCGCGACTATCTGCGCCAGCGCGGCCTCCACGGCGACGTCGCCCGGCGCTTCCAGCTCGGCTGGGCGCCCGACGACTGGGATCAGCTCGCTCGATCGCTGGGTCAGCCCGAAGACGTGCTGAGCGAGATCGGGCTCGCGTTCCGCAACCGGCGGAATCGGATGCAGGACTCGTTCCGTGCCCGTGTGATGTTCCCGATCTTCTCCGACGCGGGAGAGGCGGTCGCGTTCGGCGGACGGATCCTGCCGGGGTCCGAGGATCCGGCGAAGTACAAGAACTCGTCGGAGACGCCGATCTACACGAAGTCGCGGGTCCTGTACGGCCTGAACTGGGCCAAGGCCGACGTCGCCAAGAGCGACCAGGTCGTCGTGTGCGAGGGGTACACCGACGTCATCGGGTTCCACCAGGCCGGGGTCGACCGAGCCGTCGCCACGTGCGGAACGGCGTTGACCGAGGAGCACGTCCGTCTGTTGAAGCGGTACGCGAGCCGGGTCGTGCTCGCGTTCGACGCCGACGCCGCCGGTCAAGGAGCGGCCGAGCGCTTCTACGAGTGGGAGCAGCGCCACCAGGTCGAGGTGTCGGTCGCCCGGCTCCCACCTGGCCGCGACCCGGGCGATCTGGCCCGCACCGATCCAGCCGCGCTCGCCCACGCGGTCGACGACCCGGTCCCGTTCCTGCGATTCCGTCTCGATCGGGTGGTCGGTCGGCTGCCCCGCGACACCGCCGAGCACAAGGTCCGCTACGCCAACAAGGCCCTCGAGGTCATTTCCGAACACCCGAACCCCGACGTGCGGGGGATCTACGCCGGCGAGGTGGCCGCGCATGTCGGCCTCCCGGTCGACGACCTCACCCAGCGTGCACGGAAGCGGCGGGCGTCGCCCGTCGAGGTGCCGGCGACCCGACGGCGTGACGGCCTTCGCGACGACGCCGAGTTCGCCGCCTTGGCGCTGCTGGTCCAGGACTGGGACTCGATCGCCGGGTGGCTGATCGAGCCACTCTTCGACGATGACGCCAACCGGATGGCGTTCCTCGCGATGGCCGAGGCCGGATCGCTCGACGCCGCACTCGAGATCGCCCAACCCGACGCCCGGGCGGTTCTCGAGCGCGCGGCCGTTGCCGACGGAGAGCGCGACGCCGAGGTGGAGGCCCGCACCTTGATCCGCCAGAGCGTCAAGAGAGAGCTGTCACGCCGGACGCACGTCACCGATCGGGCGGCGCTCGACGAGGATCGGACGGCCCGTCTCGACATGCTCGCGCTCGGCGAGGACGACGGTGCGGCGGACGTCGAACGCGCCCGGGCTGCGGCATCCGCATTGCTAGGTTGGCTGCATCGACGCGCCGACGAACGAAGCGCCGGGGGGAGCTGACGACGCCACTCGGGGAACCTCTCACGCCGACGCGCCCGCGCGGCCCGCTGAGGCGGCGGCACCGCCGGCACCGGTCCCCGGTGTGGCCGATGCGGAGTGGCAGCAGCTGGTGCAGCAGGGCCGCGCCGCGGGCGAGGTGCACGCCGATCAGGTGAGCCACGTCCTGCGTCACGTCGAGCTCAGCGAGGCGGTGCTCCACGAGGTCCAGACGGCTATCGCCGGTCAGGGGATCGCCATCGACGAGGCGGTCGACCACGACGACGAAGAGGACGACACGCCGGCATCGCTCCAGCGCATCCACGTCGAACGAGACGACGCCGACGAGAAATTGCTCGCCCGCCGACGCCGGCGCCGGTCGAAGCGTCAGTCACCGAAGGGCGAGGGTGGGACCAGCGACGCCGTCCGCATGTACCTGCGCGAGATCGGGCAGGTCGATCTGCTCACGGTCGACGACGAGCGTCGACTGGCGCAGCTGATCGAAGAGGGCAAGCTCGCCGCCGAGCAGATCGACGAGGCCGCAGAGGCCGGTACCGAACTCGACCGCACCGAGTCGCGGGCGCTCACCCGCGCGGTGAGTCGAGGGGAGCGAGCCAAGAGCGAGCTCACCCAGGCCAACCTGCGACTGGTGGTGTCGATCGCCAAGCGCTACTCGGGCCGGGGGATGCAGCTCCTCGATCTGGTGCAGGAGGGCAACCTCGGGCTCATGCGCGCCGTCGACAAGTTCGACTACACGAAGGGCTTCAAGTTCTCCACCTACGCCACGTGGTGGATCCGCCAGGCGATCACGCGCTCCATCGCCGACCAGGCCCGCACCATCCGGATCCCCGTGCACATGGTCGAACACATGAACCGCGTCACGCGAGCGAAGCGGGCGATGCACCAGGAGCTCGAGCGCGAGCCGACGATCGACGAGTTGGCGGTGCGGGTGCAGCTCGAACCCGACCGCGTGCGCGAGCTGCTTCGGATCAGCCAGGACCCGCTCTCGCTCGACTCGCCGGTGGGCGAAGAGGACGAGTCGAATCTCGGCGACTTCATCCAGGACGAGTCGGCCGACAGCCCCGCCGACGCGGCGGCGCGGGTGATGCTCGCCGACGCCGTCGGGCAGGTCCTCGGCGAGCTGTCCGATCGCGAGCAGGAGATCGTCCGACTGCGCTTCGGTCTCGACGGTGGACAGGCGAAGACGCTCGAAGAGGTCGGGCGTGAGTTCGGCGTCACCCGCGAGCGGATCCGCCAGATCGAGGCCAAGACGCTCGCCAAGTTGCGGCACCCGCAGCGCTCGCAGCGGCTGCGCGAGTTCCTCGAAGTCGAGTGAGCCGGCGCACGATCGTGTCCGTGCAGGTTCACACCACTGTCGGTGCCGTGGTGGCGTCGGCCGGCGACGAAGGCCTCGTCATCACGTGGCAGACCGTGGTCGGGGGCGTGATCCTGCTCGGCGCGCTCGTGCTCAGCGCCAGGATGCGGCGTCGGGGCATCGGGCGCTGACCGCCGCGGATCGTCCTGCCCGGTCGTGGTCCCGAACGTGACCTGGTGGCGTTGACCCCACGTCTCGGAACTGTCCGTGTCGGGCGCCGGTTCGAACCGGTAGCCTCGCCAGTCGCCCATCCGGGGTAGCTCAGCTGGCAGAGCATCGGACTGTTAATCCGCAGGTCGTGGGTTCGAGCCCCACCCCCGGAGCCACTC
>JBCDAK010000280.1:0-5083 GCA_039185545.1 Actinomycetota bacterium
AACACGTCGAATACGCAGCCGGCGAGGCAGCACCCGTCGAGGACGCCGTCGGCGAGGCATCCGCGGGCGTCGTCGCCGTCTCGCCCACTCCTCCGACCCGCACGGCGTCGACCTCGACCACGCCGAGGATCCTCGGGACCGCTGCCCTCCTCGGCGAGCGCGGCGAGTCGGTCGGACGCGGCGTCGCTCGGGTCAGAGGAGTTCACGCAGGTAGCGGCCTGTGTGGCTCGCTTCGACCGTGGCAACGTGCTCGGGCGGCCCCTCGGCCACGATGGTGCCGCCACCCGAGCCGCCGTTGGGACCGAGGTCGATGATCCAGTCCGCGGTCTTGATCACGTCGAGGCTGTGTTCGATGACGAGCACGGTGTTGCCCTGGTCGACGAGCCGCTGGAGCACGGTGAGCAGTCGGCGGACGTCGTCGAAGTGCAGACCGGTCGTCGGTTCGTCGAGGAGGTAGATCGTGTGGCCGGTGGACCGTTTGGCGAGTTCCGTGGCGAGCTTGACGCGCTGCGCTTCGCCGCCCGAGAGGGTGGGCGCCGACTGGCCCAGCCGGACGTAGCCGAGGCCGACGTCCATGAGGGTCTCCATGTATCGGGAGATCCCCGGCTGGTTGGCGAAGAAGTCGACCGCCTCGGCGACCGGCATGTCGAGCACGTCGGCGATGTTCTTGCCCTTGAACTCGATGTCGAGCGTGTCGCGGTTGAACCGCTTGCCCTTGCACACCTCGCACGGCACGTACACGTCGGGGAGGAAGTGCATCTCGATCTTGATCGTGCCGTCGCCGGCGCAGGCCTCGCAGCGACCGCCCTTGACGTTGAACGAGAAGCGGCCCGGCAGATAGCCGCGCACCTTGGCCTCGTTGGTGGTCGCGAACAGCTTGCGGATCTTGTCGAACACACCGGTGTAGGTGGCCGGGTTGGATCGCGGGGTGCGCCCGATGGGCGACTGGTCCATGTCGATCACCTTGTCGAGGTTCTCGATGCCTTCGATCCGCTTGTGGCGACCGGGCGGGGTCTTCGACGTGTAGATCTTCTGCATCAGGACCGGCAGGAGGATGTCGCGGATGAGCGTCGACTTCCCCGATCCCGAGACACCGGTGACGCACACGAAGTTGCCGAGCGGGATGTCGACCGTGAGGTCCTGCAGATTGTGCTCGCGGGCACCGACGATGGTGAGCTTGTCGAAGCTCTGCGACCGACGCTGCTGGGGCACCGGGATGGACTTCTTGCCCGACAAGTACTGCCCGGTGACCGACTCCTTCACCTTGGTGATGCCCTTGACCGGGCCCGAATAGACGACCTCGCCGCCGTGCTCGCCGGCGCCGGGGCCGATGTCGATGATCCAGTCGGACTCGCGGATCGTCTCCTCGTCGTGCTCGACGACGACGACCGTGTTGCCGAGGTCGCGGAGGCGAGTAAGCGTGTCGATCAAGCGCTGGTTGTCTCGCTGGTGGAGCCCGATCGACGGCTCGTCGAGCACGTACAGCGTGCCGACGAGACCGGAGCCGATCTGCGACGCCAGTCGGATGCGCTGCGCCTCGCCGCCGGCGAGCGTTCCGGCCGACCGGGCCATCGTGAGGTAGTCGAGCCCGACGTCGAGCAGGAACCCGAGTCGAGCGTTGATCTCCTTCGTGACACGCTCGGCGATGAGCCGATCCCGCTCGGACAACTCGAGCGCCGCAAGGAACTTGGCCGACTCGCCGATGGACAGGTCGCAGACCTCGGCGATGTTCTTGTCGTTGATGGTGACGGCGAGCGTGGTGGGGTTGAGTCGGGCGCCGTCGCAGGTCGAGCACGGCACGAGTCGCATGTAGCCCTCGTACTGCTCACGTGACCATTCGCTGTCGGAGCTCTCGTGGCGCCGCTTCAGCCATGGGATCACACCCTCGTACTCGGTGGAGTACTGGCGGGACCGGCCGTAGCGGTTCTTGTATCGGACCGTGAGCTTGCCCTTGACGCCGTGGAGGATGACCTTCTTCTGCTTCGCGGTGAGCTCACCGAACGGTGCGTCGAGGTCGATGTCGTTGACGTTCGCGACCGCTTCGAGCAAGCGGTTGAAGTACTGCGTGTGCGCGGACTTCCACGGGGCGATGGCACCGTCGGCGATCGACACGTCGGGGTCGGGCACGATGAGCTCGGGATCGACCTCGAACGTGGTGCCGAGACCGTCGCACGTGGGACAGGCGCCGTAGGGCGAGTTGAACGAGAAGTTCCGCGGCGCCGGTTCCTCGAAGCTGCGGTGACACTTCGGACACGCGAGGTGTTGGGAGAACGTGAGCGACTCGGCATCGGCGTCGCGGTGCACGATCTCGATCTCGGCGACACCGTCGGCGAGTGTGAGCGCGGTCTCGAGCGAATCGGTGAGTCGCCGCTCGATGCCCTCTTTGAGCACGAGCCGGTCGACCACGACGGCGATCTTGTGGTTCTCGTACTTGGCGAGCCGCTCGTCGCGCTTCAGGAACTCGTCGATGTCGACGACCTCGCCGTCGATCCGGGCGCGCACGAACCCTTGACCCGACAGGTCTTCGAGCAGCGTGTCGTACTCGCCCTTGCGACCGCGTACGACGGGCGCGAGCACCTGGAATCGCATGCCCTCGTCCATGTCGAGCACGCGATCGACGATCTGTTGCGGGGTCTGACGCTCGAGTCGCGACCCGTCGTCGGGACAGTGCTGTACGCCGATGCGGGCGTACAGCAGACGGAGATAGTCGTAGACCTCGGTGATGGTGCCCACGGTCGAACGCGGGTTCTTCGACGCCGACTTCTGGTCGATCGAGATCGCCGGCGACAGCCCCTCGATGACGTCGACGTCGGGCTTGTCCATCTGCCCGAGGAACTGGCGGGCATACGCGCTGAGCGACTCGACGTACCGGCGCTGACCCTCGGCGTAGATCGTGTCGAACGCCATACTCGACTTGCCCGATCCGGACAGGCCGGTGAACACCACCAGCTTGTCGCGCGGGAACTCGACGTTGACGTTCTTGAGGTTGTGCTCACGGGCGCCCCGCACGACGATCTGGGGCCCGGCGGACTTGGGGGGCATCGGCGTCCGACTCTAGCTGCATCGAACACCTGTTCTCCGAACCCTCCCCGAGCCCGCTCCGTAGACTCCGGCGCCGTGCCCGCGCCCGACGAGCCGACCGACGAGGCAGCGGACCGGCTGGTGGTCGAGTTCGCCGACGACGTCCGACGCGTCGATCCCGGATCGGAGCTCACGTTCGGTCGATCGGCCGACCTCGTGATCGACTCGAATCAGTTCCTCCATCGGGTCCTCGGACGATTCCGTCACGACGGGTCGATGTGGTGGCTCGACAACGCCGGCTCGGCGATCGCCCTTCGCGTCGACGACCTGGCCGGGTCGTCGTACGCCGTGGTCGCGCCGGGCACCCGCGTCCCGCTCACCTACGCCGAAGCGACCGTGTCGTTCGAGGCCGGCCGAGCCGCGTATCGAGTGGCCGTCGAGCGGCCGGCGCTCCTCGCCGCAGCCGTCGCCGGAGCGGCCGACGCCACGGTCGGGTCGACCGTCGATGACGCCGAGGCCACGACCGCCGCCGTCGACGTTCCTCTGAACGACGACCAGATGCTGCTGCTGACGGCGCTGGCGGAACCGTTCCTGCGCCGCGACGGGTCGACGAGCGTCGAGCTCGGGACGAACCGCCAGGTCGCCGCCCGGCTCGGCTGGACGATCACCAAGTTCAACCGCAAGCTCGACTGGCTCTGTCAGAAGTTCGCGGCGGCGGGCGTGGCCGGGCTGGTCGGTTCGGAGGACCTGCTGGCCCGCGACCGGCGTCAGCGCCTCGTCGAACACGTGCTCCACACGGCGATCGTCGGTCCGGAGCACCTCGCCCGGCTCGACGATCGGGGGGCGCTGCGGTCGGACCCCGATCACCCGGGCACGGCCACCTGAACCACCACGGGTCGGCGGTCCGAGACGAACACGCCGCGGCCCGGCACGAGCCGGACCGCCGGGCGGACGGGCGACTTCACGCCCGTGGCCTGGAGGAACTCGGTCGGATCGTCGGGCTGCAGGATCAGCTGACGTCGTGATCGCCGGAGGACGCCGACGAGGGGGTTGTTGCTGAAGCCGGTGAGAGCGCGCGTCTCGATCGACGCGGCGATCGTCAGCTCGTCGAGACGACCGACGCGGTCCCAGAGAGCGGTGAGAGCCATGTCGTCGAACACGTCGAGGTCGTCGATCACGAGCAGATGCGACTCCGGATGCCCCTTCTCGATCTCGTCGCACAGGCGCTCGAGGACCGGAGCGATCCGGTCGGCGCGTCCGAAGGCCTCGACATCGACCATCGAACGATCGAGTGCTGACGACGCTGGTCCGACGGCCCAGACGTGATGCTTGTCATGGAGACCGGCGATGGCGACGGCGAGGGCCGTGCTGCGTCCGGATCGCGCCGGTCCGGCGACGAGGAGGTGCGACCACGAGAGGTCGCACGTCACGGAGTCGCCGGGCCGGGCGAGGTCGGCCCGCCCGAGCACGAACTCGTCCGGACCGGACACGTGGCCCGGTCCGCCGAGGTCGGCGAGTCGAACGACGTCGGCGAGCGGTGGCGGAATCAGAAGGCTCGGCGCTCCGAACTCGGTGGCCCCGGACCACTCGGGATCGCGGGCGATCTGCACGACGGCGTCGCCGTTCCACCATCCGCGTCCGGGCGGCAGGTCGGCTCCAGCCACGCGATGGGCCGGGAGGCCGTGATCGGCGTAGCCGGCGTCGTCGGCATGGCGGAGGACGAGACGATTCGAGATCGCGGCGGCGATCCGCGTCGGGACCGACGCCCGACGGTCGGCACCGATGGCCACGTGGATGCCGTACTGCCGGCCGTCGACGACCAGTGCCTCGAACATCGCGAGCCAGGCCTCGGGCGTGACGGCCAGCCCCATCGACGACCCCGAGGGTCCCGTCAGCGCGGCGGTGAGACCGGCGATCCCGTCGACGATCACGAGGATGCGGCACCGCGACCCGTCGGGTCCGCCGCGGGCACGACGACGCCGTTCGAGTTCGTCGTGCAGCGCTGCGAGCTGACGGGTGATCGCTTCGTGTTCGTCGCCGAATGCGATCGACGAGACCGTCG
>JBCDAK010000281.1:0-5012 GCA_039185545.1 Actinomycetota bacterium
CATCGCCAGCGATCGAGCGATGGCGACGCGCTGCTGCTGCCCGCCGGACAGCTGCCCGGGATACTTCTTCGCCTGCTCGGGGATCCGCACCCGCTCGAGCAGCTCCATGCCGAGCTTCTCGGCCTCGGCCTTCGGCATCTTGCGGACGTTCCGTGGCGCCAGCGTGATGTTGTCGAGGACGCTGAGGTGCGGGAACAGGTTGAACTGCTGGAAGACCATGCCGGTCTCGCGGCGGATCTCCTGGATGTTGCGCACGTCGTTCGACAGCTCGACGCCGTCGACCACGATGCGACCGGCGTCGTGCTCCTCGAGCCGGTTGATGCAGCGGATCAGCGTCGACTTCCCCGACCCCGACGGCCCGATCACGACGACGACCTCCTGGCGCCCGACCTTGACGTCGATGTCCTTCAGCGCTTGGAAGTCGTCGAAGAATTTGTCGACCGACTCGACCTCGATCATCACATCGCCGGTCCCGGCCACCTGCGTGGCGTCGGCGAAGACCATGGCGTCGGGCGCTCCTCCGCCGTCGGTCGTCCCGTCCGTCATGGCGTCGCTCATCGCACGCCCACCCCCAGTCGTGTCTCGAACCGTTGCGATTCGCGGCTCATCGTGTACGAGATCGCCCAGAACATCACGGCGCCGAACGCCAACGTCTCGCCGATCAGACCCTGACCGGCGAAGTCGTCCTGCTGGGTGATCGCCTGCGACACCCGCAGCAACTCGAACGACCCCATCGCCACGCCGGCGAGCGCGGTGTCCTTGAACAGCGAGATCAGCTGGCCGATCTGGGCGGGGATCACGTTGCGGATCGCCTGCGGCAGGACGATCAGGAACGTCTGACGGACCGGCGACAGGCCGAGCGCTTTCGCCGCCTCGAACTGACCGCTCGGGACCGACTGGAGTCCGCCGCGGATGATCTCGGCCATGTAGGCCGCCGTGAACAGGGTGAAGACGACGATCGCTCGGGTCGATGTGGCGGGCACGAGGCTCTCGGGCACGAAGAATCCCAGCGCCACGTTGGCGAAGAGCAGCAGCACGAACAGCGGAGCGCCGCGGATGATCTCGATGAACACGGTGCACACGACGCGTACGAGCGGCAACGTCGAGCGGCGCCCGAGGGCGAGCAGCACACCGATCGGATAGCAGAGGATGATCGAACACGCGGCGAGGAACAGGTTGAGCATGAACCCGCCCCAGTCGTCGAAGCCGACCGCCGTGACCACGTAGAAGTACAGGATCACCGGGATCGCGAGCAGCACCGTGACCAGGACGGTTCGGCCGATCGCTGGCAGCTCGAGGCGCCCGATGACGGGCCCGATCAGCCGGCCGATGACCGCTGCGACCACCGACAGGACGGCGACGATCACGGGACCGACCGTGCCCGCCAACGCGAGGAGCAGCACCACCAGCAGCAGGGGGATCCAGAAGCGCTCGGCGAGATCGGCGACCCGCCGCACCCCGAACTTCGTGTCGGCGGCATCGACGCGACCGGCCTTCACCTGTCGTGCGCGCACGATGCCGGCGAGCACGCCTCCCCACGCCGACAGCGACACGACCGTGACGGCGATTCGGAGCTCGTGCGCCTCGGGGAACCGCCCGATGAGCATCAGACGGAGATTGACGCGGATGATCTCCCACCGTCCGGTCACGAAGACGAAGTTCAAGGTGCGCCACAGCACCCAGCCCGCCACCACGGCGGCGATCACGGTGACGACCGCATCGACGGGGGACCGGAACAGATTTCGCCGCAGCCAGACGGTCACAGCGCTCATCGTTCGACCAGCTTGAAGCGACGGTTGGCGATGTTGACGAACAGCGACGTGACGAGCGAGATGGTCACGTACACGGCGAGCGTGATGCCGAACGCCGGAACGGCCGGCGACCCGTTGCCGACCGTGGTCTGGGTGACGAGCGTGAGGTCGTAGTACCCGATGCCGGCGCCCAGCGAGGAGTTCTTGATGAGGTTGAGGTATTGGTTGCCGATCGGCGGGATGGCGATGCGGAACGCCTGCGGCAGCACCACGTACCACATGCGCTGGAACCCGCTGAGCGCGAGTGCGCTGGCGGCCTCACCCTGTCCCTTCGGAACCGCCTGGATCGAGCCGCGGACGATCTCGGCGATGTGACTGGCGGTGTAGATGACGAGGGCGAAGAAGAGGGCGAAGAACGACGGGTCGATCCGGATCCCGCCGGTGGTCAGGCGCCCGTCGATCTCGGGGATCGACCATGCGTACCCGAGTCCGAACCACCCGATGAGAACCACGGCGAGGAACGCACCACCGGCCCAGAGTCCGGTGCGCGGCGTGGCACCAGTGCGGGCGAAGAGCACCTGGCGCCAGCGCGACACGGCCCAGGCGACGACCGCCGCGATCAGACCGATCACGAGGAGCCCGTACCCCGCGCCGTCGTACCAGGGGATCGCGATCCCGCGGTTGGAGATGACGGCGAGACCGAGCGGCTCCCACGCGTCGGCGATCTGGGGGAAGACGCCGAGGACGATCGCGAGGAACCCGGCGATGAGGAAGAGGACGAGCGGCACGTTGCGCACCGCCTCGACGTAGACGGTCGCCATCTTGCGGACGAGCCAGTTCTGGCTCAGTCGGCCGATGCCGATGATCGTGCCCAGCACCGTGGCGGCGACGATTCCCGCCACCGACACCCGCAAGGTGTTGAGCAGCCCCTCGTAGTAGGCGTCGCGGACCGGGGCGTTCTGCGACAGGTCGTTCCCGGTGATCTCGAACGACGTCGGGTTGTCGAGGAAGTCGAACGAGGTCGGGATGTTGAGCCGCTCGGAGTTCTCCGTGTAGTTGCCGTAGAGCCAGAAGACGAGGAGAACGGCGGCCGCGACCACGACGAGCTGGATGATCCACTGCAGGACGCGCACGTCCCGCCAGAGCGGGACGCGCGCGCCTGCGGTGGTCATCGATCAGCTCGCCTCAGCTGGATGGGTCGATGGGTCGACGGATCAGCGGTACGGCGGTGCGTAGAGCAGACCGCCGTCGGTCCACAGCGAGTTGACGCCACGCTCCAAGCCCAGAGGAGCCAGGTGCGCATCGAAGATCTCGCCGTAGTTGCCGACCTGCGACACGACCTGGAAGCCGAAGTCGGTCGGAAGACCGAGGCCCGGGTCGAGCACGGCAGCACCGTCGTCGCCTGCGATCTCGAGACCGAGGAAGCGCTGGATCGTGATGTCGGTGGTGTCGGCGAAGTCGCCGACGTTCTCCGAGGTGATCCCGAACTCCTCGGCCTGGATCGTGGCGAGCACCGCCCAGTTGACGGCCTGGGCCCACTGCGTGTCACCGTCCGACACGGCGGGAGCCAGCGGCTCCTTCGAGAAGGTCTCGGGCAGGATCGTCAGCGCGTCGGGGCCGGCCGGGAACTCCGAACGGAGTCCGGTGAGCTGGCTGCGGTCCGACGACCATCCGTCGCACTGTCCGGCTTCGAACGCCTGCTGGATCAGCTCGACGTCCTCGAACGCACGGATCTCCCAGTTGAGTCCGAGACGGTTCGCTTCGGCCGCCGCGTTGCCCTCGGTCGTGGTGCCCTGCGCAACGCACACGATCACTCCGTCCATGTCGGTGAGGGCAGCGAAGCCGCTGTCGGCGGACACCATCATGCCCTGGCCGTCGTAGAAGTTCGGCTGGAGGAACGTGGCGCCCTCGCCGCCGTCACGACTGGCGGTCCAGGTCGTGTTGCGGACGAGCACGTCGACCTCACCGGACTGGAGCGCGGTGAAGCGGTCGGGCGTCTCGAGGTCGATGAAGTCGACCTTGGTCGCGTCGCCGAGCACGGCGGCGGCGATGACACGACAGAAGTCGGCGTCGAAGCCGACGTGGTCGCCGTCCTCGGTCAGCACGGCGAACCCGGGCAGCGCGTCGCGCGTTCCGCAGCGCACCGAGTCGTTGGCGATGACGGTGTCGAGCAGCGATTCGCCCGACTGGACCTCCTCGACCGGCTCCTCGTCGGCCGGCTCCTCGTCTGCCGGTTCGTCGGCGGATTCATCGGCCGGCTCCTCGGCAGGTTCGTCTGCCGGTTCGTCGGCGGGTTCGTCCGCCGGCTCGTCGGCCGGTTCGTCGGTGGATTCCTCCACCGCGTCGGTGGCGTCGGGCTCGTCGTCGGCGGTGGTGCAGGCCGCGCCGATGAGGCCGGCCAGCACCACCGGTGCGGCGAGTCGGATGAGCGTCTTTCGCATCGTGTTCCTCCCTGTTCACGTGGATCCGGCCGCCCGTGGGACGGTGGAGTCGCAGGACCGTACTACTCGCACGCACCCACCGTGAGCAGTCGCTCACTCCCCGTTCTCGGGAGCGACGCTGCGTGGTCGAGGAAGGTGGCCACCTCGTCGCCCGCGACCACGAACGACTCGTCGGTCCGACGCCCGGTCAGGACCACCACGCCGACGAGGTGACCGTCGTCGTCGATCACCGGGGCACCACTCGAACCCGGTGGCAGTCCTGGCCGCACGACGTGGGAACGGCGCTCCGATCGTCGATCGTCGGTGACGTCGTCGACGACCAGACGCACGGTCCGGTCGACGGTTGCGGCCACCGACTCCGTGGGACCGACCAGGACCTCCACCTCATCGCCCCGCTCCACCGACGCAAGCTCGGGTCGAGCGGTCGATGGCGTGACAGCGGAACCCACGTCCGCGAGGAGAGCGAGGTCGCGGTCGAGGTCGATCGAGAGGACGTCGGCTTTTGCACCGTCGATCGTCAACCGGCGAAGGGAACCGTCGACCGTGTGCGCGGCCGTGAGCACCGAGCCGTCGCCGAGTCGAGTGCCGACGCCGGTCCTGGCCGTCGGTCGATCGCAGGGCTGTGCCGCCACGGCGCCGACGTCGTCGGGTCCGATCGCGACGGCGACCACCGGATCAGGATCGTCGGCGCAGCCGACCGCACTCAGACCGGTGAGGGCCAGCAACGCTCCGGCAACCGCCCGCCCGCTCACGTCAGCACATCCTGCGCATCCACCGACATGCGCTGACACGAACACAATCCGCAGGCTCCCCATCTCAC
>JBCDAK010000282.1:0-4992 GCA_039185545.1 Actinomycetota bacterium
CCTTCACCGACGTCTGGGTCGCCGGTCGACGTGTCGCCGGGACCGATCACCAGCCCTGACGCGAGCCAGCCGGACCAACGGGGACAAACGGTGTCAGACACCGTCTGTCCGGGTTCACGGTCTGTCCGCGTTCAGAAGATCGGGTCGACGCCGAGATCGCCGAGGAGGTCGAGCACCTTGCGCTCGATCTCGTCGCGGATGGGACGAATCGCGTGGACGCCCTGGCCCGCGGGGTCCTCGAGCGGCCAGTCGAGGTAGGTCGTCCCCGGGTAGAAGGGGCACTCGTCACCACAGCCCATCGTGATCACCACGTCGGATGCCTCGACCGCGGCGTCGTCGAGACCCTTCGGTGTTGCTTTCAGCTCGTGCAGGTCGATCCGGCGCTCGGCCATGGCGTCGACGACGGCCGGGTTCACCTGGTCGACCGGCTGGGTCCCGGCCGAGCGCACGACCACGCCGTCGCCGCCGTGGACCTGGAGGAACGCCGCCGCCATCTGCGAGCGACCGGCGTTGTGGATGCAGACGAACAGGATCTCGGGGGTGTCGCCGGCGATGGCGAGTTCGGGCATGGTCAGGACTCCGTTTCGGCGGGGGCGGGGGTGAACAGGTACCGGATCAGACCGAACGCGAGGAAGGCGCCGATGAGCTGCATCAGGATGAACGCAGGAGCCGATGCCGGCTCGATGCCGGCGAAGGTGTCGCTCAGGGTTCGTGCGATCGACACCATCGGGTTGGCGAAGCTGGTCGACGACGTGAAGAAGTAGGCGCCGCCGATCCAGACGCCGACCGCCACTGCGACGACGTACGGCTTGCCGTGCCGCACGGCGCCGTGGATCACGAGGAGGAGACCGATCGTGGCGATCACTTCCGACACGAGGAGTGGGCCGGTGTCGCGGGCCCGCTCGGAGAAGAAGACGAGCCCATCGACGTTGGGCATGTCGAGGAACATCCAATTGGTCAGCACGGCTCCGACGCAGCCCCCGACGATCTGGGCCACGACGTAGAGCCCGGCCTCGGTGTTGTTCATCGACCCGAGGAGTCGATCGACGAGCGTCACCGCCGGGTTGAAGTGCGCGCCCGAGACGGTGGCGAACATGATGATCAGGCCGATCAGCGCGCCGGCGGTGGCCGCGGCGTTCTCGAGGAGCTGGAGACCGACGTCATCGGGCGACAGGTTCTGCGCCATGATCCCCGATCCGAGTACCGCGATGATGAGGAACGCCGACCCGATGGCCTCGGCGGCGAGCCGGGGGGCGAGCGGTCGTGGCGGGGGGATATCGTCGTCCATGAGGCGCGGCAAACTACCCGGCCCATCGATCTCGATCAATATGTCCCAGCATCTCGACACCACTCCCGTGGCCCGCCCGGCCGACGCCGTCGACTCCGACGACGCGGACACGAACGACGAGGCGTGTTGTGGAGGCGCCACGCAGTGGATCGATCGTCAGGACGCGGAAGCGCTGGCGCGTCGTCTAGGAGCGCTGGCCGATCCCATCCGGCTGCAGGTCGTGTCGGTCATCGCGAACGCACCCGACGGCGAGGTGTGCGCGTGCGACTTCGTCCAACCGCTCGGCAAGTCGCAGCCGACGATCTCGCACCATCTCAAGGTGCTCACCGAGGCCGGTGTGATCGAAGGCGATCGCCGGGGTCGGTGGATCTGGTACCGGCTCGCGGACGAGTCGGTCGACCAGCTCGCTTCGTCTCTCAGCCACCTGGCGACGGGTGAGGTCTGAGCGTCGCCGCATCGGCGCGTCAGGCCGTCCTCAGCAACGTCATGTGCGGTCGTTTCGTCTCGACGAACCAGCCGGATCAGATCGCCGAGTACTTCGGTGCCGACGTCGCCACCGACACCCTCGGCGAGAACTTCAACGTCGCGCCGACCCACGACGTGTACGGCGTTCGAGAGCGGCCGACCGGGGAACGAACGGTCGAGGCGTTCCACTGGGGCCTCGTGCCGAGTTGGGCCAAGGATCGAAAGATCGCGTCCCGCATGATCAACGCTCGCTCCGAGACGCTCGCCGAGAAGAACGCGTTCAAGGGGCTCCTGAAGAAGAAGCGACTGCTGATCCCGATGGACGGCTTCTACGAGTGGAAGCCCGGCTCGCCCGACGGTCCGCTGACCGCCAAGGGCAAGCCGGCCAAGCAGCCGATGTTCATCCGACGGACCGACGGGGAGCCATTGGCCGTGGCGGGCCTGTGGACGTCGTGGAAGGACCCCGAGCTCGACGACGATGACGATCGCTGGCTGCACTCGGCCACGGTCATCACCACCGCGGCCAACTCGGTGATGAGCGACGTGCACGACCGGATGCCGGTGGTGATCCCCGAATCGCGCTGGTCCGAGTGGCTCGACCCCGCCAACGACGACATCGAGAGCCTCTCGTCGCTGTTCGTGCCGCGCGAAGACATCGCTCTGGTGCTCACCCCGGTGTCGACCGAGGTCAACAACGTCCGCAACAACCGTCCCGATCTGATCGATCCGCGTTAGAGGCTCGCTCGTCGGCCCTGCGGTTCTCCTCGCGACGCGTGCGGCTCGTCGCTGGCGCTTCCCTCGCCACGCGAACGCGAGCGTGGTGTGCGCGAGCGCTCACATCTGTTCTCGGATGGCGTTCGCCCACGACTCGAGGTCGTCGCGGTCGACCGAGGCGGCCGCGTTCGCGAAGCTCAGCTCGCGCATCGAGTTCGTCGGCACGACGTGGATGTGGGTGTGCGGGACTTCGTAGCCGGCGATGATCATCCCGACCCGTTCGCATCCGAAGGCGGCCTGCTGCGCCACGCCGACCCGCCGCGCGACCTCGAAGAGATGGGCGGAGAGCTCGGGCGTGAGGTCGGTCCACGGATCGACCTCCTCGATCGGCACGACGAGCGCGTGGCCCGGCGCCATCGGGTTGATCGACAGGAACACGACGCAGTGCTCATCTCGATGGATGAACGTCCCAGGGATGTCGCCCTCGATGATCTTCGTGAAGATGGTGCTCACCGCGCCATCGTGCCAGTGCGACGCATGGTGCCCGGCACCATGCGTCGCGGTCGTACCATCGGGGGAGTGGAGGGCACCGAGACATCGAGCGTCGACACGCCCGGGATGTTCGATGATCTGTGGACCATCCCGAATCTGTTCACGTTCCTGCGTCTGTGCTGCCTCCCGATCTTCCTCTGGGTGCTGTTCGGGCTCGACAACCGGGCGGCGGCGGCCTGGATGCTCGGTGCACTCGGCGCCACCGACTGGGTCGACGGCTACCTCGCCCGTCGCCTCGGCCAGGTCAGCGAGTTCGGGAAGGTCTTCGATCCCACGGTCGACCGACTGCTGTTCATCGTGGCGATCACCGCCATCATCATCGACGGCTCGATCCCGCTGTGGTTCGCCATCGCGGTCATGGCGCGCGAGATCTTCGTCGGGGCGATGATGGCCATCGCCACCGTCTTCTTCGGGATGCCACGGATCGACGTGACGTGGTGGGGGAAGACCGCGACCTTCCTCCTCATGTTCGCCGTGCCGGGGTTCCTCATGGGCAACAGCCAGATGCCCGGCGCCGACGGATTCACCGTCGCCGCGTGGATCCTCGGCATCCCCGGCCTGGCCCTCAGCATCTGGACGGCCATCGAGTACATCCCGCAGGTGCGGGCGGCGCTTCGATCCACTCGAACCGCCGACACGGCCGGCGTCGCGCCGGCACAGCCACTCCACGACGATGTCGCCGCCACGGAGCGTCGACCCTCTTGAGCGCGCCCGGACCCTCCTCGCCTACACTCCCGAACGCCCTATGAACATCCCCGACGACCGCCGGTACTCCTCCGACCACGAGTGGATCCGTCGGGTGGGCGACTCCGATGTGGTCACGGTCGGGATCACCGATTACGCGCAGGATTCGCTCGGCGACGTCGTGTTCGTCGAGGTGCCCGACGTGGGAATGCGGGTGGCGGCCAACGACACGGTCACCGAGGTCGAGAGCACCAAATCGGTCAGCGACATCTACGCGCCGGTGTCCGGCGTGATCAGCACGGTCAACGACGAGCTCGACGACCAGCCCGAGCTCCTCAACTCCGACCCGTACGGCGACGGATGGATCTGCACGATCGAGATGAGCGATCCGAGCGAGTACGACGCACTCCTCGATGCCGCCGGCTACAGCGGACTGATCGAGGATTGAGTCAGGAACCAGCGAGGACCGAGGACGCCCCGACGTGAGCAGCTACGTCTTCTGCAACCAGTGCGGCCACCGCAACCCCCCGGCCAGCGCGTTCTGCTCGAGCTGCGGCGCGCCGCTCGACCGACTCGACGATCGCACGATCAACCTCACGCGGGTCGACCCGCTCCAGGACGCTCCAGGCCCCGACGACGACCTGGTCGTGCCACTCGGCGAGCTCCCCCAGGAGATCGGTGTGCTGATCGTGCGCGCCGGCGCTCAGGCAGGTGACCGGTTCGAACTCGACCGCGACACGATCCGCCTCGGACGGCACCCCGACTCCGAGATCAGTCTCGACGACATCACCGTGTCGCGTCGCCACGTCGACATCGAGCGGACTCCCGAGGGCTACGTCGCCACCGACGCGGGGTCGCTGAACGGCACGTACGTCAACCAGGAGCGCATCGACAAGGTCCTGCTGCGGCACGGCGACGAGCTACAGGTCGGCAAGTTCCGCCTGGTGTTCTTCGAGCGTCACGATGGCTGACGCCCCTCCGACGACCGACGCCGACTCCGGGACCGACGGCGAGTACTCGACGCCCGCGCCGTCGTCAGCCGTGCGCGAACCCACGCTGCCCGGCACCGCGCTGCCGGAGACGTCGCTGCCGGAGACGTCGCTGCCGGAGACGTCGGTCACGACTGCGCCGGCGGCGTCGCATCTGTCGATCGGCGAGGTGCTCGCCCTGTTGCTCGACGAGTTTCCCGACGTCACGATCTCGAAGATCCGGTTCCTCGAGAGCCAGGGTCTGATCGAGCCCGAGCGCACTCCGTCGGGGTACCGCAAGTTCTACGACGCCGACGTCGA
>JBCDAK010000283.1:0-4987 GCA_039185545.1 Actinomycetota bacterium
CCAGAACGTGATCATCGCGAGCGATCACGTTCTGGGTCTGACCCCAGGCGTGATCGTCGGTGGCTGTCGACCTAACGTCGGGAGATGGCAGACGTCGACGTCCTGATCGTGGGTGCGGGCATCTCGGGCATCGGGATGGCGTGCCATCTCACCCGGATCTGCCCCTCGAAGTCGTATGCGGTGCTCGAGGCGCGCGATGACCTCGGCGGCACCTGGGACCTGTTCACGTACCCCGGCATCCGCTCCGACTCCGACATGTACACGCTCGGCTACGAGTTCAAGCCGTGGGCGAGCGACATCTCGATCGCGCCGGGTCCGATGATCAAGTCGTACGTCATCGAGACCGCCGTCGAACACGACGTGATGCGCCACATCACGTTCGGCCGACGGGTCGTGGCCGCCGAGTGGAGCTCGGAGACCACCGAATGGACCGTCACGGCCGATCACGTCGACGCCGACGGTCAGCCGACCGGGGAGCAGACGTTCATCACCTGCCACTGGCTCCAGATGTGCAGCGGTTACTACTCGTACACCGACCCGCACCGCCCCGACTTCCCGGGCGAGCACGATTTCGAGGGCCGGATCGAGCACCCGCAGTTCTGGCCCGACGATCTCCACACCCGTGACCAGCTCGAGGGCAAGAAGATCGTGGTCATCGGCTCGGGCGCCACCGCCGTCACGTTGATCCCCGCGCTCGCCGAGCAAGGTGCGCACGTCACGATGCTGCAGCGCACACCCACGTGGATCGCTCCGGCTCCGTCCCGGAACCCGATCACGGTCGGGCTCCGCAAGCTGCTGCCGGAGAAGGCGGCCTACCGCACGATCCGGGCGCTCAACGCCTGGCGCACCGAAAAGATCTACTCCACGTCGCGCACCGACCCCGACAAGGTCAAGAAGCTGATCAACCGCGAGATCGACAAGGCGTTGCAGGACGCCGTGCCTCGCGATCCGCACTTCACGCCCGACTACGACCCGTGGGACCAGCGTCTGTGTCTCTCACCCGACGCCGACATCTTCGCGGCGATCCGGGAGGGCACGGCCGACGTGGTGACCGACCACATCGACCACTTCACGTCCACCGGGATCCTGCTCGAGGGCGGCGACCACCTCGACGCGGACATCATCGTCACCGCCACCGGCCTGTCGCTCCTCGCGCTGGGCGGCGTGTCCCCCGTCGTCGACGGCGAGACCGTCAACCTCGAGGAGACGTTCACCTTCAAGGGGTTCATGTACTCGGGCGTGCCCAACCTCGGCACCGTCTTCGGCTACATCAACGCCTCGTGGACCCTGCGAGCTGATCTCATCGCGAAGTACGTCGCCCGACTGATCGAGGCGATCGACGAGAAGAACGCCGACGCGGTGACGCCGATCGCGCCCGACGGGCTCACCGAACTCCCGTACATCACCGACTTCCCGGCGGGGTACATGAAGCGCGGGCTGGGTCGGATGCCCAAGCAGAGCGACACCGAGCCGTGGGTCAACTGTCAGACCTACTCGCACGACAAGGCGTCGCTCATGAAGTCCGACACCGTGGCCGACGTCGCCGACCCGGCGCTCTCGTTCACGCAGGCTGGCGACAGTGTGGGTCAGGCACACTCCGTCGCCGTCACCTCCGGAGTCTCGTAGGGCGACACGTGGCGCCTGACCCAGCGTGTCGCTAGTAGCCGGCGGTGCGGTCGACGACGCCGACCGTCGGCAGATCGCCGGTCTCGAGCCACTGCACGAGATTGGCCGCCACGATCTCGGCGGCGGTCGAGTCCGACGTCGGGCCGGTGATGTGGGGGAGGACCGTCACCGACTCGTGGGTCCAGTAGGGATGGTCGACCGGCAGCGGCTCCTCGACGAACACGTCGAGCACGGCGTGGCCGACCCGACCCGAGTCGAGAGCGGCGAGTAGGGCGCCGTCGTCGATCGTCGGGCCTCGACCCACGTTGAGGATCGACGCTCCTGGCCGCATCCGGTCGAAGGCATCCGCCCCGAGTAGACCGGCGGTGGCCGGTGTGTCGGGGAGCAGGTTCACGACGATGTCCGACCCGGCGAACAGCGTTGCGAGACCGTCATCGCCGTCGACGCACTCGACCCCGTCGACGGACTTCGGCGAACGCGACCATCCGGCGACCGCGAACCCGTTGTCGCGCAACCGTTCCGCGGCGGCGACCCCGAGGGCTCCGAGACCCAGGATCCCGACCCGCCGTTCCGCGGCGCGGACCGTGACCGGGACCGGGTCCCACACCCGTTCCCGCTGGCGGCGGACGAACCGCGGCATGTCGCGGTGGAGGTACAGCACCCATGTGAGCACGGCTTCGGACATCGTCTCGGCGAGTTGCGGATCGACCATCCGCACGATGTTCACGTCGGGCCGCAGGGCGTCGATCAGCGCCTCGACGCCCGCCCACGTCGAGTGGACCCACTCGAGGTTCGGCAGTGACGCCAACTGATCGGCGGACGGTCCGTCGACCACGGCCACTCGCGTCGATCCCCGCTCGTCGTCGTCGAGGTGGTCGAACGGAACGATCCGGATCGTGTCGCCGCCGGCCCGCTCCACAGCGCCGAGCAACTGCGGCACGAGATCGACGTGGCGCTCTCCCATCTCCGGACTGCGGACGTACGGAACGATCACGTGAGGAGTATGGCCAGCGACACTGTGTGCCTGACCCACTCTGTCGCTCACGTCTGTCGCTACGGCGCGACGGAGGCGAGCCAGTCGTCGACGAGGCGGTCGACCTCGGCCTGCGTGGTGCCGCGGTGCATCATGACGGCCCGGAACAACATCGGCCCGAACAGTCGGCACGCGGCATCCTCGGCGTCGACGCCCGGTCGGATCATGCCGGCGTCGACGCCGTCGTCGAGCGTCACCTGGAACTCGTCGAATCGAGGGCCGCGCACCGACGACGTGGCCGAGGCGAGGTCGGGATCCCACTGCTCCTGTGCGAGCAGCGACACCATCGCCTTGCGCCGATCGTCGTCGTCGAGCGCCGCGCCGAGCCCGCCCAGGAGGCGGCAGAGATCGGCCCGCAGATCGCCGGTGTGCTCGAAGTCCTCGTGCGGCTCGACGTGGACCATGACCGCACACATCAACTCGGGCCGCGTGGGGAAGTGCTTGTAGAGCGTGGTCCGGCTCACCCGCGCCGCTGCGGCGATCGCGGCGGGGGTGACCGCGTCGGGACCCTGTTCGAGGAGCAGCTCGGCGCCGGCGTCGAGGATCGCCGCCCGCGTCCGCGCCATCCGCGGATCGAGTGCTGTGTCGGCCGCCACCGGATTCACACTTGCAGCGTACCCGAGAAGGTGAACAGACTGTCCAACGATGAACAGCATGTCCACCATCGAGCGCGACGCCCCGGCACCGGGGTCCCCCGCCACCGCCTCGAACGACGCCGGCCACTCCGTCGGCACCGAACCCGACGGACCCGACGGTCCGTCCGCCTGGGCCCGCCTCGGCGGGTGGGCATTCCGCCGCCGGCGCCTCGTGCTGCTCGCCTGGATCACGGTGTTCATCGCCGTCATCGCCAGCATCGGCGTCGTCGGCAGCTCGTCCGACAACTCCTTCGAGAGCCCCGACTCCGAATCGGCACGCGGCTTCGACATTCTCTCGGACCAGTTCGGATCAGCCGGGAGCTTCATCTCCGGCTCGGTGGTGTTCGAGGCCACCGGCCCCGAGGGCATCTTCGATCCGAGCGTGCAGACCGTCATGACGGAGCTGTTCGACGAGATCGCCACCTTCGAGGACGTCTCGATCGAGTCGCCGTACCAGGCGAACGCGGCCGAACTCGGTCTCATCGCGTTCGATCAGGAGAACCCCGACGCCGCCCCCACGATCGCCTATGCGAGCCTCGGTTTCGAGGAGAGCGTCGACGAGGTCGAGGCGGCCGAGATCGGGTCGGAGATCGCCGACCTCATCGAGCAGCCGGCGCTGCTCGACGGCGAGGGCGGAGTCACCGCCGATGACCTCGAGTTGTCGTTCCTGCAGATCGAGATCGGTGGCGCGGAGCTCGCCGAGTTCGAGCCGCCCGAATCGGAGCTGATCGGCCTCGCCTTCGCGATCGTCATCCTGATCCTGTCGTTCGGATCGGTGCTGGCCATGGGTCTCCCCATCGGCGTCGCCCTCTTCGGTGTCGGCATCGGCGTCGGCGCCATCACGCTGCTCACCAACGTCATCTCCATCCCCGACTTCGCACCGACGCTCGGTGCCATGATCGGCCTGGGCGTGGGCATCGACTACGCGCTCTTCATCGTCACCAGATACCGGGAAGGCACGAGAGCGGGGCTCAGTCCCGAGAAGGCCACGATCACCGCCATCGACACCGCTGGACGCGCCGTGATCTTCGCCGGCATGACCGTGGTGATCTCGCTGCTCGGCATGTTCATCATGAACCTGTCGTTCATCAACGGTCTGGCCACCGGCGCGGCGCTCACCGTGTCGGTCACGGTCGTCGCCTCGGTCACGCTCCTCCCTGCGCTCATCGGCTTCGCCCAGGGCCGCATCGAGATCACCCGCTGGCGTGGCCTCCTCATGGCCGGCGGCGCCTCGCTCGCGCTGCTCGGTGTGGGTCTCGGGATCGATGCGGTGCCGCCCATCGGTCTCGCGATCATCGTGCTCGTCCTCCTCGCCTCGTTCTTCGTGCCGAAGCTGCGCCAGGCGCTCCCGCCTCGTCGCGAGAAGCCGCTGCGCGACACGTGGTCGTACAAGTGGAGCCGCTTCGTCCAGCGTCACCCGTGGTCGATGGCCATCGGCGTGACCGTGCTGCTGCTCGTGCTCAGCGCGCCGGTGCTCGACCTGCGACTCGGGTTCGGCGACGAGTCGTCGTTCGCCGAGGACACCACCACCCGCGCGGCGTACGAGCTCCTCTCCGACGGATTCGGTCCGGGGTCGAACGGACCCCTCCTGCTCGTCGCCGAGACGTCGTCGCCGTCCGACTTCGGTGCCGCCTCTGGCGTGGTCGAGGCGCTCGCCGCCACCGACGGCGTGTCGCAGGCGCTCGGTCCGATC
>JBCDAK010000284.1:0-4978 GCA_039185545.1 Actinomycetota bacterium
GGCGCGAGCTGTCGTTGCTGGCCGTCGCGCTCGTGCTGTCGATGTCGACATGGGTCTCGACGGCGGCCGTTCTCCCACAACTCCGCGAGCACTGGTCGATCTCGACCACCGTCGGCAGCCTGCTCACCATCGCCGTCCAGGTGGGGTTCGTGGTCGGAGCCGTCGCGTCGGCCGCGACCAACCTCGCCGACCGCCTGCGACCGCAGCGCCTCATCCTGTTCGGAGCCGCGGGTGCGGCCGCCGCGAACGCCGCGGTGACGCTGATCGACTCCGCTGGTCCGGCGCTGGTCGCCCGGTTCCTCACGGGCGCGTGCCTCGCGCTCGTCTACCCGCCGGCGTTGAAGGCGATGGCCGGGTGGTTCCGTGTGGGGCGCGGCCTGGCCCTCGGAGTGATGATCGGCGCGCTCACGGTCGGTTCGGCGCTCCCCCATCTCGTCAACGCCCTCGGCGGACTCGACTGGCGAGCGGCGCTGTTCACCACGTCGGCGTTGACACTGGCCGGCGGGATCATCGCGGACCGTGCCTGCACGCCCGGGCCCGACGCACCGCCCGCTGCGATCGTCGATCCACGACAGATCGGCGCGATCCTGCGCGATCGACGATTTCTTCTCGCGACCGGCGGCTACTTCGGCCACATGTGGGAGCTGTACGCGATGTGGGCGTGGATCGCCGCGTTCTACGGAGACGTCTTCTCGCCCCGCGTTGCATCGCTCGCCGCGTTCTTCGCGATCGGGATCGGTGCGGCCGGTGCCGTCCACGCGGGCCGCATCAGCGATCGGATCGGACGTGAGGTCGCAGCGCGACGTGCGTTGCGATGGTCGGCGGCGCTGGCGGTCGTCACGGGCTTCCTGGTCGACGCACCGTGGCCACTCGTGATGGTGGCCGGGCTCGTGTGGGGGTTCTGGGTCGTCGCCGACAGCGCCCAGTTCAGCGCGATCGTCACCGAGGTGGTCGATCCCAGGTACGCCGGCACGGCGCTCACGGTGCAGCTGGCGTCGGGCTTCACGCTGTCGGTGCTGACGATCTTCCTCGTGCCCGAGATCCGCGACGCCCACGGGTGGGGGTGGGCGTTCCTCGCGCTGGCACCCGGCCCGCTCGTGGGGGCCTGGGCGATGTCGACGCTCCGGCGATCCGGTGTCACGCCTGGGGTCTGACCCCAGGCGTGATCAGAGGTACTGGCCGGTCTGGACGCGTTCGATCGCCTTGCCGCCGGTGACGTCCTCCTCGGACTGCTCGGACACCAGCGTGCGGATGAACACGATGCGCTCGCCCTTCTTGCCGGAGATCTTCGCCCAGTCGTCGGGGTTCGTGGTGTTCGGCAGGTCCTCGTGCTCCTTGTACTCCTGCTTGATGGAGTCGATGAGGTCCTGGGTGATGACGCCTCGGGGACCGCCGCCGATGACCCGCTTGATGGCGAGCTTCTTGGCGCGCCGCACGATGTTCTCGATCATGGCGCCCGACGCGAAGTCCTTGTAGTAGAGGACTTCCTTGTCGCCGTTCTGGTACGTGACCTCGAGGAAGCGGTTGGCCTCGTCGTCTCGGTACATCTCGGCGACCGTGGCCTCGATCATGTCGGGCACCGAGTACCCCTCGGCGATGGGGATCTCGTCGGTGAGGTAGTTGGCGAAGATGTTCTGCGCCGCCTCGGCTCCCGGACGCTCGATCTTGATCTTCACGTCGAGACGACCGGGGCGCAGGATCGCCGGGTCGATCAGATCCTCACGGTTGGTCGCGCCGATCACGATGACGTTGCGCAGGCCCTCGACGCCGTCGATCTCGGCGAGCAGCTGCGGAACGATCGTGGACTCCATGTCGGAGCTGATCCCCGAACCACGGGTCCGGAACATCGAGTCCATCTCGTCGAAGAACACGATGACCGGCCAGCCCTCGTCGCTCTTCTCGCGCGCCCGCTGGAACACCATGCGGATCTGACGCTCGGTCTCCCCGACGTACTTGTTCAGCAGCTCGGGGCCCTTGATGTTGATGAAGTAGCTGCGGCCCTTGCCCTCACCGACCTTGTCGGCGACCTTCTGGGCGAGGCTGTTGGCGACGGCCTTGGCGATCAGCGTCTTGCCGCATCCGGGCGGGCCGTAGAGCAGGATCCCCTTCGGCGCCGGGAGGCGGTGTTCGGCGAACAGTTCCTGGTGGAGGAACGGCAGCTCCACCGCATCGGCGATCTGCTCGATCTGGGAGTCGAGGCCGCCGATGTCGGAGTAGCTGATGTCGGGCACTTCTTCGAGGAGCAGGTCCTCGACCTCGGGTCGGGCGAGCTTCTCGAGCAGCAGGTTCGATCGGGTGTCGAGGCGCATGTGGTCGCCCGAGCGGATGTGGGTGCCGCGGAGGGAGTCGGCGAGTTCGCAGACCCGCTCCTCGTCGGCCCGACCGACGATGAGGCAGCGCACACCGTCGTCCATGACCCGTCGGACCGTCACGACCTCTCCGGATCCGTCGGCCTCGCGAGCCATGACGACGTTGAGGCTCTCGTTCAGCACGACCTCGGCGCCGAGGTCGAGCAGTTCGTGGTCGATGTCGGGATGCAGTGTGACGCGCATCTTGCGGCCACTCGTGAGCACGTCGATCGTGTCGTCGTCGTTCTTGCCCACGACCGTGCCGTAGGCCGACGGCGGCTGGCTGAGCTTGTCGACCTCGTCGCGCAGCGTCGCGATGTGCTCGCGGGCCTCCCTCAGGGTGTACGAGAGCTTCTCGTTCTGCGACACCGCCTGGGCCAGTTGCCCCTTGGTCTCGAGGAGCCGCTCCTCGAGGGACCGGAGCCGGCGTGGAGCATCGGCGAGACGTCGCCGGAGGTGGACGATCTCGTCCTCGAGGGCGGACAACTCGCCCGTGGCCGATGCGGCCAGATCAGCAGCGGTGTGGTCGTCGTCGCGCCCCAGGGCCGCCGTGTCATCGTGGCCTGAGGTGGGCTCGATGGCGTCACTGCTCGACATGACCGCACGGTACACCCGTTCCCCGGGAGGTCGTCGCCATCCTGCGGGCGCCACATCCGTCACGTCGGACAGTTCATGTTTGCATGGTGTTCGCCGTGTAAACTCTCAACACAGGCCGGCGGACGCCGGACGACCGTTCTCACCATCTGCCCCATCACGAAGGAGCCCCACTGACATGAAGGTCTGGATCGACCAGGATCTCTGCACCGGCGACGGCCTCTGCGAGGAGATCGCCCCCGACGTCTTCGTCCTGCTCGACGACGGTCTCGCCTACGTCAAGGAAGGCGACAAGATCTTCGCCGAGGCGAAGGGCAACCCGCAGGGCGCCGATGGACTCGCCGAGTTCCCCGACAACCAGCTCGACGCCGTCGTCGAGTCCGCCGAGGAGTGCCCCGGCGAGTGCATCTACATCGAGCCCTGATCCACGCGACGGTCACACCGACCGTCTGAACGCAGCGGCCCCCGTCCTCCTCGAGGAGCGGGGGCCGTGTCGCGTCCGCCGACAGTGTGGGTCAGGCTCGCACTGTCGCATCGGGAACCGATCGGGCCCGTCGTGCATCAAGGACAGTGTGGACCTCGTGATGGAGACCGCTTCGGCGGATCGCCGGCCGCCACCGTCGGACGCTCGCTCGAGCGCGAGCTCCGTTCCTGCGGACATCGGCGACTTCGACGAGCTGTACCGATCGTCCTACGCGTCGATGGTGCGGCTGGCCGCCGCGATCGTCGACACGGTCCCCGACGCCGAGCAGGTCGTTCAGGACGCGTTCGTGTCGCTGTTCCGACGATGGGCCACGATCGAGAACCCGGGGGGCTACCTGAGGATCTCGGTGGTGAACGGGGCCCGCCAGGTGCTCCGTCGTCGGGCGATCGCTCGCCGGCTGACGCTTCGTTCCGAGCCGGTCGACCTCGGCTTCGACCATCTCCGCGATGCGGTTCGGGCCCTGCCGCCGTCGCAACGCGTGCTGGTCGCCCTCAGATACGAGCAGCAGATGAGCGACTCCGAGATCGCCACCGAACTCGGACTGGCGATCGGGACCGTGAAGTCGCGACTGCACCGGGCACTCGCCCGACTGCGAGAGGAGATGCCATGACCGATCGAGACCCGCTCGAGGACGAGCTCATCGGAGCATTTCGTGAGGCGCGGCCGCCGGTCTCGGCGCCGCCCTCGATCGGTGACCTCGTCGATCGCCGGCAAGCCGTCGTCCGACGTCGGGTCGCCGGCGGCATGGCGATCGTGGTGCTCGCGGTCGGCGGGGTCGGCGTGTGGGCAGCCACGTCGCGGAGCGATCCGCAGGCCTCGACGGCATCGCCGTCGGCTGACACCGGCGCCTCGGACAGTCCGACGTCCGGGCCGTACGAGTGCAGCGGGCCGCTCGGATCCGACGGGACGACCTGGTGGTTCGAGTCGTGTGTGGCCGTCCCCGGTGAGCCGCTGCCCGTCGACCCGGCGACGACCACCACCACGTCGATCGTCCCGATGAACACTCCGACCACGACCATCGCCCGGTCTCCGACGAGCGCGGCTCCGGCCCCTGAGCACACGGACCCGCCGGTTCTTCGTGACGACCTCGGCCCGACTCCGACGACGGTGGTCGTGGTGACGACGTCGCTGAACGACGTCGAGCGCAGCTACACGATCCAATTCGGCGACTTTCCTCGCAGCGTCGCCGACATGTTCTGCGTCACCGTCGAGAGCTTGCTCTCGTACAACGACATCGCCTACGAACTCAATGCGGATGCGGGGGTGTCGACGGCGGAGTTTCCGGCTCCGGGTTTCACGGTCAAGGTCCCGCCGGGATGGTCGGACGACTGCCCATCGGTGCCGACGACGGCGGTCACAGCGCCACCGTCCACGACGGGCCCGTGACGTCCTGGTCGTTCCGTCGAGCCCTGGGGTCGACGGAACAATGCGTCAGTTCGACGAGCTGACGGCGAGGAGTTCGTTGGCCGAGTCGTTCATGCGAGCCATGACGACCGACTGCTCCTCGACGGCGGCGGCGACCGAGCTGGCCTCGTTCGACACCTCGGTGACC
>JBCDAK010000285.1:0-4971 GCA_039185545.1 Actinomycetota bacterium
CCGGAGTGGGCGATCCACGACACGTTCCGCTGGCTCGCCGACCACGAGTTCCCGACCGGCGAGGTCCACATCACGTACGACAAGGCGGCCGTCGACTGCGACGTCTACGTCGACGACTCTCCGACGGTCGTGCCCGAGCTGGTCCGAGGCCGACCCGACCGGCTCGTGTGTCGGTTCGTCCGACCGTGGAACCGTCGAGTCGACGGCGCCGTCGACGTCGGCGACTGGAACGCATTTCACGCTGCCGTCACCCAGCGTTCACGTTCGATCTGAGCGAGCGGCACTGCGACGCTGGCTAACGTCCTTCACGACCTGGGGTGCATTCCGCGCTCCGATCACAGAAAGCAACGTGGACACATGAACCGACGACACCTGGTCGCCCTCGCGGCCGTGGGCGCTCTGACGCTCGCGGCGTGCGGCAGCGATGATGACGACAGCGCCGACGACGCGAGCGCCTCCGAGGCCAGCGACTCGGCGAGCGCCTCCGAGCCGGCCGACGACGAGGCGAGCGACTCCGCCAGCGCCTCGGAGCCGATGGAGGACGACGAGGCCATGGAGGACGAGGGAGCGTCCGACGTGCCCGCCGACTGGCCCGAGTCGATCGTCTTCACGCTCACGCCATCGGTCGAGGCCGGCGGCCTGATCGAGACCGCGACGCCGCTCGCCGACCTGCTCGCCGCCGAACTCGGGATCGAGGTCGAGCCGCTCGTGCCGACCGACTTCGCCGGCGTGATCGTGGCACTCCAGTCGGGTCAGGCGCAGGTCGCCGGTGGGCTCGGTCCTCGCCAGATGGTCCAGGCCGAGGAGCAGGCCGACGCAGAACTCATTCTGCAGTCCGAGCGCTTCGGCTCGCTGCTCTACGTGACCCAGTGGTTCACGAACGACCCCGACACGTACTGCGACGACGCGCCCGTGGCCGACGAGGAGGGCTTCCTCTTCTGCAACGGCGTGCTCGATGCCGAAGATGCGTCGGCGGGTCCGATCGGCGCCGACAAACTGCCGCTCCTCGAGGGCCAGAGCGTGTCGTTCGTCGACCAGCTCTCGACCTCGGGCTACGCCATCCCGGCGCTCCAGTTGGTCGAGGCGGGCGTCGACCCGATCGAAGGCGTCAACGGCCTGTTCGCCGGTGGCCACGACGGTTCGGTCCAGGCCGTGTACGACGGTGACGCCGTCGTCGGCGTGTCGTTCAACGACGCTCGCGGCAACATCGTCGAGCAGTTCCCGGACGTCGGCGAAGAGGTCGTCGTGTTCGGCTGGTCGGGTCCGATCCCGAACGACGGGTTCGCCGTCGGCTCCGATCTGCCCGAGTCGCTGGTGACCGCCATCACCGATGCGTTCGTCGCCATCTCCGACACCGAGGACGGCAACGCGCTGCTCAACGAGCTGTACAACATCGATGACCTGGTGCCCGTCGCCTCGGCCGACTACGACGTCATCCGTGACCTCGAGGTCGAGCTCGGCGACGTGCTCGAGTGATCAGCGCCTGATCACCACCAGTCACATCCACCACTGAGACGAGCACGGGTCAGGGTCGACACATGATCGAGTTCACCAACGCATCGGTCACGTACTCCGGAGGAGTCCACGCGATGCGCGACCTGACGCTCACGATCGAACCGGGAGAGTTCGTCGTGATCGTCGGGTTGTCGGGAGCCGGCAAGTCGACTCTGATCCGTGCCGTCAACGGTCTCGTCCCCCTGACGTCCGGGGGCCTGACCGTGAACGGCAAGGACGTCACCTCACTCGGCCGGCCCGCCATGCGGGATCTCCGCGGCGAGGTCGGCATGATCTTCCAGGGCTTCAACCTGGTGAAGCGCACCACGGTGCTCAACAACGTGCTGATGGGCCGGCTGCACGACACGCCGACCTGGCGCACGTTGATCGGCCGGTACCCGCAGGCCGACATCGACCGAGCCACCCGTGCGTTGGATCGCGTCGAGATCCTCGACAAGGCGTGGGTCCGAGCGTCCAACCTGTCCGGCGGACAGCAGCAGCGGGTCGGCATCGCCCGCGCTCTGGCGCAGGAACCGTCGATCATCCTGGCCGACGAGCCGGTCGCGTCGCTCGACCCGCCGACCAGCCACGTGGTCATGCGCTACCTCAAGCAGATCGGCGAGGAACTCGGGATCACGGTCATCGTGAACCTGCACTTCCTCGATCTGGCGACGGCGTACGCCGATCGGATCATCGGACTCCGCGACGGAGCCCTCGTCTTCGACGGACCGGGTTCCGAGTGCGACGCCGATGTGTTCGAGGCGATCTACGGCCGCAGCCTGACGGCCGACGACACGATGCAGAAGCAGGCGGCGCTCTGAGCGATCACGCCGTCGGGTCGAATGCGTCGGCTGCGGGGCCGGCCCTTCCGGCTCGCCCCCCTCGCTCGAGATTCGCGATCGGACTTGCGATCGGTGCGGTCGTCTTCACCATCCTGACGGCGCGTTCGGTCGGCTTCTCGTTGAGCGACCTCATCGACAACCTGACCCGCACCAACCCGGTCATCGAGGGGATGCTGAACCCCGACTGGGGCCAGATCTGGTCCGATCGCACCCGGCCGAGGTTCTTCGAGACGCTGCAACTCGCGGTCATCGGCACCGTGACCGGCGGCGCCGCCGCACTTCCCCTCGCGCTGTGGTCGACCAAGGTCGGCAACTCGAATTCTGCGCTCCGCCTGGTCGTTCGATCGTTCAACAACGTCGTCCGCTCGATCCCCGACCTGCTCTGGGCGCTGATCTGGGTCTCGGCGATCGGCATCGGGGTGCTGCCCGGACTCCTGGCGCTGTTCTTCTTCACCATCGCCGTCGTCTCGAAACTGACGTTCGACATCCTCGACGGGATCGACATGGGACCGATCGAGGCCGCCGACGCGAGCGGTGCGACCACCACCCAGCGGCTCCGCACGTCGGTCGTCCCGCAGATCCTGCCCGCCTACACGTCGTTCGTGCTGTACGGCTTCGAGCTCAACCTCCGTGCGTCGGCGGTCCTCGGACTCGTCGGCGCTGGCGGCATCGGACAACGGATCGAGTTCTTCCGGGCCCAGGGCCGATGGGAAGAGCTCTGGGGTGTCGTCTTCCTGTTCTTCATCATCGTCGTCATCGTCGAGTTCATCTCGGTCCGACTGCGGAGGCGACTGGTGTGACCGCGGCGATGCCCACCCCGCAGCTGCCGAGCAAGCCGTTCGACTGGCCGAAGCTCGTCTGGTGGACGCTGACCGCCGCGCTCGTCGGCTGGGCGCTCTGGGGTCTCGACGCCAAGTGGTCACGGCTGCTCGACGCGCCCGGTGACCTGTGGACCCTCGCTCGGCTCATGTTCCGCGACATGGACCTCGGCGAGACCGGGCGCCTCATCGGCGAGATGTGGGAGTCGGTCTCCATCGCGTGGATGGGCACGGTCATCGCGGCGATCTTCGCGATTCCGCTCTCGTTCGTGGCCGCCGAGAACCTCGTGCCGAAGCCGGTGGCGATCTTCGTCCGGCAGATCTTCAACGTGCTGCGGGCGATCCCCGAGATCATCCTCGCGCTCGCGTTCATCCCGGTGTTCGGCCTCTCACCGATGGCCGGCGTGATGGCGATCGGCGTCGGCTCGATCGGCTCGCTCGGCAAGCTGTTCTACGAGTTGATCGAGGCGATCGACGACAGTCCGATCGAGGCGGCCGACGCGGTCGGCGCGACCCCGCTCCAGCGGCTGCGGTGGGGTGTCATCCCGCAGGTGCTCCCCGAACTGACGTCGCTCGTGATGTACCGGTTCGAGATCAACATCCGGGCGTCCGCAGTGCTGGGTCTCGTCGGCGCGGGCGGGATCGGCTCGACGCTCGCTCAGTCGCTCGAGTTCAAGCAGTGGGAGGTGGCCGGTCTCGCGCTGATCATCGTCGTGATCGGCACGATCGCCGTCGACACGGTGTCGGGCATCATCCGCCGCCGCATCGTCGCCGGGCCGCCCGGCACCACGGCAACCGACCTCGGCGACGATCTGCCACCCGAGGCGATGGCGGCCGCAGAGAGCCGGGTGTTCTGACGTGGCCGCTCGCTCTCCTGACCAGTTCATCCTCGGAGTCGACCTCGACGGCGTGGTCGCCGACCACACGCACCGCTTCCGCGAGATCTATGCCGAGATGCGCGGCATCGCCCCCGAGACGCTTCCCCTCGAACGGTCGTGGGACTTCACCGAGTGGGGCATCGGTCCCGACGAGTATCCGGCGCTGCACAAGACCGCCGTGCTCGATCACGACATGTTCCGCACGATGCCGGTGATCGAGGACGCCGCCGACGTGCTCTGGCGCCTCAGCGACGCCGGCGTGTGGATCCGGATCATCACGCACCGGCTCTACGTCCACTGGGGGCACGAGAAAGCCGTCGCCGACACCGCGTTCTGGCTCGACGCGAACCGGATCCCCTACCGCGATCTCTGCTTCCTCGGTGCCAAGCCGCAGGCCGAAGCGCACGCGTACATCGACGACGCACCGCACAACATCATCGAGCTGCGCGAGCACGACAACACGGTCATCGCGTTCGATCAGGCGTACAACCGCCACGTCGACGGTCTGCGCGCCCACTCGTGGGGCGAGGTCGAGACGATCGTCGGCGAACTGGTCACCGAGCACGTCGGCCGCTTCCAGGCACAGCTCCCGGGGATCGACTCGGGCGCCGACCGCATCGAACGCCTTCGCTAGGCGTGGACGACCGGACAAACGGTGTCTGACACCGTTTGTCCCCGTTTGTCCGTTCAGCTGGCCAGGTCGCGGCGGCGCAGTTTGCCGGTCGCGGTGCGCGGGAGTTCGTCGACCACGTACACGTCGCGGGGTGTCTTGTGCCGGGCCAGGGAGGCCGAGACGTGGCGTCGGACCTGCTCGCCGGTGAGCGACGATCCCTCGATGAGCACCACGTGAGCCACCAATCGCTGACCGAGCGACTCGTCGTCGACGCCGACCACCGCCGCATCGTCGATCTCGGGGTGCGCCAGGAGCAGATCCTCGAC
>JBCDAK010000286.1:0-4971 GCA_039185545.1 Actinomycetota bacterium
AAGTACGACCTTCGACGAATCGGACTTGGCCGCGTAGAGCGCGGCGTCCGCCCGCGAGAGCAGGCTGTCGATCGAGTCGTCGGGTCGGCTGACGGCCACACCGATGCTGAGGCCGACGTCGATGTCACCGGAGCGGATCGGCCGAGTGGTGAGTCCGCGCAGGAGGCGGTGGGCGGCGTCGAGCGCCCGGTCGGGTCCGTCGATGCTCTCGAGCACGACGATGAACTCGTCGCCGCCGATTCTGGCCGGGAGGTCGCTGGCACGAGCGAGCCTCGTGAGGCGGCGGGCGACCTCGACCAGGACGTCGTCCCCGGCACCATGCCCGCGCGTGTCGTTGATGGCCTTGAAGTTGTCGAGGTCGAGGTAGCAGACGCTGGCGACGGTCCGATCTCGTCGAGCCCGTGCGAGCGCGAGTCCGATGCGTTCCTCCGCCTCCGAGCGATTGGGGAGATCGGTGAGCGGGTCGTGGGTGGCGCGGTGGGCGAGCTCGTCGCTGAGTTGTTGGCGTTCCGTCACGTCTCGCGACGTCAGGACGATGCCTCGCACAGACGGCTCGTGGAGCAGGTTGATGCCGATCGTCTCGATGAACTTCCAGCCGCCGTCGTGGGTGCGAGCTCGCAGGGTGACGGGATGGTCGCTTCCGTCGTCGCCGTTGAGCAACGCCGTGAACGCATTCGACGCGATCGCCAGATCGTCTGGATGGATCAGGTCGAGGACCCCACCGGGGGTCTGCCATCCGTTGGGGTAGCCGAGAATCCGCTCGTTCGATGGGCTTGCGTAGATCGTGCGTCCGGTCTCGTCGACCACCGTGATGATGTCGTTGGCGTTCCGGACGAGGTGGCGGAATCGCTGTAGGTCGATCTCGAGGTCCTTGTGTGCCGTGATGTCGAACGTCGCGAGGATGTGCATCGAGCGTTCGGGATCATCGATCGGCGCGCACCGTGTTTCCAGCCAGCTCCCGGCGCCGTCGCCGGTCGCGACGTACAACTCTGCGCCCATTGCTTCGCTGGCGTCCGGCGTGCGATCGGCCTCGTCGGCGGCGTTGACGAGTGCCTCGAGCGTCGGTCGTTCCGGGTCGGGTTCCGAACCGCCGGCGTGTGCAGCGAATGTGTTGTTCCAGCGGACGACGGTGCCGTCGTCGTCCACGATCGCGAGACCCACGGGCGCCATCGCGAACGTCGCGTCGATGAGCCTCTCGGCGCGGTGCTGGTCCGTGACGTCGGCGAATCCGACCACGAATCGTTGGGGCCCGTCGTCGTTGGGAATGGGATTGCACGACAGGCGGAGCAGTACGAGGTGACCGGCCTTGTGTCGCCAGCCCAGGATCTCACCGCGTACTGGTCGGCGCGTGTCCATCGCTCGGCGGAGCGGTCGTTGCTCTCGCGGCATGAGGTCGCCGCGCTCGTCGTACGACTCCCATCTGCCCGACCGAAACTGCTCGGTCAGCTCGCTCGCGGTGAACCCGAGGATCCGCTCGGCGGCCGGGTTGAGACGGTGGATCGCCCCGGTGTCGTCGAAGAGCACGACCCCCTGTTCGAGCGAGTCGAGAGCGGCCGTCGCGAGCTCCTCGCTGTGGCGGAGCGCATCTTGGAGCACACGACGTTCGGTGACGTCCTCGAGCTGGAGCACGAATCGATCATCGGTGGCATCGTCGCTGAGCCGCGTGAGATGCGCGCGGGCCCACCGGCGCTCGCCATCGCGGTCGGGAATCCTGACCTCGACCGTCGCCCGCGCCGCATTGACCGAGAGCAGTTCATCGAGGTCGGCCTGGCCGAACTCGGGGTCGTCCGGGTGGATCCACACCGACGTCGGCCGTCGGAGCGCGTCGGCATGTGCGATGCCCAGGATCTCGGTGAAGGCGCTGTTGACGAAGAGTGCAGATCCGGACTCGTCGAGAATCGCCGTTCCGATTCCCGAGGACTCGATGGCTTGGCGGAGGCGGAGTGCCATCGTCGCGGAGGCGCGTTCGTTGTCGAAGCTGGCGGCGACGTCGGCGAACAGAGTGAGGACGCTCGTCACGTCGCCCCGACCGTCTCGAATCGGACGCGAGTTCACGTCGAGCCAGATCAGCGACGAGTCCGGGCGGTGGACTCCCATCGTCTGTTCCCTCACGGGTTCCCCGGTCCGCAGGCTCTCCATCGCAGGGTGGGTGTCGCCCGGCCACGGGCTGCCGTCGACGCGAACGGCGCGCCAACGAGGGTCGACTGACGATCGGCCAGCGAGTTGATCCGCAGACAGTCCGAGTAGCTCCGTCGCTGCCTGGTTCCACTCGACGATCTGACCGGACGAGTTCTGGACGACCAGACCCTCGGCGAGAGCGTCGAGCATGGCTGCCTTGCTGCGTTCGCTGCGATCGAGAGCACTCACGAGTTCGTCCAGTTCGCCACGAGCGAGCTCCTGCTCGACCAGGTGGGCCAGATCGGTCAGCACCCGATCGTCCTGGTCCCGGAAGTCGCGGGGCTGATGATCGATGACACACAGCGTTCCGAGCGGAGCGCCGTCCGGGTCCGTCACGACGCGACCGGCGTAGAACCGGATGTTCGGATCATCGACAACGAGCGGGTTCTCGGCGAATCGCGGATCTCGCGTCGCGTCGTTGACGACCATGGTCTCGCCAGGAGCGTGGATCGCATGAGCGCAGAACGCCATCTCGCGTGGTGTCTCGGTCGCTGCGAGCCCGACGCGCGCCTTGAACCACTGACGGTGCTCGTCGATCAGGCTGACCAGTGCGATCGGTGTACCGAGCGAGACCGAGGCAAGGCGCACCAATCGGTCGAAACGCTCCTCGGAGCGGGTATCGAGGACACCCAACCGTCTCAACGCGGCAAGACGGTCAGCCTCGTCGGACGGCAACGGCGCAGCCGGCACGTCAGGCCGCATCCCGACGCAGGCGGAACTGGCGCAGGCGGACCGGCACAGCGACCATTCTCGCGACTGTCCCGAGACCTCCGAAGTGCGCACGGAGGTGCGAGCATCCGCTGACGACCGACTCCGAGTCGTCCGTCGCGGGTCCCCGCCGAGGGCGCTCCGGGTGTCGTGCGCCTCGCCAGATCCAGGCTCGGCTACTGAGGGAACTTCTCGAGGAGGTGCGACTCCAGGAGTTCGATGCGGCGCGGGACGAATCGTGTCGAGGGCCGCACCAGGTACAGCGGGATTCCGCGCGCCATCACGTCGGGCAGGATCCGGAGGAGTGTGCCGGTGTCTGCCTCGATGTCGCCGACGAGGGTGGGGAGGAGTGCGACCCCGGCGCCGGCGACACAGGCTCTGCGGATGAATGCGAGGTCGGTGGCCGAGATGCGACCGGTGACGGTGATCGACCGCAAACCGCTCCCTCCCTCGCTCACGTTCCAGTGCGACTCGCCGCGGTGTCCGTGGTGGAGCAGGCAGTCGTGGTCGCGGAGGTCGTCGACGCTCGTGAGTGCAGGGGCGGTCGTCAGGTATCGGCTGCTCGCGTAGAGACCGAAGGTGGTGTCCTGCAGCTTCGTCGCGGTCAGACCCGCATCATCGGGCTCACCGTTTCGAATCGAGAGGTCGAGACCGGTCCGGAGCATGTCGGGGAATCCAGATGTGAGTTCGACCTCGACGTGGATGCTCGAATGGTCGGACACGAAGTCGGCGAGGAGGTCGGGAAGGAGTTCGGCGCCGACGTCGGGCGGAGCGGAGACTCGCACGGTGCCGCTCGGGGTGGCGACGTCGTCGCTCGCGACACTTGCCGCACGTTCGATCGCCGCCATCGCCCCAGCGACGTCGGTGTACAGCTTCTGGCCGGCCTCGGTGAGTTGGCTTCGTCTCGTGGTTCGGTGCATGAGCCGAACCCCGAGGTGCGTCTCGAGTCGCGCCACCTGTCGGCTCACCGATGAACGTGGCACGAACATCGACGCTGCGGCGGCGGAGAAACTGCCCATGTCCACCACTCGAACGAACGTTGCGACATCGTCGAGACGCGGTGCCGGCGGTCTGTCTGACATCATGCCCTCCCCGGCGATTGGTGATCCATCGCACCACTACCGACCCCATCTCTACCTTGTCGTGCCAGCGGGTCAGTAGCGCAGCGATTCGGTGACGGGGTCCGTCATCGGGGTGAGCCGGTGAACGCGTCCGACCCGTGGAGGCGCCCGGGCCTCGCGGATGGAGTCGCTCGGCCTGAGTGTCGCCGGCTCGCACCTCTGCGTCGGTTGGTCAGGAACCCGTGCCAAGAGGTCCGTTCGAATGCGCTGGCGTTGGCGTGGAGGAAGTCGGCGAGGGTTCGGGCCGTACGGCCGAGCAGTCGCGGGATGTCGTCGGACGGTCGTTCGGTGACGGTGCGCGCGAGGGTGTCGAGTTCGACGACGTGTTCGGCGAGCCATCCGGGCAGTCGAGCCCGCTTGGTGAGCATCCGGTGGTGTGTGTCGGGGTCCACGTCCTGGTAGCGGATGGGGCGTCCCGTCACGTCGCACAGCAGTGCTGCGACGTCGTCGTAGGAGTGCACCTCGGGGCCGGCGACGGGGACGAACTGCGGCAGGTCGGACGGTGTCTCCAGCAGGTTGGCGGCGACCTCAGCGACGTCGGCGGCGTCGACGTAGTTGCGCACGTGGTCGCCGGCAGATCCGGCGATCATGTTCAGGCGTCGGATCGTGACGGTGTTGCGCAGCCAGTTCTGGTGGAACGCCATGGGTTGGATCGAGGCGTGTTCGACTCCGGTGGCGGCGAGGTGTTGCTCGATCCGGCGGTGCCAGCCGGCCACGAGCATCGGAGGCTGTCCGGGCAGGTTGGGAGCGGAGAGTTTCACGATGCGAGGAACGTCGGCGCCGACCGCTGCGTCGATGTATCGACACTCGATCTCCACCTGGTCCGGGTTGCTGCCGACGAGCACGAACGTGGCGTCGGCGCCTCGGCTGATTCGCCGGAGCGACGCGACGTCGGTGAGGTCGACGACCTCGTTGCTCACGTCGCCGGGGGGCGTTTCCTTCGGAGCGGAGCGCATGGGTGCGA
>JBCDAK010000287.1:0-4967 GCA_039185545.1 Actinomycetota bacterium
ACGACCGCCGCCAGACGGAGGCGCAGCTCCACGAACTCGGCGATCCGATCGGTGCGGTCGCTTCCCGGTGACGGCGATGCGTCGAACAGCTCGGCGTGCTGCACGTGGAAGTGCTCGGCGAGCTGGCGGTACAGGTCGTCGAGGCCCTCGAAGTAGCGGAACAGCGACGACGTCGAGATCCCCGCCTCGCTCGCCAACATCTCGGTGGTCGCCGGCTCGCCCGAGCCGAGCAGACGGAACGCTGCTGCGATGACGGCGAGGCGGCCGCGCTGGCGTCGGGCGGTGCGTCCATCGACTCGCTCGATGCTCATCGCCTCGGTCACGGCATCCGAGACTATCAGGAATGTGGGAGTGCCGCTCCCACAACTTTGCTGCACCCGTTCGATCACCCGTCTCCAAAGTATGGAACGGGTGTTCCGTGACGGACGCCCGGGTCGCCCGCTTCGGCGATGACACTGAATGACAGGTATTCCTCACAGCGCACATTGAGAAGGGTGAACAATCCCACCACGGTTGTTGTCAGCGGGCGTTGAGAGGAGCCAGATGTCTCTGTTCACGACCATGCCCCGACGCCGTGGCGTCGCCTCGTTGCTCGTCGCCGGTCTGTTGATCGCCGCGTGCGGGTCCGACGACGACTCGGCCGACAGCGATTCGGCGAGCGCGTCAGCGTCCGCGTCCGAACCCGCCAGCGACTCCGCGAGCGCGTCGGCGTCCGAACCCGCCAGCGATTCGGCCAGCGCGTCAGCGTCCGCGTCCGAACCCGCCAGCGATTCGGCGAGCGCGTCCGAGATGGCCGACGAGGCGATGGCCAGCGACTCGGCCAGCGCGAGCGCCTCGGAGCCGTCCGACGACGCCGCCGGCGACTGCGAGGCGGGCCAGCGCAGCTTCGATCATCCGTTCATGACGAACGGCCCGCTCTGCATCCCGGAGACCCCGGAGCGGGTCGTCGACCTCAGCACCGACGCCCTCGAGGTGCTCGTCGCCACCGACGACGCTCCCGTCGGAACCCAGTCGTGGGCGACCGGGATCATGGGCACGAACTTCCCGTACCTCCAGCCGGCGCTCGAAGGCATCGCCGACCTCGGGTTCAACCCGGTCAACCTCGAAGCCGTCGCCCTCGCCGAGCCCGACCTGATCATCTCCGGCGACTTCATGCGCGAGGACATCGGTGCCGAACTCGAGGAGATCGCGACCACGGTCTTCTTCCAGTCGGGTGGGTCCGGCGACTGGAAGGAGGGCCTGACCTTCACCGGCGAGCTCCTCAACCGGCAGGAGGTCGTGGCCGAACGTTTCGCCGAGTACGACGCCCGCGTCGCCGACCTCCGGGAGGCGGTGGGTGACCCGTCGGCGATCGACATCTCGGTCGTTCGGGTCCTCACCGATCCGGGCGAGGTGATGATGAATCTCGTCGCGTCGTACCCGTCAGCCGTGCTCGCCGACGTCGGGTTCGGCCGCCCCGAGTCGCAGGCGCTGTCCTCCGAGGAGGCCATCGAGATCTACGACGGTGACATCGGCGGCTTCATTTCCATCGAGGAGATCGAGCTCATCGATGCCGACCACATCTTCTTCTGGAGCCAGACACCCGATGCCGAACAGGACGCTCAGGCCGACGAGGCGTTCGAGGAGATCACCGGCAACGCGCTCTTCGGCACGCTCGACGCGATCCAGAACGAGAACTTCACGCGGGTCGACGGCCACTGGGTCGGCTGGGGCTTCCACGCCGCACACGCCATCCTCGACGACCTGTTCGTGAACATCGCCGGGGTCGATCCCGCCGAGGTGTCACCGAACCCGTTCACGTCGTGACGCCATTCCGGTGACTCGGTCGAAGTGAATCGGTCGGCGTCCCCGCCCGTCTCGTTCCATGAGCGGGCGGGGACGTTCGTCCGGCACCCACCGAGGGCGACATCCGACGATTGACCACGTCCTGGCAGATCGAGTTAGGCTGACTGAACACGCTGGTGCGTCCGTCATCCGGGCGCAGGACACGCCCGAGGAGTGCGCACGATGCAGGTGACGGGGTTCGCCCCCGACGTCACGGAGACGATCCAGGAGCTGTTGCCCGAGGTCGTCGTTCAGTACAACGACACGATCCGGCTCGCAGCGCGCCCCCAGCTCGGACCGATCGACACCGACGTCGAGATCTCCGAGATCAGCACCGACGGCGTCCGCATCGCGGCGAACGGGGAGTCGGTCTGGGTCGATTTCGCCAGTCCGGTCACCGGACTCGACCAGCTCGCACAGGCCACCGTCGACCTCGCCGAAGCGGCTCGCGACATTCACCCCGACGAACCGATGACCAGCCTCGAGGTCATCATGACCACCGCCCGGGGCCAGCGTCTCCATCGAGGCACGGTGATCGAGGCCCGCTTCCTCAGCGATCATCTGGCCGCCGTTCGGCTCGGACCGTTCCCCGGCTTCGAGTCGCTCGGATGGGATCAGTCGCTCTCGGTCCTCACCTTGGCGGACGGTCGACCCGTTCCCGACGACCTCACACTCGAGTCGTGGCGAGACATGCCCGAGCACGAGTCACCTCGTGGGCGTACGTACACGGTGCGCAGCTTCGGCGCCGACGGCGTGATGGAGATCTGGATGGCGCTCCACGGCGACGATCCCGAGAGCACGTCGACCTGGGCGCAGCAGTGCCAGCCGGGCGACCCCGTCGCCGTGTTCGGCCCCCGGGGCCGCTTCACGGAGCCGACCGGAGTCGACCATGCCGTCCTCGTGGCCGACGAGACGGCCTTCGGCGCAGCCGTCGCAGTGGCCGAGGGGCTCGACCCGGCGATCTCCACGACCATCGTCGGCGTGATCGGCGGGCCCGACCACGAGATCGACGTCGGCCTCGACGATCGCATCGCCATCCGTTGGATGCATGCTCCCGTCGACGTCGACGCTCGAGCGTCCGCCGTGACGAAGCACGTCGAAGGCATCGCGACAGACCGTACGTACTTCTGGGGTGCCGGCGAGTTCGAGATGACCCGGTCGCTGCGACGGAGCCTGCGGAAGGACCGTGGCGTTCCGGTCGAACGGGTCGCCATCTCGGCGTACTGGCGTCCCGGCCGACACTGATGAACATCATCGAGACGATCACCGAGACGGCGCGCACAGCTGCGGGGAAGGCGTACGCGCTGATCCCCGGAGGCAGCCGCGATCTCCGCATCAGCGGGCGGCTGGCCACCTACGTGGACGAAACATGGACCCACGAACCGGCGGCTGCTGCTGGGTTGAGCACGGCGACGGCAGCGTTGTCCGAGCGAGGCATGAAGATCGGTGCCGACCAGGGGCGGATCCTGCACTGGCTCGCTCGGTCGATCTCGGCGCGACGCACGGTCGAGGTCGGCGTGTTCACCGGGTACTCCGCGCTGTGGACGGCGCTCGCGCTCCCCGACGACGGAACGCTCGTGGCGTGTGACGTCAGCGAGGAGTGGACGTCGGTCGCGCGGCCGTACTGGGAGGAAGCCGGCGTCGCAGATCGCATCGACCTGCGCATCGCCCCGGCGCTCGACACGCTCGACTCGCTGCTCGCGGATGGCGGCGCCGACGAGTTCGACATGGCGTTCATCGACGCCGACAAGAGCGGCTACGACGCGTACTACGAACGCTGCCTGCAGCTCGTGCGGCCCGGCGGCCTCATCGCCATCGACAACGTGCTCTGGGGTGGCGCCGTCGCCGACCCGAGCCGCAACGACGAGGACACCGTCGCGATCCGTGCGCTCAACGCGAAGGTCACGAGCGACGATCGGGTCGACGCGTGCCTGCTCCCGGTCGGCGACGGTCTGACGCTCGCCCGCCGCCGCTGATCTTCCCGGCGCCTCGGACGATCGAGCACCCTCCGGGGCGGCGATCGGCGCACCACTAGGGTCGCCCGCCGTGCCCAACGAGCCGACCGGCCGACGAGCAGCCAAGAAGGCGCACAATCGCGCTGCACTGCTCGACGCTGCCCGAGAGTTGATGATCCGCGACGGGTACCGGGACACGCTGCTCGACGCCGTCGCCGAACGAGTCGGACTCACCAAAGGGGCGATCTACTCGATCTTCGGCGGAAAGGGTCAGCTGCTCGGGGCGTTGATCGAAGCCGGCGCCGTCGACGTGGGATGGCCTCCGATCGGCGACCTCGTTGATCCCGATCTCGACCTGGACGGCCAGGCGACGCGCATCGCCCAGGAGTGGGCCCGACTCAGCGGTCTGCGTGTGCCTCTGGCGGCCCACTCGTTCGCGCTGGAGGTGGCATCACTCACGCTCAGAGATCCCGAGCTGTTCGACGCCCAGGCGGAACGCATGAGCATCCACGTGGCCGAGCTGGCGGACGTGTTCGAGGGACGTGTCTCGCCGTCGGGAGCGATCGTGACCCGCACTGGGGCCGAGGTGTTCGCCGGAGCGTTCGCCGCGCTCATGCAGGGCCTGGCTCAACGGGCGTTCAACAACCCGTCCGAGCGTTCCCCGACCAGGTTCATGGCCGCCGCGTCGGCTCTGTGCCAGATCGTCGAGACGACTCCCGGAGGCACTTCGATTCTCTGAGTATCGATCACGACTCGACGATCTCGTCATCATCTGTGAACTCCTGACCGGGCCCTCGACTCGATTCCATACTCAGGGTATGGTTCGGCCGACATCACCGGATGAGCAAAGGAAGCTTCATGTCGTCGCATCGTGCCCCCCACCGATTCACCGCGGTCGTGATCGCCGCCTGCCTCGTCGCAGCGTGCGGGAGCGACGACGACGCAGACGACGACGCTTCGGCCTCGGAGACGTCTGGCAGCGAAGCCGCCGACGGCGACGCAGCGGACGATGACGCCTCGGCCTCGGAGGCATCCGGCAGCGAAGCCGCCGACGACGCGATGGACGAGTCCGATGACGCCATGGAGGAATCCGATGACGCGATGGACGAGTCCGACGACGCCATGGAGGAATCCGACGACGCCGGGTCGAGCGCCTTCCCGGTGACCGTTTCGACGGCCTTCGGCGAC
>JBCDAK010000288.1:0-4952 GCA_039185545.1 Actinomycetota bacterium
CCGAGGCATGCCACGCGACGGCGTCATCGCCGGAGGAGTCGACCGCGTCACCGATGCGTTCGCGCGGTATGCGGAGATCGGCGTCGACGAGATGGTCGTGCGGTGCATGAACGTCACACAGCCCGAGGCCGTGGAGACGCTCACACTCTGCGGCGAGGTCCGCAGCCGGATGGCGTGATCGAAGGGATCCGCGGACCGCGAATCAGTCGGCGAACGGCGGGTCGATGACACGGACGCCGGTTCGGTGGACGACGATCTCGTCGCCCGCGGCGACCTCGACGCCCGCCGTCTCGACCGAGCAGCCGATGCCGAACAGCGCATTGCCTTCGAGCAGCGGTCGCAGCGGCTCCGGTGCGGCGGAGGCGTCGGGACACCACCGGTGCGCCTTCAGCACCTTTGCCGGCTCTCGATGTCGAGACCCGTCGACCTGATCCACTTGCGGGATCGCGCACCGCGGCCATGCGAGCCCGACGCCGAGTCGCGCCGCGCCCACCGACAGCTCGCGCCAGGTGTCCTCGGCCCACGGATCGGCGTCCACCGTGAGGTTCGGCCGGAAACGGTCCATCCCGAAGGGCTCGTCGGCGCGATCGGCGAGCCACCGATGAGAGGCGGAGTTGGCGACGAGGATCGACGAGCCATCGGCCCATCCGAGGTGCATCTCTCCGTCGGGGAACGGAACCATGTACTCGGTCTCATCGGTGACGCCGACAAGCCGAACCGGCGAGCCGAGCAGGTCGGTGAACCAGGCGGCGGCCTGGTCCCCCACGTCGGCGGCCTCGACCGGGAGTCCCAGCAACGACGTCGCCGCGGTGTCGTTCGACGTCGGCGCGGCGATCTCGAGCGGTGGGCGCCCCTCGGCGTGGAGCCGCAGTCCACCGTCGATGACGGTCGGCTGCACGGTGGCGAGCGTCGGCTCCTGGCGCTGGGTCACCGGCGTCGTCTGCTCGTCGATCACCTGGAACAGTCGGTCACCGGCGAGGCCTCGCCGGGTCACCTCGACACGATCGAGTTCGACGGCCCGACACGACTTGATCGGGTACACGTGGATCGCCGACAACGTGCCCGCGGTGGACCCGCCCTCGGACGTCATGCCGTCGCCGGAGTGAGCAGAACCGACGGGTCGTAGAAGCCGAGACCGCCGTCTCCGTAGTCCATGTCGAATCCGAGCCGACTCCGGACGTCGTCGGGCAGGGCCAGAGCGTCCGCGAGTGGCATCGAGAGGTGCTGGTTCTCCTCCGTTCGAAGCCAACCCTGGTTGAACGTCAGAACGATGCCGTAGCGCCAGTCGTCCGTCGTCACGTTGGCGCCGGCGCCGTGCAGAGTGCCACCCAACCAGAACAGCACCGAGCCCGCCGGCATCGCGGCGCGGACGACCTCGTCGGGTTCCGCCCGGCGGTCGGCGCCCCACCGGTGACTCCCCGGTACCAGTTGGGTGCCGCCGTTGTCGGCCGTGAAGTCGGACATCGCCCACATCGTTGCGAGGATGAGGTGGGGACGCGGGAGCGGGAAGAACGGGTACAGGTCCTCCTCGCGGTGCAGTACCTGGTCGCGAGCGCCGGGTCCGACCTCGAGCGCCGCGCCCACGTTCAGCTGCCACTTGTTCCCGTTGGGGAGGAGGTGACGATCGCCGAGCTGCCCGACGACGGGATGCATCATGAGCTCGCGCATCGTCGACGACCGGTGCATCAGGGCGACGATGCGCCGCGTCAGCCCGGGATAGAAGTCGTCGGGACGGTCGGTGGCCGGCTCGGCGGCCGCCATGAACTCCCCGAGGTCGGCACGAACGGTGGCGATGGTCGAGGCGTCGACCATGTCGTGCACGACGAGACAGCCGGCCTCGTCGAGCGCGGCGTACATCGTGTCGGGGTCGTCACCGGCACGGCACTCGGGGATGCTGACGGACATCGGATCTCTCTTCCTCGTCGACTCTGACCTGCGTTCGTTTACGTAATTGCTATGACATAACCAGTGATTTGTCAACGGTCTAGACTGCGACCGTGCCCAAGATCGTCGACCACGACGAGCGTCGCGCGACCATCGCCGCCGCCGCCGCCGAGGCGATCGCCGACGAGGGGATCGAGCAGGCGACCCTCAAGTCGATCGCGTCTCGTGCGGGCGTGACCACCGGCGCCGTGACGCACTACTTCGCCGACAAGGACGACGTGGTCCTCGCTGCGCTGCTCCACGCCGACGAGGCGATGCGCACTCGCCACGACGCTGCGCTCGCGGTCGGTCGCTCGCCGGTCGACGCACTTCTCGACGCGCTCCCCCACGACGAGGTGTCGCGCCGCGACTGGCTGGTGTGGCGCACCTTCAGCGACGCAGCGATCCGCTCCGAGTTCCTCAGGACGCAACACCGACGGTCGTCGGCGCGCTGGCTCGACACGGTGACCGACGCGGTGGCCGAGTGGACCTGCTGCACGCCCGACGAGGCCCGGCTCGACGCCGAGATGGTGGTGGCGGTCGTCGATGCGATCGGCGACGCCGCAGCGATCGACCCCGGCGCGTGGCCGATCGAACGACAACGATCGCTCCTCGAACACTGCCTGCGCCGGGTCCTCGGCGACTGACGGGCTGGTGTCGTCACCGCCCGCTGCGCAGTGCCGGCGCGACGTCGCGAGCGCGGGAGGCGATCGCCCGGCGGACGACTGCCGCGTCGTCGTCGGAGACCTGCCCCGCTCCGACCGACTCGAACGGGCGCGTACGGCTACACCCTCGCCCAGGGACTCGCATTCGCCTACCTCGCACCCGAGCGCTCCGAGCCCGGCACCGAATTGTGGGTGCGAGTCGTCGGCGACTTCTGCCGAGCCCGCGTGCTCGACGATCCGATCTACGAGCCGTCCAGCGACCGACTCCGCATGTGAGCGAGCGCACTCGACAGGCCCGGCGGCCTACCCCGGTCCCTCGCGGTCGTCGGCACCGGCTTCGAGGAGTCGCTCGAGCATCGGCATGGCGACGTCGACGTCGTCGGCCGCTGCGGCACATCGGCGCATGTCCTTGACCGGCATCCCGCTGAACGTGATCCGCGAGGGCGGCATCGGCCAGTTCTCCGAAACGAAACTGCGACCGGTCGATCGGTTGAGGAACTCCATGAACGTGTCGAGCTCCATGCCCTGCGCGGCGACCATCTCGCGCACCTCCATCAGGAGCCCGAAGGTTCCGATCGCCATCGCGTTGTTCCCGAGCTTCATCACCTGACCGCTTCCGATCGGTCCGCAGAGGGCGAGCGAACCCATCGGTTCGATCGGCGCCCACCGCCGCAGCGTCCGCGACTTCGCGGAGGCCCCGACCGGCAAGGCGTTCGATCGCCTCGCGATTCCGGTTGGCGCAACTGACCACGTCGATCCCTGCGGAGAGCAGATTCGCCGCCATGGGTTCCCCCATCGCTCCCAGACCGATGAACCCCACCGTCGTCGCTGTCATGGCGAGATCCTTCCCCGGCCCGGACCATCGCGTCCAGGCTGTGTCTCGGCGGTCAGACGATCAGCCGAGACACCTCGTCAGTCGCAGCGCGGACCGCCTGACGATGTGACGCCACCGTCTGCGCCGAGTCCTGGAGCAGCTGCTGCATGTTCGCCGCGTTCGGATCGATCCGGACCGACACGTTCGTCTCCAGTGCGACGCGCAACGACGACACGTCGAGGCCGAGCGTCGTCAGCGCACCACGGAGTGCCGGATCGCGAACTCCGCCGGCCATCGCCTGGCAGCGGTTCTCCAGATCGACGGCCCGTGAGCGAGTGGTCTGCCAGGCCAGATCGAGTTGAGAACGCTCGGTCGCACGCAGCACGTCGACACTCCCCTGGTCGACCAACCAGCGACTCAATCCGACGAGCTCGCCGACCTGTCGACGGCTGGCGTCGTCTGCTGCGGTCTTCGCCGCGCCGCGACGCGAGGCGGCACCGAGCAGGGAGAACAGCAGCCCGAGAACCCCGAGAACGATCACGGCGATGAGGATGATGAGGCCGATCGACAGCCCGCTGTCGTCCTCCTCCTCGGGTTCGTCGACCGGAGGCTCCTGCGGCTCGGAGTCGGGTGGCGGCGGCTCGGTTTCGGGCTCGGTGGGTTCCGGCTCCGGTTCGGGCTCGGTGGGTTCGGGCTCGGGGTCCCCGGGCTCGGTCTGCTCGGGTGCCGTGTCCTCATCCTGACCCGGCAGTGTCAGCCCGTCGCTCCCGCATGCGCTCAGCACGAGCACACCTGCGACGAGTGCACTCGCGAGGCGCCGTCGCTGACGAGCTCTGACGGCGATCGACATGGCGACGGACGCTACACAGCTGACCCCGCTCCGTGCGGTCACGACCACACGGGGAAGCGGTGGTTCGTCCCACACGATCGACCACTCTTTCTAGACGTAAGGTTCTAGCGACGTGCGGGTTCATGTTGAAGAACCCACGAGACGACGCCCCTCGAAGGGAGCCCTCATGACCACCACCGCCGACCTGCCGCCCGACGTGACGGGGGCCGAGGCCGAGATCCACTGGACCGGCGCAGGGCGCCCGTTCGTGCGCACCGACGACGCCGCGTTCGCAGACCTCCCCGACTACCCGTGGGAGCCGAGCTACGCCGAGGTCGACGGCATGCGCATGCACTACGTCGAGGCGGGCGACCCCAACGGCGAGGTCGTGCTGCTCCTCCACGGCCAACCCGACTGGTCATATCTGTATCGGCGGATGATCCCCGTGCTCGCCGACTCCGGGCTGCGGGTGATCGCCCCCGACTTCCTCGGCTTCGGCCGCTCCGACAAGCCGGTCCAGCTTCCCGACTACCGCTACCTCCAGCACGTCGCCTGGCTCCAGGAGTTCCTCGATGTCGTCGGTCTTCGCGACATCACCGTGGTCGTCCAGGACTGGGGCTCGCTCATCGGCCTGCGGTGCGTCGGCAACGACCCCGACCGCTTCTCCCGGGTGGTCGTTGCGAACGGCAACCTTCCGGTCCTGCCCGAGGGCTTCGAACCC
>JBCDAK010000289.1:0-4852 GCA_039185545.1 Actinomycetota bacterium
CGACGAGGTGATGCATTCGACCGACCACGTCGAGTTCTTCTGGATGCCCGGCGGTCGGCGGGTCCAGGTGAAGCGGAACACCCGAACCGATGAGCCGGCGCGGCCGCAGTCACGGCTGGGTTACGTCCGCGACAAGTGGATCGGCGAGAACCTCGCCTTCGGCACCGTGTGTCGGGTCGGTCGGCGATTCCCGTCGATGGCGCCACGGGTCGCGAAGCTGGTCATGTCGGCCGCCTCCGAGCGCGAGCTGATCGACCGCAGCGACAAGGTGTTCTGCAGCCCTCGTCACGTGCGGTTCCTCGAGATGGAGTACGGCATCCCCTTCGACGCGGTGCCCGATGCGATCGGACGGATCGATGCGCTGGTCCGCACGCTGCCGGTCAAACCACTGTTCCCGATCGAGGTCAGGGCGTCGGCGGCCGACGACATCCCGCTGTCGACCGGCGCCGGTCGGGCGTCGGGATGGATCGCCGTACACCAGTACGTCGGCGTGCCGTACGACGCCTACTTCCAGGGCGTCGAGGCGATCATGGACGACTACGCCGGTCGCCCCCACTGGGGGAAGATGCACTTCCAGACGGCGGCGACGCTCGCGCATCGCTACCCCGAGTGGGACGACTTCCGAGAGCTCCGCGGGCGACTCGATCCCGACTCGACGTTCGCGAACCCGTACCTCGACCGGGTGCTCGGACCGGTCGTTCCGGCCGGGCCCACCGGCTGACCGAGTCGGCGTCGGCCGGGGTCGGGGCGGCGACAGCGGGCCGATGGGCACCAAACACGACGAGCGGTCGTTCCTCGACGCAGCGGCCGAGCTCGCACTCGAGGAGGGACTGGCGGCGCTCACCTTCGGACGACTCGCCCGCCGGGTCGGTGTGGCCGACCGGACGATCGTCTACTACTTCCCCACCAAGGGCGACCTGCTCGAACGTGTCCTCGGTGAACTCGGGGGCCGCCTCATCGGGGCGCTCGAGGAGGCGTTCGGATCCGACCGTCGACCGATCGCCGACCTCCTGCGCACGGCGTACCCGCTGCTCGTCACCGACGACACCGATCCGGTCTTCGCGCTCTGGTTCGAGTTGGTCGGCCGAGCTGCCGCAGGCGACGAGCCGCATCGCACGCTCGCCCACCAGATGACGGCGGTCTGGGTCGCCTGGCTCGCCGAGCGGATCGACGTCGGTGACCTGACCGGCGACGCTGCGGTCACTGCGTCACACGAGTCGGCGGCGGCGCTGATGGCCCAGATCGACGGTGCGTTGATGCTGCATCACCTCGGCCACGCCGACGCAGCGCGCGCCGCGATCGAGTCGATCACGAACGATTCGTGACGCGACGGCGAAGTTCCACGAGGACCGCGTCGTCGCGAACGATCTCGCGGAGCTCGTCGGCGAGCGACTCGACGACCGGCGACTCGCCGATGTAGGCCTCGCCGCCGTCGGCGCGCTCGGTGCACGCCCACGCCATGGTTCGGCCGTGATCGCCCCACTGGGTGCGACCCCATCGGCGAACGGTCGCCGTCTCGGGACCGAACGGATCGTCGGGATCGATCGGCGCCCAGTCGACGTAGAGCGGGAGCTGCCAGCACACCGACGGCTTCCAGTCGAGTGGGCGCTCGTCGGCGTCGAGGGCGGCGACGTGGAGCGCGCAGCCGGGCCCGCGTGCGAAGTCGGGCCGGTTGAGGAAGACACACGCACCGTCGACGACCGCCGTGCACGACCGGGCCTCGTCGCCGAAGATCGCGTCGGTCCCGACGTGGTGGTACTGCCACTGGTCGGCCGTGAGGAGCGCGGCCATCGCCGAGATCTGCATCGCTTCCTCGCGACCGGCCTCGCCGTCACCGAAGTGGGCGCCCAGTGAGCAGCATCCCTGGTGCAGCTCGTCCGCCGGCCGATCGAGGATCCCGCGACAACCCGCGCCGAAGATGCAGGTCCACTTCGAGGCGAGGAAGTCACCGTCGAAGCGCCAGACCACCTCGCCCCGGTCGATCTCGATCCACTCCGGGTCGGAGTCGGGATCGGTGGGGTCTGCGGTGGTCACCGTTCGAAGAAGTAGACGGTCGCCGTGCCAACGCGATCGAGGAGCGGCACCGCATCGGGTTCCTCGGCCTCGGGGTCGACGTCGACCAACGAGACGGTGCGGTCCTCGATCGCCGCGTAGGAGGACGCATCGGGCGCGAGGCCGACGATCCGATCGCTGATGAGGTCGGTCGCCGAGCCGTCGGGCCCGAGGATCTGTCGCTGGCCCGACCGCTCGATCACCGCGGCGCACCCGTCGGGAGTCGTGGTGAGGATCTGGACCGTCTGCGCTCCGGCGAGGGCCTCACCGGTGCGGAGGTTCCACGTGACGACATCGGCGCGGGACCGGAGGCCGCCGGTCACGACGCACTCGACGCCGTGCTGCACCGGTGAGCCGATCTCGCCCTCGACGACGGCGATGACCGAGCCATCGTCCTCGAGGAACGCGAGCCGGCTGTCGCCGAGGACGAGGACGCCGTCGCCCGAGCGCACCGCCACGGCCGCGAACACGTCGCCGAGTTCGACGCCGACGAGAGGCTCGGCGGGGACCGAGGTGTCGGCGGACTCGTCGTCGCTCTCTCCGCTGTCCTCGACCATGATCGGCCCGAGGTCCTGGATGTCGCCGCCGTCGGCGTCGACGCGACGCACGGTTCCGTCGGAGTCGAACACGAGCGCTCGACCCGGGTCGGTCGTGACGACCGAGACCGGTGTCGGCACGTCGATCGAACCGATCCGCTCCCCCGCGAGGTCGAAGAACTCGAGCTCGGTCTCGTCACCGGCGCGCAGTGAGGTGACGATCTGATCGTCGTCGAGGGCGACGGCCTGACCGGCGAGCAGCTCGGCGGTCCCGTTCTCGAGGTCGATCACCGCACTCTGGAACGTGTTGGCGTCGGAGATCGCCGCGTGCGTGCCGGCCGGATTGACGCGCACCGACTCGGCGAAGATCAACGGTGCGGAGAGACCCGCCGCGGCGCCGAGTTCGATGACGCTGCCGGAGGCCGGACGGACGATCGACGCCTCGCCGCCCCCGACGCTGCCGATCACGGCGAGATCGGTGCGCGTGGTGCCCCGGGAGATGATCGAGCCGGCCTCGAATCGCTCGATGGACGAGGTTCCGTCGCGGAGGTCGGTGATGAGCAGCCGACCGTCGTCGCCGAGCGTGAGGAGCCACTCGTCGAGCTGCACGACCTCGCCGTCGGTCGGATCGAGGCGGGGGTCGAACGTGTCGGCCGGCTCCGCGATCTCGCCCTCGTCGACCGACGCACCGGCGTCGAACAGCAGGATTTCATCGGAGAGGACGATGGCGAGCGAGTTCCAGTCGGCGTCGGCGGCCGTTGCGGTCGATTCGTCGTCGCCGGACAGCACGCGTCCGACGAGGACTCCACCGCCCACCAGGACGGCGAGCACGGCGCCGATCGCCACGACGCGGCGGACGAGGAAATTGGGCTCGCGGTCGTCCCAGTCGTCGTCCCACTCGTCGTCGCGTTCGATCCCGTCGGGGTCGGACAGATCCTCGAGGCCGGGGGTACGAGCGCCGACCGGGGGGACACCGGAGCTCCTCCTCGGTGGAGGGAAACTCGACTCGCCCATCGCTGGCGATGGTACGCAACCGGCGACGCTCGGTGGTGCTCCGGTCGATCGACCAGGGAGGGCGCGGCGGGAGGTACGGTCGGAGGCGATGGAGTTCACGTGCCCGCGCTGCGGGGCAACGGCGGTCGAGGAGTACTACGGACCGTGTGCGTCGTGCCGATCGGCGCTCGTCACGATGTTCCGCAGCGAAGGCCGCGAGGTCGAGGTCGCCGAGTACGAACCGAAGATGAACGTGACCCCGAACGCCGTCGCCCTCAAGGACGACTGACGCCGGGGTCCGACCACCGGGGTGATCTCCCCGTCGCGTCAGCCCATCCCGCCGAACTCCCAGCATGAGCTGACACGGCCTCAGGTCGCCCGACTTCTCGTCAGCTCGTCCGGCCGAACTCGCAGGATGTGCTGACGCGAAGGGCGCCCGTCACTCGTCGGCGGCGGGACGGTTCGCCTTCTCCTGGATCCACGCCTGGACGGGTGGGAGGAGGGTGCACAGTCCGATCACGCCCGCGATCGAGATCGACACGCCGGCGACGACGAAGCTGGGGAAGAGGATCGACAGGACGATGCCGCCGACGATCATCCCGATGCCCGACGCGACGAGGCTCCATCGGCCGGTCGCCGAACCCTGCACCGCAGTCGCAGCGCCGGCGGCGGTCTGAGTCGTACGGTCGAGTGCCCGCTCGGCCCACGTGAACTCGGTGCCGAGGATGACGAGGCCGACGATGATCACCAGAACGCCCGGCCCGGGGAGGGCGAGCATCGCGACGCCTGCGAGCAGCACGGCCACGCCCAACAGTAAGATGAGGACCCGGCGGGCGTTGCGGCCGATCCAGCGGAGCCAGTCGCGTGGTGAGTGCAGGTCGAACACGGTCGACAGTGTGGCGGTGAACCCGTGATGACCGTCGCGGACGACCGCTACGCTGGTTGACTCGTCGCTCCGGCGACGGACCATCTCTCACCACGCGGGGACGTAGCTCAATTGGTAGAGCATCTGCTTTGCAAGCAGAAGGTCGTCGGTTCGATTCCGATCGTCTCCACTCACCACACGCACTCGACGTCGTAGGCCGTCACGAGTTCGTCGGCGGTCACGATGGTGAGACCGTCGTGACGGGCCTGGGCGACCAGGAGTCGGTCGAAGGGGTCGCGGTGATGATCGGGCAGATGCTCCACCGCCCCGAGATGTGCCGGCTGGATCGTCATCGTACGGATGCCCGACGCCTTCGTGTAGTGCTCGAACCACTCCAACGCCGGAC
>JBCDAK010000290.1:0-4833 GCA_039185545.1 Actinomycetota bacterium
ACGAGGTCGCCCCGGCCGGCGGCTGGGCCCACGACGATGATGACGATGTTCCGGACTGGGACCCGCCGTCACCAGAGGACGCTCACGTTGAGCTGTCCCTCCTCTGGGACGACGAAATCCCATCCGAAAGCCTGACCCTCTGACGGGCCTAAATCTGTTCTTCCGGTAGACAAGACCACCTCCTCTCTCTGGTGATCCGAAACGTAGCCGAGCCGGGGAGGTGAGTCGCACCGAGATTCGACGTCGTCACGAGTCCGTCAGACGGCCCGCGATCATCGACGGCGGCAGGGCTCGGTCCCACATCGTGATCGACGAGACGTCGCCGACGAACGGCCGGTCACCGCTGACCTCGTCGCCGACCACCAACGCGAACGTCGGATCCCATGACGACAGATCCCCCCAGTCGAGATCCGATCGATCGACCGACGCTCCGTCGACCCAGGTCTCGAGCACACCACCACCCCAGGTCACGACGACGGTGTGGGCGACGCCGCTCTCGACGACGTCGTCGACCTGGACGTTGTTGAACCACTCGCACGACGTGCGCAGGCGGATGCTCAGATCGTCGTCGGTGACGCCGACGTGGACGTTGACCTGGTCTTCGAGGATGCCTCCGCTGATCGTGAACACGCGAGCCGGACCCTGCTGTTCGAGATCGGTCGTCGAGAACACCACCTCGAGCGAGAGCTCGTCGGTCGCGACCACACGTCGGCGGATCTCGCTGGCCGACACGTCGTCGACGTCGACCAATCCCGAGCCGTCGGAGTCGACCGAGAAGATCACCGTCGGTTCCTCGGATTCGTCCGGCACGATCTGGGGGGGATCTCCGCACTCGTCGGGAAACGACGTCTCGGGCCGCACGTCGACGACGAGCAGGAACGGCGCGGCCGCGAGGAGGACCAGCGCTGTCGCCACGACCCCGTTCCCTGCTCGTGAACCTCGACCGATGAGCTCGACGAGACCCACACCCACGACGGCGCCGACGGCGTCGAACGCGAGATCCGACAGTGCGAACGTCCGGTCGTCAGTGGCGAGTTGCAGGATCTCTCCCACCAGCCCGGCTCCGACGAGACCGACGACGACCCATCGGCTGCGGCCCGGAAGGACGAGCGCGAGCAGGGCTCCGAGCACGGCGAACGACACGACGTGTTGGAGCGGCTCGCTCCACGACACCGGAAAGCCGACGATCCGACGGCGCTCGGTGACCCCGAGCACCACGACGACGACGATCCACGCGCCGGCGATCGCCAGCACGAGGGACCGTCGGTTCGCCATCGGATGCAATCGGCCGCGTCAGATCGTGTAGCGGAGGTTGGCGGCGATCGTGTCGCCCACCACCTCGTCGCCCTCGACCTCGATCGTCGAGCGCAACGATTCGGGCTCGACGCGTCCGGCGCAGAGCCGGGTCATCGTGCCCACCGGCATCGTGAGACGGACCGTCGGCTCACCCGGCAGCGAATCGACGACGGCGGCACGCTCGGCGACATCGACGGCGATCCGTCGGACCACCGAATCCGCGTCGGTGAGGACGAACTCGACCGAGTTGCCCGGTCCGACGGCGGCGCGCTTGCCGACGACGAAGCCCAGGGCGGTGGTCATCTCGTCGAGCATGACGTCGACGGCGCCGCCCGACTCGTACCCGGGTGCCCCGACGGTGTCGCGGATGTCCTGCTCGTGGAGCCAACAGTCGAACACCCGGATCTGCATGTATCGTCCATACGTGTCCTTGCCGGCGGGCGTGAAGGACTCGGCGTCCCACTCGTCCTGGGCCATCGTCCGGAGTGCGTCGATGCGGGCGTCGGTGTACTCACGGAACAGCGCGAGGACCGCCGCCGGGGTTTCGTTCCGCAGATGCTCGACCCAGACCTCGTTGAAGTCGCCGATCTCGTTCGTCACGTGAGGGAGTACCTCGCGGTCGATCGCGACCTCCGGGGTGGGGTGGCCGAGCAGCATGGCCTCGGTGCCGACCATGTGCGACACGTTGTCCTGCACCGACCAGCCCGGAAGTGGCGACGGCAGGGCCCACGACTCGTCGTCGAGGCCGGCCGCGAGATCGGCGATGCTGGCCCACACCTCACCCAGTGCAGCGACGGTCGGGGCCTTCGGGATGACGGAAGCCATGCCCGATCTTCGCAGAGCGCCGTCGCCGAGCCGCACGTCGCACCCATCGTTCCGTCGAGCCCGGGGCTCGACGGAACATCACTCGATGACGTCGTCGAGCGGGGCCTGTGGCCCGACCGCGCCGATCGCCTCGAAGTACTGCAGGTGTGCGTTGACGACGTTGACGGCATCGACGTCGTCGAGCAGGTCGACGTCATTGCGGTCGGCCTCACCCAACAGGTAGGCGGTGAGCGAGTCCTCGGTGATGACGACGCTCTCGTCGATGTCCTGGCGGCGATCGACCACGTCGCCGGGCTGCAGACCCTGGGCGTGAAGCCAGCGCATGTGGAACAGCAGCAACTGCTCGACCTCGCCCGGTGTGAGCCGCGCCTGGCTCGCGTCGGGCAGCCGGTCGCACACGAAGTCGACCGCCTCCTCGAGGGCGTACACCGCGCGCGGCGCGACGGAATCGAGCCGATGCGCCTCACGCCCGACCGTGACCGCCGCGATCACGAAGACCAGCAGGGCGGAGACGACGGCGAAGACGATCGTGATGGCGTCCACGCCCTCAGGCTACGGAACGGCGCGAGCGTCGGGACCTGGGCGGAAGCGGACAGTGTCCGGATCTGGCCCGGGCGCAGGCGGACAGTGTCCGGATCTGGCCCGGGCGCAGGCGGACAGGTCAGATGCCGATGCGCTGGGCGAGCTGCTCGCGGTGGTACGTCGGGTCGCCGAACATCAGCTCCGACGACTTCGCCCGCTTGAAGTACAGGTGCGCCGGGTGCTCCCACGTGAAGCCGATGCCACCGTGGATCTGGATGTTCTCGGCCGACGCGTGGAAGTACGCCTCGGAGCAGTACGCCTTCGCGAGCGACGCGGTCGACGCGAGCTCGTCGTTCATCTCCGACGCGCACCACAGGCCGTAGTAGGCGGCCGACTTGGCCGACTCGACCTCGAGCAGCATGTCGGCGCACTTGTGCTTGATGGCCTGGAACGAGCCGATCGGACGTCCGAACTGGACGCGGACCTTGGCGTACTCGACCGCCATGTCGAGCACGAACTGGGCGCCGCCGACCTGCTCGGCGGCGAGGCCGACCGCCACGAGGTCGAGGACCGACGAGAGGACCTCCCAGCCCTGCCCTTCCTCGCCGATCAATTTCGCCGGGACGTTGTCGAACTCGAGCTTCGCCTGCTTGCGGGTCTGGTCCATCGTGGACAGCGCGGTGCGGGTGAGGCCGGCGGCGTCACCCTGGACGGCGTACAGCGAGGTGCCGGCGCCGGACTTCGCGGCGACGATGATGAGGTTCGCCGTGTGCCCGTCGAGAACGAACGACTTGGTGCCCGACAGCGTGACGTCGCTGCCCGAGCCCGAGGCCTCCATCGCGATGCCGGCCTCGTCCCACTTGCCGGACGGCTCGACGTAGGCGACCGTGGCGATGGTCTCACCCGAGGCGATCCCGGGCAGGTACTCCTGCTTGGCGGCATCGTCACCCGAGTGGATGAGTGTGTTGGCGGCGAGAACGACGCTCGAGAAGAACGGAGCACACAGCAGCGCCCGGCCCATCTCCTCGAGCACGATGCCGAGCTCGACGTAGCTGAAGCCCGACCCGCCGTACTCCTCGGGGATGTGCAGACCCTGCAGGCCCATCTGCTCGGCCATCTGCGACCAGACCGCCGCGTCGTAGCCGTCGTCGGTCTCCATCTGCTCGCGCACGTCCTCTTCGGACGACTTGTTCTCCAGGAAGGCCCGGATCGTCGAACGCAGTTCCTCTTGTTCCTCGGTGAAGGCGAAGTTCATGAGACCAGTGTGATCTGCGCTCGACGTCGAGGGAAATCGGAATGTGTACACTGGTGTACATGTCATGGCATGATCCACACGACAGCGGCGCCCGCACCGTCGGCGTGCGGGAACTCCGCAGCGATCTCGCCGACGCCGTGCGACGAGCTCAGGAGGGCGAACGCACCGTCGTCACGACCCGCGGCCGTCCGGTCGCGCAACTCGGACCGCTCGACGCCGACGCGCCCGACCTCGAACGCCTGCTCGGATCGGGGGCACTGGTCCCACCTCGTCGAGACGGCGGGTGGCGACCTCCCGAGCCGATCCCGGTGTTCGCGGGCGTTCGGATCGACCAGGTGCTCCGGGAGCTGCGCGGCTGATGACCGTCTTTCTCGACACGTCGGCGGTCCTCGCGCTCGCGATCGACGGACCCGGCCGCACGGTCGTCCTCGAGGCCATCGCCGACGACCCGGTCCGCGCCGCCTCCGCGATGGCGCTCACCGAAGCGCTGCCCGCCATCGACCGACTCGCCGACGAGCCGGTCATCCGCCTCGACCTCGAGGACGCCGTCCGCCATGCGTGGGATCATCTGCACGTGGTGCCCGTCGACCAGCGATGCCTCGACCGCGCCGCCGCCCTCGCTCGCACGCAACCGGTGCGCCTGTCGGACGCGATCCACCTCGCGGCGGCGGAACGACTCCCTCCGCCGGTCCGGTTCGTGACGTTCGATCCGGCACACATCGCCGTGGCGATGGGCCTCGGGCTCGACGTCGTCAGCAGGTAGTCGCGTCGGGCGCTCGCCGTCGAGATCGGGCCGCCGCCGAAGGTGCCGCCGCGCTCGAACGCCATCGGGCGGACCACGATCCGCTGACCGGCCTCGCGAACCGACGGGTGCTGATGGACTGGCTCGACACCGACGAGTCCGACGCCGGTCTCGTGCTCGTCGACCTCGATCG
>JBCDAK010000291.1:0-4753 GCA_039185545.1 Actinomycetota bacterium
CTCCCCAAACTGTCGGTCGACCAGATCGCCACGGCAACCGTCGACGCCGTCGTCGACGGGAAGAGATTCGTGCGACTGCCGAAGCGGTACGGCGGCTACCACTCGCTGTCGAACGCCCCGCGCCGCCTCGTCGAGGGTGCCCTGGTCGGCACGAGGTTCCCGAACGACTGGGAGGACGACTCGTGACCAAGATCTGGGAGACCGACAACCCGCCGAGCCAGAAGTGGCCGTTGTACACGCGCGGCAACGTCGGGGAGGTGTTCCCCGAGGTGGTGCTTCCCCTCACCTGGAGTCTGCTCGGTCAGGCGGTCGACGACGCGTGGCGCCGAGCGTTCGTGAAGATGGGTCTGGTCGCCGACGGCGACTTCCCCGACGACGAGGACATGATCCTGGTCGGGGTCTTCGGCGGCTACTGCTATCTCAATGCCAGCTACATCCGTCTGCTCGGTGTGCGGGCCCCGGGCGGCGACGTCGAGACGATCGACCAGCAGTTCTTCGGTGAGTCCGACGCGCCCGCCTACGAGCCACGAGAGGGCGACACGAATCGCGGAGCGACGCTGCGGCTGGGCAAGACCGTTCTCCGCCTCCTCGGAGCCAAGTCGGTTCCGGGGCTCGAGGAGGACCGCACGCGGGTCGCCCGGTTCGTCTCCCGGTACCCCGGCGACGACGCATCCGACGAGGCGCTCATCGAGTTCATGCGCTCGTTCGAACCGTTCTTCGAGACGCTCTTCTTCCGCCACATCGACAACACGTTCTCCAACGCGCTGCTCGTCGGAGCGCTGAGCGACCTCGTCGTGAAGGCGGGGAAGCCGGAGTTGCTCGTCGCCGTGCTCGGCGGGCTCGGCGACGTCGACTCGGCGGAACCCTCCTCCGCGATGTGGCGGCTGTCGCGCCTCGACCGCGAGTCCGACGAGTACCGCGCCGGCTTCGAACGGTTCCTCGCCGACTTCGGCACGCGTGGGCCGAACGAGTGGGACATGGGCTCCGATCCCTGGGAGTTCCGACCACACGTCGCCGAGGCGGCCATCGACGCGATGCGGGCTGCTCCCGAACGGCACTCCCCCGGTGAGCAGGCGCTCCGGCTGGTCGACGAGCGCGCCGCTGCGATCGAGGCGGTGCGCAGCGGTCTCAACCCGATCGACCGGTGGCAGTTCGGTAAGGCACTCGCTGCGACGATGCTCTACTCGCGAGCCCGGGAGCGATCGAAGACGACCGTCATCAAGGCGATCCACGCCGTGCGTCGGGCTCAGCGCGAGCTCGGCCGCCGCGCCGCCGAACGCGGCGGTGTCGACATCGCCGGCGGCGACCGGTGGAAGAGCTGCCTGCTGAACTTCGACGACTTCGTCCGGTACGTGGCCGAGCCGGCTCCGTTCCTCGATGTCATCGCCGAGCGCGCCGAGCTGCACACCCGCCTCTCGTCGGTCGAGCCGCCGTTCATCGTGAACGGAGTGGTGCCGCCGCTCGACGAGTGGAGCGCCGCCGACGACGTCGTCACGCTCGAGAGCGGAGCCACGGTGCAGGGCATCCCCGGCTGTCCCGGAACGGCGCGAGGACGAGCCCGAGTGGTCCTCGACCCCGGCGACCCCAGGGGACTCGGTCCCGGCGACGTGCTCGTCGCTCCGATCACCGATCCGTCGTGGACGCCACTCTTCCTCGCCGCCGAGGCGGTGGTGGTCGACGTCGGCGCCACGATGAGCCACGCCGTCATCGTCAGCCGTGAACTCGGGATCCCCTGCGTCGTCTCGGCCGTCGGGGCCACGAAGGCGATCCCGGACGGTGCCGAGATCGAGGTCGACGGCAACATCGGCGAGGTCCGGCTCCTCTAGCCGAGCCGGACAGACGGTGCCAGACACCGTCTGTCCGGACCGAAGAACGGTCGGGGATCAGAGAACGGTGACGACGCCCGCGACCGGGTCGACTTCGACCTCGGCGCCGTCGGGGAGGTCCAGCGCACCCGACGCGCCGACCACGGCGGGGATCCCGAGTTCACGTGCGATCACGGCGGTGTGGCAGAGCAGCCCACCGTGCTCGGTCACCACGGCTCCGGCGACCGCCAGCACCGAGTTGAACGTCGGGACCGTCAATCGGGTCACGATCACGTCACCGGGCTCGATGCGGAGGAGCGCTTCGTCGGCGTCAGCCACGACGCGCGCTCGACCTCGATACGACTCGGTCCCGATGCCGGTACCACTCAGCGCGGCGACGTCGGGAGTGGCCTCGAGGAGTTCCACGACGTCGATGCTGATCCGCATCATCGTGGCCATCTCGTCGGGGAGGCCGGCCAGATCGGGCTCGACGGGATCGGGTCCGAGCACCATCGGTGCCCGACGGCCCCGTCGCGCCTCGCGGACCGGTCGGCGGGCCGCGACCTCGTCGGCACCGACTGCGAGCCGACCGTGTGCGAGTTCGTCGACTTCGCCGCGTTCCAGTTCCATCACGTGGGCGGCCTCGAGGAGGTGACCGGCATCGACCGCCCTCGTCCCGAGTTCGAGGAGCGACGTGCGGAGCACCCCGGCTGGCCATTCGTAGGTGATCGGGCCGTTCTCGTCGCGCAGCCCGTAGAGCCGGCGCGCGTCAGCGACGAGTTCGTCGAATCGGTCCCTCTCTCCGACGGGCACGCGCTCGCGCAGTCGCGAGATGGCCGCCTGTCCTCGTTCCTCTGCCTCGGCGGCCGCCGTGCGACCGGTGAGATGTCGGTCGTCGCGGAGTGACGCGAGGATCACCTCGGGCATCTCGGCGAGCGTCAGGTCGACGATGTCGTACCCGCCGGTGAGCCGGGCGCCGTAGTCGACCAGGTAGGCGTCGAGCAGACCCGCGACCTCGTCGCTGACTGCACGCACCGCCTCGAGCGCGGTCAACGAGTCGACGTCGACCCCGGCCGCCGCCACGGTCCGAGCGATCGGGCCCAGCTCGTCGTGCGGGGCACTGGTCTCGGGGGACGCACCCGCCAACATCGCCATCGCGTCGACGTCGTCGATGCCCCACTCCCGTGTGGCGTCGAGGAGGAAGCCGATCGGTCCGAGATCGCTGATGTGGAGCCGGAAGTGCAGTTGTATCGATGCAGCGAGGTGCCCGATGAGTCGCTCGAGATGGTCCGCCAGGTCGACCTCCGACAGCGAGGCCAGATCGATGGCGGCGAATGCGCGATTCGCCTCGACGAGGTCGGGGCGCCAACGCATCTCCCACCGCTCGGCCTCGTCGCGGAACGACTTGTTCTCGAGCGCGTCGGCGGCGAGGCGGGCTCGCCGCCGCAGAGCGGGGACGACCTTGAACGCGAGCCTCGAGAGCCACGGCGGCGGAGGACGCTTCGGCCCGCTGTCTCCGCCGACGATCGGCACGAGTTTGCGGTACATCTGGCCCTCGACGAAGCGCACCTCCATCGTGCGCAGCGGTGCACCGACCAGCTCCATGCCCTCCTCGACACCGGCGGTCGCCGACGCCGCCATCAGGTCGGCGATCAACGGGGTGATCGTTCGGGTGAAGTGCGACTCGTCGGCCGTCCAGGTGCCCGGTCCCGGTGGATCCCAGCGTTCCTCGACCACGACGGCGTCGCCCTGCTCCTTCGAGTCCCCCGACATGCGGAGAGCCTACGATCCGGCGATGTCCGAGATCTTCTCGTCGGCGGCCGACGCCTTCATCGACGCGGTGGCCGCCGACCTCGGTCGGCTGTCGGGAGAGGACGGTCATGCTCCGGAGTGCGTGATCGAGGCGTCGAATCTCGTCTCGGCGCTCATCGACGCAGACGGTCGTCACTCGAAGGCCGAACTCGATGGCTGGGTCGGGTCGCTCGGCCGACGGCTCGATCCGCCGATGATCGTCACGGCCGACGCCCTGCGCGGCGACGACACGTTCGGCGGGCGGGCCGAGTGGCTCGGTCGGCCGAGCACGATGTTCGATCTCCTCGTCCGCGCCGATGCCCGAGACGCCGAGCGCCGAGCGAACCGCTACTACTCGCTCGCCCTCGAGCTGACGCACGCGACGGCGGCGCTCGACCTCGTCCCCTCCCATGACGAGATCGCGGCCATCGACCGTTTCCGGACGATGCTGCTCACGACCATGGACGAGCACGGCGTGCCCCGGCCAGGACAGCCCGACGCCTCGCCACGTGCCGCCGCGACCGCGGGGACCGCCGCCGCCGAGGAGGCGCCCGAGCCCGAGCTGCCACCCGAGCGGCCGGTCGAGGAGATCCTCGCCGAGCTCGACGCACTGGTCGGACTCGCCGACGTGAAGGCCGAGGTCCGGCGGCTCACGTCGCTCCTCCGGATCCAGGAGATCCGTGCCGCTCGCGACCTGCCCGTGATCGAGACGTCGAAGCACCTCGTCTTCTCCGGCAACCCGGGCACGGGCAAGACGACCGTCGCGCGCCTCCTGTCGCAGCTGTTTCGGTCGCTGGGAGTCGTGTCGACGGGCCACCTCGTCGAGACCGACCGCTCCGGGCTCGTCGCGGGATTCGTCGGCCAGACCGCGGCGCAGACCAAGAAGGTGCTCACCTCGGCGCTCGGGGGGACCCTGATCATCGACGAGGCGTACGCGCTCGCTCGCGGCGGCGAGAACGACTTCGGCCTCGAGTCGGTCGACACGATCGTCAAGTTCATGGAGGACCACCGCGACGATCTCTCGATCGTGGCCGCCGGCTACCCGACCGAGATGGGCGAGCTCATCGACTCGAACCCGGGACTCGCCAGCCGGTTCACCCGCACGATCCACTTCCCCGACTACACCACCGAGGAGCTCGTGGCGATCTTCGCGCTCA
>JBCDAK010000292.1:0-4746 GCA_039185545.1 Actinomycetota bacterium
CCCCCCCCCCCCCGGCCCCCCGGAAACTCCGGGGGGGGTTTGGCCCGGGCGCCCCGGGGGGCCGCGGCAACACTCCGCATCGTGCGGGTCAGGTGTCGGTGAGGTGGTCGCGGGTGGCGAGCGCCGCGCGGGCGGCGAGGTCGGGGGTCTCGGCGGTCACCGTGAGGTGACCCATCTTGCGGCCGGGTCGCGGCTCCGACTTGCCGTAGAGGTGCAACGACGCATCGGGCGTCGCGAACACGCGTGACCAGTCGGGATCGCGCCGGCGGCCGTCGTCGTCGAACCACAGGTCGCCGAGCAGGTTGACCATCGCCGCCGCCGGCGCCGTCATCGCCGTCGATCCGAGTTCGACCCCGCACACGGCGCGCACCTGCTGCTCGAACTGACTGGTGGACGCGGCGTCGAGGGTCCAGTGACCGCTGTTGTGCGGTCGCGGTGCGAGCTCGTTCACGATCAGGTCACCACCACCGACGACGAACATCTCGACCGCCAGGACTCCGACGTAGGCGAGTGCGTCGGCCACCGCCATCGCCAGACCGACCGCTCGATCAGCCACGTCGGCCGACACCCGGGCCGGAGCGACCGACAGGTCGAGGATCCCGTCGACATGATGGTTCTCGGTGACCGGCCAGGTGCGCACATGTCCGTCGCCGGTGCGTCCGACGATGACGCTCACCTCGCCGACCAGGTCCATCCGGTGCTCGACCACGCAGGCCACGCCGCCGAGGTCGGCCCACGCCGCGAGCATCTCGGCCCTCGTTGCGACGGCGACCTGTCCCTTCCCGTCGTAGCCGAGGCGTGCGGTCTTCACGATCGCCCCGCCGTCGACCAGGTCATCGACGGCATCGGCGATCGCGAGGTCGGGTCCGGCCGACTCGTGCAGAACGAACCACTCGTCGGGACGCTCGTCGGCGTGACTCGTCCGGTCGGGCACCGACGCGTCAGCCAGCACGCCGTAGGGCGCGACCGGGACGCCGTTCTCACCGAGGAACCGCTTCTCGGCGATGCGATCCTGCGCCACCCCGACCGCCCGGCCCGACGGTGCGACGACCGTGTGCTGCTCGAGGAACCTCAGGGCGGCCGCCGGTGGGTTCTCGAATTCGGTCGTGATCACGGCGCAGTCGCGACCGAGCCGCTCGAGCGACGCCGGATGGTCATAGGCCGTGACGAGATGCTCGTTCGCCACGACACCGGTGGGCGCCGACGGATCGGGATCGACGACGAGTGTCCGGTAGCCCATCGAGGCGGCGGCCATGAGGGCGTACCGTCCCAACTGGCCGCCGCCGAGCATGCCGATCGTGGCCGGCGGGAGCACGGGCGTGCGGTGCGGTCGGCCGGACACGTCGAGCGGACCTCAGTCGAGGGGGGCGGCGGCCGCCTGCTCGCGTCGCTCGTCGCGGAACGACACGAGCTCCTCGGCGAGTCGGGGGTCGTCGACCGCCAGCATCGCCACGGCGAACAGGGCGGCGTTGGTGGCGCCGGCCTCGCCGATGGCGAACGTGGCGGTCGGGACACCGGCGGGCATCTGGACGATCGAGTACAGCGAGTCCTGACCCGACAGGTGTCGTGACGCGACCGGCACGCCGAGGACCGGCACGATCGTCTTGGCTGCGAGCATGCCGGGGAGGTGCGCAGCGCCACCGGCGCCGGCGATGATCGCCTGCAGGCCTCGATCGCGTGCCTCCTCGGCGTAGGAGAACATGTCGTCGGGCATGCGGTGGGCGCTGACCACGCGGGCCTCGAACGGGATCTCGAAGCGTTCGAGGATCTCGGCGGCCTTCGACATCGTCGGCCAATCACTGGCCGACCCCATGACGACCCCGACGGTCGGCGAGGCCGCGGTCACCGGCCCGGAAGCGGCGGTCTCCGACGGCGTCACCCGGCGATCATACGACGGGGGGCCCGGACGATCCGGAAGCGTCGACTCCGTCGATCCGCACGAGCGGCCGGAGCCGCGCGATCAGATGAGCGGATCGCTGGAGAGGACGAACTCGTCGGCGACGACCGTGTCGACGACGGGGGCACCGCTGTGTGTCGAGCGCCAATCGCGACCGATCCAGATGATCGCACCCAGGATCGCCACGATGACCAGGATCACGAGCCCCCACTCGAGGCTCGACGGCAGCCCGCGACGGGGCGGCGCCTCGTTGCGACGTGGTGTGGGACGGCCCTTGCCGCCCTTCTTCACGCTCGCGGCCTGTGCGGTGTCGCTTCGGGACTTCGACGCCATTCGACCATTCAATCCGCTCGGCGGCGGTGACGGGAATCGCGGCGAGCCGTTTCGTGAACGTTCGGCGCCTGCCGTCAGCGGGGTTCAGGCGTCGTCGACGTGACCCATGCGATCACGCTTGGTCTGCAGATAGTCGGCGTTCTCGTCGGTCGGGTCGGTCCAGTGCGCCTCGCGCTCGACCTCGAAGCCGTACTCGAGCAGCGCATCGACCTTGGCCGGATTGTTGGTGAGGAGCCGCACCCGCTGGACCCCGAGGTCGCGAAGGATCCTGGCCGCGCCGGCGTACTCGCGCAGATCGGCGGGGTAGCCGAGCTCGTGGTTCGCATCGACGGTGTCGTGGCCCTGCTCCTGGAGTGCGTAGGCGCGGAGCTTCGCTGCGAGACCGATCCCGCGGCCCTCGTGACCTCGCAGGTAGACGATGACGCCGCGGCCCGCTCGGGCGACGCGCGCCATCGCTGCGTCGAGCTGAGGCCCGCAGTCGCAGCGGCGCGACCCGAGGACGTCGCCCGTGAAGCACTCGCTGTGCAGGCGGACCATGACCTCGCCGCCGTCATCGACGTCGCCGAGCACCAGCGCGAGCTGCTCGGTTCCGTCCTCGCCGTCGGCGTAGGCGACACACCGGAAGTCGGCGTGGTCGGTGGGCATGTCGACCTCCGCGATCTTCACGAGCCCGATCGACGGGATCCCCGGAGCGAAGGCGTCGTGGCGCAGAGGTTCCATGAAGTTCCTCACGATATCGGCGCAGAGGGGGTCGGTTCGAATCGAGAACTCACTCCCGGCTCGAGCGGGTGCGCAGCTCACCGACGGCGATGCGTTCGTCGACGGTGGTGTTCGGATCGGCGAGCCGGTGGTCGCAGGCTGCGAGGAGGAAGGGATCGATCACGGAACGCCCGCGAACGGTCCGGAACGCCTCGACCATGACCCGCTGGGCGGCCTTGTCGCGGGGTGAGTCGACCGAGAACGTCGCCATGAGGACGTACGACGTGGCTGCGTCGAACCCGGCGGGGCCACCGGCGGCGTTGGTCCAGTCGATCACCATCGGACCGTGCCGCTGCGAGAGGATCACGTTCATCGGGTGCAGGTCGAGGTGCAGCACGCTCTGACGGTGTGACCGGTCGGCCGTGGAGGCCAGCATCCACGGTGGCGCGTCGACCTTGGCGATCTTCTTCTGCAGACTCGACAGCACGCGCATGTGCCAGAGGCCCTTCCACGGCGCAGCGCTGAGCGACTCGAACATCGTCGGGCCGTCGATCCGTTCCATCACGATGTCGCGTGCACCGACGTGATGGACCTCGGGAACGTTCACCCCGGCGTCGCGGACGAGGCGCATGACGCTCGCCTCGTACTCGACGTCGTGGCCGTCGGTCCGGTACCGCCGGAGGACACGGCCATCGCCGACGTCGTACACGTCGGCGGCCCGACCCGATGCCAGGAGCGGGCCGGGCGCCGGTTCCGGAGCCGACCCGCTCGACGGGCCGGTCGCGTCGTCGTCCACCCCGACTGGTTTACACGGTGGTGTCGACGCGATCCGATGGCGGACCGTCGGCGGCACTCGCAGCGTCGGCAGCCGACTCGGCTCCGATGGCGGACGCCGGCGGGTGGGCGGCGTTGCCTTCGACGTTGATCCGTGGGAGCACTCGGTCGAGCCACCTCGGCAACCACCAGTTGCGCTCGCCGAGCAGCTCCATCGTGGCGGGCACGAGAAGCATGCGGACGAGGGTGGCGTCGAGGAAGACGGCGGCCGCGAGCCCGAGTCCGAACATCTTGATGATGCGGTTGTCCTCGAGGATGAAGCCCGAGAACACGACCACCATGATCGCGGCGGCCGCCGTGATGACCCGCGCAGTGGCGGCCAGGCCGTCGGCGACCGAGTTGACGGCGTCGCCGGTGCGGTCGTACTCCTCCTTCACGCGGGAGAGGAGGAACACCTCGTAGTCCATCGACAGACCGAACACGATCGCGAACAGCATCATCGGCAGGAACGGTTCGATGGGTCCGGAGCCGGTGCCGAGCAACCCGATGCCCCAACCCCACTGGAACATCGCGACGACGATGCCGTAGGCGCCGCCGATCGACAGGAGGTTCATGATGACGGCCTTGAGCGGCACCAGGACCGAGCGGAACACCATCATGAGCAGCAGGAACGACAGGCCGAGCACGGCCGCGAAGAACCACGGGATGCGTTCGCCGAGGTAGCTGGCGAAGTCGACGCCGGCCGCGGTCGATCCGGTGACGAGGATCTCGAGGTCGGTCCCAGCGGTCGCCTCGGGAAGGACATCGGCGCGCAGTGCCTCGACGAGGTCGGAGGTCGCCTCGTCCTGCGGACCGGTCTCGGGGATCACCACGATCTGCAGGGCCTCACCCGATGGCGAGGGGATCGGACCGAGCGCCTGCGACACGCCGTCGGTGGCGGCGAGCGCCTCGACCACGCCAGAGGCGGCACCGAAGTCGGACGGCGACGACGTCTCGGCGACGAGCAGGAGGGGTCCGTTCGACCCCGGACCGAATCCGTCGGA
>JBCDAK010000293.1:0-4682 GCA_039185545.1 Actinomycetota bacterium
TGATCCTGGCGGTGTTGAACGCCGTGGCATGGCCGTTCGTGGTGAGAGTGGCGCTGCCCGTCGTGTTGGTCACGCTCGGGTTGTTCACCTTCGTCCTCAACGCGCTCTTCGTCTCGCTCGCCGCCGAGTTCGTCGACGGGATCGAGGTCGGTTCGCTCTGGACGGCGCTCGTCGTCGCGTTGTCGCTGACCGTCGTGAACCTGTTCGTCGGCGGTCTGCTCACCATCGATGACGATCACGTGTGGCGTCAACGGGTCGTGCAGCGACTGGTGCGTCGCACGGGTGGTGCGACACGGACGGACGTCCCCGGGTTTCTCTTCGTCCAGATCGACGGACTCGGTCACGACGTGCTCGTCGACGCGATCGAGTCGGGTCATGCACCGTTCCTCGGTCGCATGCTCGCGTCGGGAACGCACCGGCTCCACCGTTGGGAGTGCGACCTGTCGTCTCAGACCGGGGCGATGCAGGCCGGGATCCTGCTCGGAGACAACCACAACATGCCGGCGTTCCGCTGGTACGAGAAGGACGAGGGCCGGGTGCTGGTGACCAACCGGCCCAACGACGCAGCCGAACTCGAGTCCCGACACTCGACCGGCACGGGTCTGCTCGCCGACGGCGGGGCCTCGCGGGCCAACGTCTTCAGCGGCGACGCGCCCGATGCGATGTTCACCTTCTCGACCGTTGCCGACACCAAGTTGACCGACCGCACGGGCTTCCTCTTCGTCGTGTCGACGCCCTACGCCCTGTTCCGGATCCTCGCGCTGATGGTCGTCGACGTCGTGCGCGAGAAACGGGCGTATCGGCGGGCCAAGAGGTCGGGCATCCGACCGCTCGGCCATCGCGGCGGCGTGTATCCGCTGCTCCGTGCCGGCACGACCGTGGCGCTCGCCGAGGTGACGTGGTCGGTGTTGATCGCCGACGTCGTCCGCGGGGTGCCGTCGGCCTACGTCGACCTGGTGGGCTACGACGAGGTCGCGCACCACTCGGGGATCGAGGCACCCGATGCGCTCGACACGCTCCGTCGTACCGACGACCAACTCGAGCGACTGGCGTCGACCTTCGACGCGGCGCCCCGTCCGTACTACCTCGTCGTCCTCGACGATCACGGCCAGACGCAGGGCGAGACTTTCGAGCAGCGATACGGCGAGGAGCTCGGCGACGTGGTCCGCCAGTTGGCGTCGAGTGGCGTCGTCGCGCCGGAGCTCGCCGAGGAGGGTTGGAACAACGTCAACGGTCTCCTGACCGATGCGGCGAACGACGACTCGGCGCTCGGCAAGATCGTCAAGCGATCGACGCGCAACCGGGTCGAGGATGGCGAGGTCGCGCTCGGTCCCGGGACCGACCGAACGATGCCGACCGACACCGACGATGCGATCGTCCTCGCGTCGGGCAACCTCGGGCTCGTCTCGTTCCCGCAGCTCCCCGGACGTGCCTCCGTCCAGCAGATCGAAGCCGCGCACCCCGGTCTGATCGACGGTCTGCGACGACACGACGGGATCGGGCTGGTCCTCGTGCGCGACGAGGACGACGGCGACGTCGTGTTCGGGCCCAGTGGTGTGCATCACCTCGCGGACGGACGTGTCGAGGGAGTCGACCCGCTGCTGCCCTTCGGACCGAACGCCGCCGATCACCTCCGTCGCACGAGCGGCTTCGACAACTGTCCCGACCTGCTGGTCAACAGCTTCTACGACGTCGAGAGCGACGAGGGCGCCGCGTTCGAAGGGCTCATCGGGTTCCACGGCGGACTCGGGGGGAAGCAGTGCCATCCCTTCGTCCTCGCGCCGGCCGGGCTCGCGCCGCCCGCCGCTCCGCTCGTCGGAGCCCGTGCGATCCACGACTGGTTCACGGGATGGATCTCCGAGGTGCAGCGTCCGCGGGTCGGCTGAGGCAGCGCCCCTCGGCGAGCCCGATCGGATTCCTGAATCGGCTCAGGCGTGCATGGTGGCGGCGGCGTCGAGCCCTGGTCGAGTTCGATCGACTCCGGCCCGATGCGCTGGACGCGTGAACCGCGCGTGATGGGATCGATTCGCCGGAGTTCTGAGAGTTCCGGCTCGGTCACGGTGGCGCACCGGTACATCGTCGGCTCGATGGTCGGGTCGATCCGGAAGAACTGACCGGACTGCTCGAGCTCGCCGAAGAGTTCCGACGCTGACGTGGCTGGAGCGATGATGTCGACCTGTTCTACGGACGTCGCCGAGATGGTGTCAATTTGATACCATCCGGTGCATGGCGATGACCCTTCGTCTGACCGAAGACGAGCAGCAGGCTCTTCGCGACCGTGCTGCTGCCGATGGCGTCTCGATGCAGGACGCAGCCCGGCGCGCGATCCGCGAGTACGTCGAGCGGAGCGAGCATCGATCCCGTGTGGCTGCCGCAGCTGAACTGATCACCGACGTCCACGCCGACGCGCTCGACCGTCTCGGCCGGTGACGGAGCCCGTCGAGTTCCTCGACCTCGACGATCTGCTCGAACTTGCCCGTCGACTGCTGGGTGATCCACCCCCGATTCGAGATGTCGGGCTGCTCGCGTCGGCGATTGCACGACCACAAACGACGGTCGGCGGTGCCGACGCATACCCGACGGTCTGGGGAAAGGCGGCTGCGCTGTTGCAGTCGATTGTCGGCAACCACGGCCTCATCGATGGCAACAAGCGGCTCGGTTGGCTCGCAACCGCCGTGTTCCTCGAGATCAACGGAGCGTCGGTCGCGCACGCCACGAACGACGAGGTGTACGAACTCGTGATGGAAGTCGCCGAGTCACAGCTCGAGCTGAGCGAGATCACCGATCGTCTCGCCCGTCTGGGTGCGAGCTGACGACGAGGTCACGTGCGGCGTCCTGGCTGGCGTGCAGGCGACTCGCTGCCAACCCGGTCATGACACGAGACTCGGCAGATGAAGCTCGGACTGTCGATCGGGTACTCGGGGGCACGGCTGCGGATTCCGATCGAGCAGATCCAGCTCGCCGAACATCTCGGCTATGACTCGGTGTGGACCGCCGAGGCGTACGGCTCCGATGCGATCACTCCACTCGCATGGATCGCGGCGAGGACGGAACGGATCCGGCTGGGCACAGCGATCATGCAGCTCGCCGGGCGAACCCCGGCGATGTGTGCGATGCAGGCCCAGACCGTCGACGCTCTCGCCGGAGGAGGGCGAGTGATCGCCGGGCTGGGAGTGTCCGGCCCGCAGATCGTCGAGGGGTGGTACGGCGAACCGTGGGGGAAGCCGTACTGGCGTCTGCGCGACTACATCCAGATCATGCGCAAGGTGAGTCTGCGCGAGGAGCCGGTCACCCACGGCGGTCGCGAGTACCAGCTGCCGTTCACGGGCGAGGGCTCGCTCGGGATCGGCAAGCCGCTGATGTCGATCATGCACACCAACCGCGAGCTCCCGATCTGGTTGGGGTCGGGGTCCGAGGCGACGGTGAAGCTCACCGCCGAGCTCTGCGACGGATGGCTGCCGATGCACTTCGTGCCGGGTCGGATGGAGCACTTCCGGCCGTGGATCGAGGAGGGGTTCCGGCGGGCCGGGAACGGCAAGTCGTGGAGGGACCTCGAGATCCTGGCCGGCGGGCCGGTGTTCATCACCGACGACGTGAAGGCGGCTCTCGATCGGGTGAAGCCCGGGATCGCGCTCTACACGGGCGGGATGGGCCACAAGGACCTCAACTTCCACAACCAGCACATGGTCCAACGGGGCTATCCCGACGTGGCCGAACGGGTGCAGGAGCTGTTCCTCGCCGGCCGCAAGCAGGAGGCCGCGGACGCGATTCCTGACGAGTACGTCGACGACGCCGGGCTCTACGGGTCGGTCAAGCGCATCGAGGAGCGCTGGGAGGCGTGGGCCGACTCGGGCATCACCGGCTTCAAGGTCCAGACCGATCAGGAGGAGGCGCTCGAACTGATGGCCGACCTCGCCGGCACACGATCGGCGAGCCGAGCATGACCATGCGTGCGAACCTCGATCGATTCGACTGGCTGGCGCAGACCGTCGAGCCGGCGATCGACCCCGACCGTCCGATCGTCGATGCGCACCATCACCTGTGGGATCGCAACGGCAGCGTCTATCTCGCGCCCGAGTTGCTCGCCGACCTGACCGGCTCGCACAACATGATCGCGAGTGTGTTCGTCGAGTGCGGCTCCGACTACGACGAGCAGCGAGCCGAACACCTGCGGCCGGTCGGCGAGACCGAGTTCGTCCGACGCCAGGCCACCGAGACCGAGCAGGCGGGTGGCCCACCGATCGGTGCGATCGTCGGGCACGCCGACATGATGCTCGGTGCCGCGGTCGCGGAGGTCCTGGCCGCCCACGTCGAGGCAGGCAGCGGGCTGTTCCGCGGGATTCGACACGCCACGGCGTGGGACGCGAGCGACCAGATTCGCCCGGGGCACTCCCGTCCGTTCGCCGAGATGATGAGGACCGCCGAGTTCCGGGCCGGTGTCCGGACTCTCGCGGGCATGGGACTGAGCTTCGACGCCTGGCTCTTCCACCCCCAGATCGACGACCTCGGCGCGCTCGCCGACGCGGTGCCGGAGGCCACGATCATCCTCGACCATCTCGGGGGTCCGCTCGGCGTGGGTCCCTATGCCGGGGAGAGCGACTCCGTCCGCTCCGAATGGCAGGCCTCCATCGCCCGGATCGCCGAGCGCGACAACGTCGTCGCCAAGATCGGCGGGATCGGCA
>JBCDAK010000294.1:0-4677 GCA_039185545.1 Actinomycetota bacterium
GGGGTCCCCGCAACACTCGCCGTGCATCGGTCGTGACGAAGGTCCGGTGCGGTGGTGGTCGGGCGCTGCGATCATGAGGTCATGGCGCTGATGGAGGTCTCGACCGAATCGACCATGCGGCGCGAGGAGGCGGCGGCCCGCCTCCGCGAGATCGCGGACATGCTCGAACGACACAACCAGCTCGAGTTCTCCCGTGAGGGACTCCGGTTCACGGTCGACGTCGCCGACGAGGTCACCGTCGAGTTCGAACTCGAGGTCGGCGACGAGAACGAGTTGGAGATCGAGATCCGCTGGTGACACGTCGCCGGCGAACCGTGGCGTCGATCGTCGCCGCCGGCGTGATCGTGGCCGCGTGCGGCGATGCCGATGACTCGGCCGATTCGCTGCCGTCGGTCGAGGTCATCGCCGCCGACGGCGCTCCGGCCGACACGGCCGACTGGACCGGCGAGCCGCTCGTCGTCAACTTCTGGTTCAGCACCTGTCCGCCGTGCGCGAAGGAGCTCCGCGACTTCGCCGCCGTCGACGCCGAGCGGGGCGACGTCGTGCGATTCATCGGCGTCAATCCGATCGACGAGGTCGACGTGATGGAGTCGTTCGCCGCCGAGCGCGGCGTCGAGTACGACAACTTCCGCGACCCGATCGGCGACCTGCAGATCGAGCTCGAGATCACGTCCTTCCCGACGACGGTGTTCGTCGGGTCCGATGGCGAGGTCGTCGAACGGCGCGGAGTTCTCGACGCCGACCAGCTGCACGAGGCGATCGACGAACTCCTCGCCGCCGAGTGACCCCTGGCCGGAGCGTTCCGTGGATCAGGGCATCGAGTGGCGAACTGACCGCCGCTGGGTGAAGAACGAGAGCCCGGGCCGCCCGGCGATGCCCCACAGCAGGATCACGCCGATCACCTCGGCGACGTGCACCGCCTCGGCGACTGCGTCGCGTCCCCCCGATGCGACGTCGAGGACGGCGTTGGTCGCCATCGTGACCGCCAGCGCTCCGGCGAACGGCAGCAGGCCGTGCGCCCGGTGTGGGCGCCAGGCCGCATAGAGGAAGCCGATGCCGAGCGACACGCCGAAGGCGCCGACGTGGCGGGCGGTGTGCTCGTCGGCGCCGTCGAGCACACCGCCCGCCAGGGCCACCGCGTTCTGCACGATCAGCACCACCGCCACCCACGCCAACATCGGTCGCATCCAGGTCACACCGGCGGGGACCGGTCGCGAGCGGGTCACGATCGCATCGACGAGGTCGGGGACCGGCTCGGTCGGCCGGACCCGGAGACGCCGGTTCGTCTCGTCGAGTCGGACCGAGAGCGCCGTGCACGTCGGACAGCCTCCGAGGTGATCGGCCAACGCGTCGGACTCCGACCGGCTCAACTCGCCGTCGAGCCGCGCCGACATCATCTCGAAAGCCAGATCACAGTCGTCCGGCCGCTCCGACGCGTCTCGTTCCATGTGACAGAGGTCGTTGCAGGCGAGTGGATGGTTCCCGACGCCAGACTGATGGTCGGTGGACCGTCTCACACAGCTCGCCCTCGACGCCGCGACCGGCGATCGAGACGCACTGGAACGGTTCGTGTCGTCCACCCAGGGCGACGTCTGGCGTCTGTGCCGTCATCTCGGCGATCCCGCCGACGCCGACGACCTCACCCAGGAGGTGTTCGAGCGCGCCATCGGATCGATCCACCGGTTCCGGGCCGACGGCAGCGCCCGGAGCTGGCTCCTCGGAATCGCGCGTCGCACGTGCGTCGATCACGTCCGACGTGCCCAACGTCGTCGCCGACGTGACGGCGCGGCGCGAGCCGCCGCCGAGGTCGACCGGATGGCCGTGGCCAGTACCGATCCGGCGGCGTCGGGCGTCGAGTTCGTCGAGCTGCTCGAGCAGCTCGATCCCGACCGACGGGCGGCGTTCGTGATGACACAGGTTCTGGGACTCCGCTACGACGAGGCGGCTGACGCGCTCGACTGCCCGATCGGCACCGTTCGGTCCCGGGTCGCCCGCGCTCGCCGCGATCTCATGGACCAACTCGACCGCGACGACGGCCGCTCGGCGAGTGAGCGAGCGACGGGAACCGATCACCGCCGGCCGACGACTTGAACACCATGACCCCCCGATCACATCGCCGCCGTGCCGGCTCGGCGCGCCGACGCGGACTGCTGGCGGCCGTGGCGTCGGTCCTGGTCGTCGCCGCGTGTGGCTCCGACGACGGCGCGACGGCGGAACTCTCCGGGGTGGTACGCGACCCGGCGCCCGTCGTCGACGGCACGACGCTGCCGTCGCTGTCCGACCCCGGGAACGAGGTGACGTTCCGCGCCGACGACGGCGGGATCAAGGTCGTCTACTTCGGGTTCACGAACTGCCCCGACGTGTGTCCCACCACGTTGGCCGACTTCTCGGTCGCCCTGCGGCGCATGGATCCGTCCCTCGCGGCCGACGTCGACCTCGTCATGGCCACCGTCGATCCCGATCGCGACCTCGACGTCCTCGACCGATACATCACGAGCTTCGTCTCCGACGCCCAGGCCGCCGGCACCACCGACGAGCAGCTGTTGCTCGATGCGGCCGAGCCGTTCGGCGCGAGCTGGGAGGTGCGACGACTCGATGACGGGAGGATCGAGGTCGACCACACCCCGTTCCTGTACGCGGTCGACGACGCCGGTCAGCTGCTCCTGACCTGGCAGTTCGGCGCCACCGCCGAGGACATGGCGGGCGACCTCGAGATCCTGCTCACCGGAGAGGCCACGGCGTGAGCGCCGGGGCTCGCTGGTGGCGGGGGCGGTCTCTTCTCGCTGTCGCAGCGTTCGTCGTCGTCGCCGGGTGTGGCGACGACGACGCGGCGACGCCCGGCTTCGCCGCGAACGAGAGTGCCGCCGATGCGACGTACTCGTACACGATCCCCCAGGGAGCGGGAGAGGCGCTCGACGCCGGGACACCCCTCGAGATCCTGCCCGGCACGCTCGAGGCGCAGGTCGGAGAGACGATCCGCATCGAGAACCTCGACGATCGTGGGCACAATGTCGGCCCCTGGTTCGTCGGTGCGGGTGAGACCGTCACCCAGTCGTTCACGTCCGCCGGCACGTTCGAAGGGGTGTGCACCGTGCACCCGAGCGGCGAGTTGATCCTGATCGTCGAGTGATCGACGGCGGAGCGACTCGACGGCCGTGAGACCGATGTCCAGCGCGTGGTTCGCCCGGTCATTCGTGGCACTGGTGGTGACCGCGCTCGCCGTGCTGCTGCCGGACGGCATCGCGCACGCGGACCCCGCGGGTCCGACCGACTACCGAACCGAGGTCGAGTCGATCGAGCCGCCGACCCCCGAGATCGACGTCGACATCCTCGGCGGCGACTCGTTCGTGCAGCTCACCGTTGCCGACGGCGTCGAGGTCGAGATCGTCGGGTACCAGGGCGAGCCGTACCTGTGGTTCCGTGCCGACGGCGCGGTGTGGGAGAACCGCAACTCGCCGACGACGTACCAGAACGAAGAGCGCTACGGCTCCGATGCACCTGCGTTCGCCAGCGCCGATGCCGAACCCGACTGGGAGCAGGTGTCGTCCGACGGCAGCTACGCCTGGCACGACCATCGGGCACACTGGATGCAGCCGATCCGTCCCGCAGGCCTCGCTCCGGGCGACCAGATCCTGGCTGCCAACATCCCACTCCTCGTCGATGGCCGTGACGTCGACGTGGCCGTGTCGAGCACCTGGCTCCCCGAGCCATCGCGTCTGCCCGCGCTGGCCGGCGCCGTGATCGGCGTGTTGGCGGCGGTGGCGGGCGCCCTCCTGCGTCGATCGAACCGGTCGTGGGCCGTCGTCGTGATCCCGATCGCCGTCGTCGCCGCCGTCGTCGGATGGGTCCAGTTCTCGTCGTTGCCGCCGGAGACCGGTCCGCGCATCCTGTGGTGGGTTCCGGCGGTGGTCGCCGTCGTGGCAGCGGTGGTCGGTGTCGCGATCCATCGTCGCGACCCGTTCTGGGCCGACGGGACGGTCCTCCTCGCCGGGGTCAACCTGCTGATCTGGGCGTTCATCAAACGGGACGGTCTCGGCGCTGCGATCGTCCCCACCGACGCTCCCGGCTGGCTCGATCGGGCCACGGTCGGCGCCGCGTTCACGGTGGGAGTCGGGGCGATCGTCGTGGCCGTTCGCGCAATTCTGGCGACGCCGGGAACTCGGCCGGCGCCGGCGGCGACCTGACACCCGTGAACAATTCTCCACGTCATCACCTTCGGGCGTCGCTCGCTGCGCTCGCTGCCGGAACGCTCGTGCTCGTCGCGTGCGGCAGCGACGAAGCCGACTCCGACGCCGGAGACTCCGTGACGATCGAGGACCCGTGGTCGCGCGAGCCCGTCGAGGGCCAGTCCACGTCGGCGGTCTACGGGATCATGACCAACGACGGCGGCGAGACCGTGCGCGCCGTGGCGGCGAGCACCCCGGTCACCGACAACGTCGAGCTCCACGAAGTCGTCGAGAACGACGAGGGGCAGATGTCGATGCGCGAGCGCGACGGTGGCTACGAGATCGCGGCCGGCGAGTCGATCACGCTCGAGCCGGGCGGGTTCCACATCATGCTGCTCGACATCGACCCGGCCGAGTACCCCGACGAGGTCGATGTGACCGTCGAATTCGAGGACGGGTCGACGCTCGACTTCACGGCCGAGGTGCGCGAGGTCGAAGGCATGGACATGGA
>JBCDAK010000295.1:0-4630 GCA_039185545.1 Actinomycetota bacterium
CGGGCGCCGCGCCGGGGACGATCTACCGGATCCCGGGGGAGGAGCTCGAGGATCTCCCCGCACTCGACGGACTCCACACCCATCAGTTCCGATGGGACCACGCGCTGTCCTTCGGTCGGTGGCTCCTGGGCGACGAGTATCCGACCGACATCACGGTGTTCCTGATCGAGGCTGAGTCGGTCGAGCCCGGAGCACCGCTGACCTCCCGCGTGGAGCGCTCGATGCACGAGGTCGAGACTCTCGTCCGCGACCTCCTGCCCGCCGACGGTGCGCAGGGCGCGGAAGCGGTCGAGACGTGGTCGGTGGAGATCACCGCCGACGGATCCCTCCGCATCGCAGCGGATCTCGCAACGGCCCACTTCGCCTCCGATGCGCTGGTGGCCGACATCCGCGACGGTGAGCTGTGGTTGCTGCCGCTCGTCGGCCCCCACGCCGGGGGGTTGCTGCTCAAGCAAAGAAACGCCGCCGGCGATCGCGCGACGCTGATCTGGGAGGTGCTCCCTCCCGGCATGACGCCCACCGGTCCACGATCCGCGTTCTGGGACGAACAGAACGGCGCACTCCGTGTCGGACTCACCGCATGACCCCGACGACGGGACCGCGGCCCGCCCGCCCGGTACGGGCGAGCAGGCGATCGCCGTCGACACGACGGTCCGCGAAGTGCGCGGCCGCTGGGTCGTCGAGATCGTCGTCGTGTTCCCCGACGAGGCGGTGCATCGCACCGTGAACGACTACCCGACTCGGCGCCACGCTGAGATCGCCGCCCAGTGGATCCGCCGGGCGGCCGACCGAGACATCGAAGGACCGATTCATGGCTGATCTCACCATCGAACAGCACGACACGGCGATCGTCGCGCGGCCTCAGCCGATCGGCGTGTTCGAGCTGCCCGCCGGGTACCTCCTCGTTCCCGACGGCCCCAGCCACGATGACGTCCGCGAGACCTTGGTGGCAGGTCGACTCCCCGACTCGTTCCCCACGTCGCTCGACTTCTACCGCTGTGCGCTCGACGGGGACCTCGACGGTGCGCTCGAGCTGCTCAGCGGTGATGACCTGGTGACGCGCATCAACCGGTTCGTTCTCGACCCGGCGCAGGACGATCTCGAGTTGCTGCTCGCGGATCTCCAGGGGCTCGTCTCAGGAGGAGCGAGCGACGCACTCGAGTTGCGCACGCACGTGGAGACGCTCGCTTTCGTGGTCGGGATGCGTGCGATGCCCCCGGCGGCGGGCGCCACGACCGGCGAGTTCGCTGCTCTCGTCCACGCCGCGCAGGCGACCGCCGCGCTCGAGGGTCGCCGACGGGCCGACGCGATCGAGTCGCTCGAGGCCGCTGCGATCGTCGCCCGGTCGGTCAGTGATGCGCTCACCGGGCAGCTCATGGGCCAGCTCGCCCACGTACAACTCGACGAGGGCGGCACCCAACGCGCCGCCGTCACCTTCCAGTCGGCCATCGACCATCTCGCCACGAGCGAGTTGTTCGTGAGTCGAGCCGAACTGCACGTCGCCGCCGGAGCCATGTTCCAGGAGATGTCCGAGGCTGCTCCTCGGCTGATGCAGCAGGCGATCGACCACTACCACCAGGCGCTCGCGCTGGTGACCGCCGAGTCGGCTCCCGAGACGTACGCGATCGCCAATGCCAACCTCGGGCTCGCCTACCTGATGATGCCGATGAACGAGGCGACCGACCTGCTCCGGACCGGCGTGGCCGTGCAGTCGCTCCGGGCGTCGCTCGAGGTGTTCACCCCCGAGAGCCACTTCGATCGATGGTCCAGCGCTCAGCTGAACCTCGCGAACGCGCTCGTCTACATGCCGTCGACCCACCAGGCTGACAACATCGCCGAGGCCATCGGGCTGTACGAGGGAGTGTTGCAACAGCGGACGCGCGAGCGCGACCCGCAAGGTCGTGCCCGGGTGCTCGCCAACCAGGGCAACGCTCTCGCTCACCTCGGAGTCTTCGACGATGCAAAGGCCAAGCTCCACGAAGCCCGGTCGATCTTCGAGGAGTTCGACGATCACGACGGCGTGATGTCGATCCGAGGAGTCCTCGACGAGATCGCCAAGCAGGAGTCGATCCTTCGCCAGGACGGGAAGCCGACATCATGACGCTGACCGAACGACCGTCGGACGACTCGTCGGTGGTCGGGGAGTCGACGAAGCCGACGTTCGATGAGCTCGCGCGCCGGGTCGACGAGGCCCGATCGGCGGCCGAACGGCTCGAGGACGACGTGACGGGAGACGCCGCCACCGGCGCGGCGATCGAGCTCGCCGACGCCGTCGAGGCGTTCCATCGACCCGTGCTGGTCGACATCGTGCGGACGCTCCGCAACGATCCCCGCGGCAAGGAGCTGCTGTTCGGCCTCGTCGACGACCCGCACGTCCGAGCGGTGCTCGCGCTGCACGGCATCATCAAGCCGCCGGCACCGCCCGCCGAACCGGTGCCTCCGGCCGACGCGCCGATCGAGACGATCATCCCGATCTCGTCGATCAGGCGCCGGACCCGATCGGAGGTCGGGTGGGTCGAGGGACCCGCGGTCGACGACCTCGACCCGTCGCGTCTGCACCGGGTCGATGTTCCAGGCGACGAACAGGGGCCTGCCCTCAGCTTCGTCGTCACCCGATCTCGTGCAGGCGTGCACGTCTTCGCGAACGCCTGCGTCCACCAGGGGATGTCGCTCGACGGCGGGTTGCTGGGTGACGGTGTCATCACGTGTCCCTGGCACGGGTTCACCTTCGACGCAGCGACCGGCGATTGCATCTCGTCCCCGGGGGCACAACTCACCTCTGTCCCGTCCCGGGTCGACGGCGGTCGGCTCTGGATTCGAGCCCGTACGTCATGACCGAGATGCTCGCCGGCACCAGCGGGGCGTCCGTCGAGGCGCCATCGGCGGTGAGCCTCGACGTACGTGTCTCGACCGGATTCAGTGCGCCGACCGCTGCGCCCGGAGATGTCGCAGGAGCGGCTCGTCCGATCGGGTGGCTCGGTGCACCCGCGGTCGGCGGTCTCACGCTCCCGGCCGCCGAGCCGACGCCGTCGCAGCTCTACGCGCCCCGCGGTGTCTGGATCGACGAACACTGCGTCGTCGCCGCCGACACCGGCAACCATCGCATCCTGATCTGGCATCACCCGGCTCCTGGTGCCCATGCCCCCGCCGACGTCGTGCTGGGGCAACCCGACTTCGTGACGGAGGGAGCCCAGGCCGGTGGACGCGGGCCCGCGAACGGGCTGCGACTCCCCACCGGACTGATCGTGCACGAGGGTCGCCTCGTGGTCGCCGACGCATGGAACCATCGTCTCCTCATCTGGAATCGCATGCCGACCGAGTCCGACACACCGGCGGATGTCGTGGTGGGCCAGTCCGATCGCGAGTCGGTCGACGAGAATCGAGGCGGCGGCTGCGGCCCGCGCGGGTTCTACTGGCCGTTCGGCCTGGCGATGATCGGTGAGCGGCTGTGGGTCGCCGACACCGGCAACCGGCGCCTGGTCGCCTGGGACGGTGTGCCCGAACCAGACCAGCCGCCAGAGGTGGTCGTCGGCCAGCCCGACGCATCGTCCCGCGACGAGAATGGCGGCCAACTCGGATCACATTCGTTCCGATGGCCGCACGACCTCGCGTCCGATGGCGAGCGCATGTTCGTCGCGGACGCCGGGAACCACCGACTGCTCGCGTGGGTCGACGCCGATGTCTCCGTCCCCACGAGCGGCCCGACGCACGACACCGCCGCCGATCTCGTGTTCGGTCAGCCCGACTTCGAGACGGCGGGTGAGTTCCCCTACTCGCCGCAGTCTCCGACGTCGCTCCGGTTCCCCTACGCCATCGACATCCTCGCGCCGCGAGCAGACGTCGACGACGACGGTCTCATGGTCGTCGCCGACACCGCGAACAACCGAGTCTTGGTGTGGGACTCCGTCGCCACACGATCGAACGCGCACGCCGATCGGGTCCTCGGTCAACACGATTTCTCGACCAGTGGCGAGAACCGCTGGGACGCTGTCGGACACGACACCTTCTGCTGGCCGTACGGGTTGTCGACCCACCGTGCGCTCGACGGCTCGGTCCGTGTCGCTGTGGCCGACTCGGGGAACAACCGGATCACGATCTGGACGCTCCGATGACGCTGCTCGAGTCGACGCCGGTGGTGACGGAACGCGTCAAGGTGACCGGTGTCGTTCAAGGTGTCGGCTTCCGTCCGTTCGTCGCTCGTCTCGCCGTCGACCTCTCCGTGAGCGGGTCGGTCTGGAACACGTCAACGGCCGTTCACATCGACGTGGCCGCTCCTGTCTCAGTGATCGACGAGTTCGTGCGTCGGCTGGTCGACGACGCCCCTCCTCTCGCCCGGATTGCACACGTCGAGCGTCGTGTCGCCATCGTGCTCCACGACGGCTCGTTCGCCATCGTCGCAAGCGGCGACGAATCAGGGGCCAAGTCGTTGGTTCCTCCCGACGCCGCGGTCTGCGCCGACTGTCTTCGAGAGCTACGCGATCCAGGAGACCGGCGGTTCGGCCATCCGTTCATCACGTGCACCAACTGTGGTCCGCGCTTCACGATCATCCGAGTATGCGCCCGTCGCCCTATTACAACCGTATAGTGGATGTGATGGAGGAGCTGATTAAGTTTACCCTGCTGACACGCC